>NZ_OZ386212.1:2591145-2915038 GCF_977968315.1 Kushneria sp. EE4
TTTGCGGATCGTTGGGTACGGCGTTTTTATTGACGGTGATACAGGCACGCTCGAGTGCCGCATCGGCGTCCTTGCCGGTCACGCCCTGCTTGATCAGCGAGACCAGAAACAGATGGTCGTCGGTGCCGCCGGAGACCACGTCAAAGCCGCGGGTAATGAACACGCCGGCCATGGCACGCGCATTGGCAATCACCTGGCGCTGATAGTCGGCAAACTCCGTGGTCATGGCTTCCTTGAACGCCACGGCCTTGGCCGCGATCACGTGCATGAGCGGTCCGCCCTGCTGACCCGGGAAAACCGCGCCGTTGAGCTTTTTATACAGCGTCTCATCGGCGTCGGCCGACAGGATCAACCCGCCGCGCGGGCCGCGCAGTGTCTTGTGGGTCGTCGTGGTCACGACGTGGGCGTGAGGCAGCGGACTCGGGTAGAGACCGGCGGCCACCAGACCGGCGATGTGCGCCATATCAACCATCAGATACGCACCGACCTCGTCGGCAATCTCGCGAAAGCGCTGCCAGTCGATCACGCGTGAATAGGCGGAAAAGCCGGCGATGATCATCTTCGGCTGGTGCTCACGCGCCAGCGCTGCCACTTCGTCGTAGTCGATCTGACCGGTGTCGGCATTCAGGCCGTACTGCACGGCGTTGTAGTTCTTGCCGGAGAAGTTCGGCGCGGCACCGTGCGTCAGGTGGCCGCCGTGGGCCAGGCTCATGCCCAGAATGGTGTCGCCGGGGTTGACCAGTGCCATGAAAACGGCGGCATTGGCCTGGGCACCGGAGTGCGGCTGGACGTTGGCATAGTGGGCACCGAACAGCTCGCAGGCACGCTCGATCGCCATGGCCTCGACCTTGTCGACGAACTCGCAGCCACCATAGTAGCGACGGCCCGGATAGCCCTCGGCATACTTGTTGGTCAGCTGCGTGCCCTGGGCCTGCATGACGTAGCGACTGGCGTAGTTTTCGGAAGCGATCAGTTCGATATGCGCTTCCTGTCGCTGTGTCTCTTCAGCGATCGCCTCGGCCAGGTCCGTGTCGTAGTCAGACAGTTGAGCGCTGGGGGAGAAACCATGATGAAGCATCACGCCTCCTATCATCATCAAATCGTTTATTATCCTGAATGGGTCGAATGCGGTGCCGCGCCTTTCTGTCGCACGCTATCCTGTTGCGATGGTATCGCTGCTCCCCTGCCCCGAAATGCTTGCCGACGTCACCGCCTGGTGTATTTGCGACATGGCTGTCATTAAGCGACAGGCATAAGACCATCGGATAACGACGTCGCCCAGCCACCTTGCGACGTCGCGCACGGACAACTCTCCCCTTCTCCGCTGATCCACTCTAGACCTCCAGGCATCCGCCTGGCCGTCTTTTTGCACCTTTTTAGTGCAAAAAACGCGCCTTGCTGGCCTGGTCTCTTTAAACACAAGTGATGGCACCAGGAGGTTCCAGCATGTCAGACAATCGCGGCGTGGTTTACATGGGCGCGGGCAAGGTCGAAGTACAGGACATTGCCTACCCGAAAATGGAAACGCCCAATGGCAGGCCCATTGAACATGGCGTCATCCTGAAGGTGGTCTCCACCAACATCTGTGGTTCCGACCAGCACATGGTGCGTGGCCGTACCACCGCGCCCCAGGGCATGGTGCTGGGTCACGAGATCACCGGTGAAGTCATCGAAAAGGGCAAGGATGTCGAGTTTCTCGATATCGGCGATATCGTCTCCGTACCCTTCAACGTGGCCTGCGGCCGTTGCCGGACCTGCAAGGAAGGCCATACCGGCCTGTGCCTGCACGTCAACGACGACCGCGCCGGCGGTGCCTATGGCTATGTCGACATGGGTGGCTGGGTCGGCGGTCAGGCGCGCTACGTCATGGTGCCCTATGCCGATTTCAACCTGCTCAAGTTCCCGGACCGTGATCAGGCGATGAACCAGATTCGCGACCTGACCATGCTGAGCGACATTCTGCCGACCGGCTTCCACGGTGCTCTGAAAGCCGGTGTCGGTGCAGGCTCGACCGTCTATGTGGCAGGTGCAGGTCCGGTCGGTCTGGCAGCGGCTGCCTCTGCGCGTCTGCTGGGTGCGGCCGTGGTCATGATCGGCGATTTCAATCCCAAGCGTCTGGAACATGCGCGCAAGATGGGCTTTGAACCGATCGATCTGAACAAGCACGACCGTCTTGGTGAGATGATCGCCGCCGTCGTCGGCGAGCCCAGCGTGGACAGCGCCATCGACGCGGTAGGCTTTGAAGCCGTCGGTCATGGTGGCAAGGAGCAGCCGGCCGTGGTGCTCAACCAGATGATGGAAGTCACCCGTGAAGGCGGCTCCATCGGCATTCCGGGGCTTTATGTCACCGAAGATCCGGGCGCGACCGAGAAGGCCGCACAGACCGGCAGTCTGAGCCTGCGCTTTGGCCTGGGCTGGGCGAAGGGTCACTCCTTCCATACCGGTCAGACCCCGGTTGTTCAGTACAACCGTCAGCTGATGCAGGCCATCCTGCACGGGCGTCTCAACATCGCCGAGATCGTCAACGCTCAGATCATTAGCCTTGAAGAAGCACCGAAAGGCTATGAAGAGTTTGATGCAGGCGTTGCCAGCAAGTTCGTACTGGACCCGCACGGCATGCTTGGCGCTGCCTGAACGGGCCTGACGCCAGGCACTGACAAAAGCCTGTAAAAAAACGCTCATGACCTGCGGGTCATGAGCGTTTTTTAGTAACTGTCGTCGGGGTGGTCGAAGTGATTGCCTGATGACGGGCGGCGATGGCATCCGTCATCGCCGCCCGTTGTTATCAAACCCTAAAAGTCGACGACCAGATCCCCCTTGACGCGGCTGCAGCACGACAGGATATAGCCTTCTTCGATGTCTTCATCCGTAATCCCGCCGTTGTGGTCCATCTCGACCTCACCTGACTTGAGCTCGACCCGACAGGTACCGCAGATCCCCATGCCGCAGGCCTTGGGAATGTGAAGTCCCAGCTGAGCCGCCGCACTGTGCACCGTCTCGCCGGGCTGGACCTGGACACTCTTGCCGGAGGAGGCAAACTCGACAGTGACCAGATCGGCCTCGTCGACGTTTTCGGCCGCTTCCTCGGCCATCTCCGCCATCTCCAGCGCCTCTTCCTTGACGTCGGCAGGCGTCGCGCCGAACAGCTCTTCATGGTAGTGATCCATGTCGTAGTTGTTCTCGCGCAGGATATTCTTGATCGCGTTCATGTAGGGCACGGGGCCGCAGCAAAATATCTCGCGCTCAAGGAAGTCAGGCGCCATGAGCTCCAGCATGGGCTGGGTCAGAAAGCCCCGATAGCCGGCCCAGGCCTCGCCGATATCCTCTTTCTTTTCACACACGATGTGCAGCTTGAACTCGGGGATACGCGAGAACATGTGCACCAGCTCGCGGTGATAGATCACATCGCGCGGGGCACGCGCACTGTGGATAAACTCGACATCCACATTGGCGTTGGTGTCGAAAAACCAGCGCGTCATGGACATCAACGGGGTGATGCCGACGCCACCGGAGAGAAACAACACCTTGTCGGCCGGAAAATCGATCGAGTTGAAGTTGCCGACCGGGCCGTGAACGGCCAGCTTGTCACCGACGCTGAGGTTGGTGTGCAGCCAGTTGGAGACCTTGCCGCCGGGGACCTGCTTGACGGTAATCGAAAAGCTGTAGGGGATGGAGGGCGAGCTGGAGATCGTATAGGAGCGCATGATCTGCTCGCCCTCGATGTCCAGCTCAAGCGTTACAAACTGCCCGGGCTTGAAAAAGAATAAAACGGGCTGCTCTGCCATGAAGCAGAAGGTGCGCACGTCAGGGGTTTCCTGAATGATCTTGACGCAGCGAACCTCATGGCGGCCGTTGGTCCAGGTCTGGGTTGTAACCGGATTGAAGTAGTTCATTGTCATGATGTTCTCTGCCTGGCAGTGCCGCAGCTGTTCGCTCGTCGATCCGTGTTGACGACACGGTCCGACACCCTATCAGTCTGGCATTCTGGTGACGCCTCTCACACCAGGCTTGTCTGTCAGCGACACGCGCATACCTTTCACCCCCATTTTCGGTCTGTCATCGACCAATCAGGTCGTCGTGACACTCTTTCATGTCGCGGGTAGACAACCGGGGCTCACATCCGTGTACCACAATCGCCATCAATCAAGATGGATCGATTTTTCCATGCATGAATACCAGGCCTCACAAGACAAATAACATCCGCTCAACCGTGTTGTCGCTTTCTCGCAAACCGCGACAATGAAAAGGATATTTGGTATGGACATGACAGCTTCATATGGACCGGATGACGCTCTGAATCAGGCACGTTTGGCCGCAGCTGACCTGCTTCAGAATCGCAACCCTACCTACTCCCTGCCTCAGCCGTTCTATAACGATGCTCGATTCTTCGCGCTCGATATGCAGGAAATCTTTGAAAAGGAATGGCTTTTCGCCGGCATGACCTGTGAAATTCCCGCCAAGGGCAATTTCATGACCCTGGAGATCGGCGACAACCCGATCGTGATCGTTCGTGGTGCCGAGGGCGTGATCCATGCCTTCCACAACGTCTGTCGCCATCGCGGGTCCAGGCTTTGTACCAAGGAAAAGGGCAAGGTCGCCAAGCTGGTGTGCCCCTACCACCAGTGGACCTATGAACTCGACGGTCGGCTGCTGTTTGCCGGCAGCGACATGGGCACCGACTTCGATCTGGGCCAGTTCGGGCTCAAGCCGGTCAATGTCCGTACCGCCGGTGGTTTTGTCTTCATCAACCTGAGTGAAGAGCCGCCCGCCATCGACGATTTCCTGGTCACGCTCGAGCACTACCTCGAACCGTACGACATGGACAACGTCAAGGTAGCTACCCAGACCACCATCGTTGAGCAGGCCAACTGGAAGCTGGTCATCGAGAACAACCGCGAGTGCTATCACTGCAACGGCGCGCACCCGGAGCTTTTGAACTCGCTGATCGAGTTCGATGACACTGAAGACCCGCGCGCGACCGAGAAGTACAAGGAGCTGGTTACCCGCAAGCAGGCCGACTGGAACCAGGAGCAGGTGCCCTGGCAGCTCAAGCGCTTTGGCAAGCGCAACCGTCTGACCCGCACGCCGCTGCTGGACAACGTGGTCTCCATGACCATGGACGGCAAGCCGGGCTGCAAGAAGCTCATGGGTCGTCTGACCAGCCCTGACATGGGGTCGCTGCGCATTCTGCACCTGCCCAACTCCTGGAATCACTTCATGGGCGATCATTCCGTGGTGTTCCGCGTGCTGCCGCTCGGCCCGCAGCAGACCATGGTCACGACCAAGTGGCTGGTGCACAAGGATGCGGTCGAAGGTGAAGACTACGACGTCGACAACCTGCGCCACGTCTGGGATGCCACCAACGACCAGGACCGTCAGCTGGCCGAAGAGAACCAGCGCGGCATCAACTCCAGGGCCTACCAGCCCGGGCCCTACTCGGAAACCTACGAATTCGGCGTCATCGACTTCGTTAACTGGTACGGCGAGCGCATGCTCACGCACATGGGTCAGGAAGCGCCGGCCCTGCAGCTGGCCAAGGGCTAGGCATTTGCCCCGTTGATACACCCGGCAACGGGTGATGTCCTCAAAGGGACCGGCTCACCAACCGTGAGCCGGTCCCTTTTTTAATCCCGATTCAGCGCCGGCAACAGATATTTTTCGATGGCCTGTCGTACCGACGGCAGCAGAATATCCGAGCGTCTTACCATCTCATCCACCAGCGCCTTCAGACCCTCTACGCCCTCGCCGCGGTGCTTGCAAAGCGCCATGCGCGCACAGGTATCCGGGCCCGCACCTTCCGGAATATGGACGCCAAGTTCTACCAGCCGCGTGCGAAAATCATCGCCATCAATCAGATCGACAATCATCATCTTCACGTCCTCTTGTTGTTGCCCTGTGGTCTGCTGCTTTCCGGTCGATATTAAAGGCAATAGACGAATGGCGCGCCCGGCCGAGCGGCAATGGACATGTCGGCGTCGCTTTTAAACAAATGGCCCCAGGGGCCGCACACAAGAATGCAGAACAGCTGAAAAGGGGGCTGTTTGCATAACAACAACGAGGACAGTGTATGGATGACCAGGATTCATTACTGACGTCGGGCCAGGACAACAAGCAAATGATGGGCATGGATTTTCACCATCCCGTCTTCCCGCTTTCCGCCGCCGCCATTCTCGCCTTTTTGATCTATGCCCTGATTTATCCCGACATGGCCAACGCGCAGCTGGGGCTGGCCAAAAACTGGTCGATCGAACATTTCGACTGGCTTTTCATGATTTCCGGCAACATTTTCGTCATCTTTTGTCTGGCGCTGATCGTGCTGCCGGTCGGTCGCATTCGCCTGGGCGGAAACAACGCCCGACCCGAGTTTTCGCGCATGTCCTGGTTTGCCATGCTCTTTGCCGCCGGGATGGGCATCGGGCTGATGTTCTGGAGCGTGGCGGAGCCTGTGGCCTACTACACCGACTGGTATGGCACGCCGCTCAACGCTCCGGCCCGCACGGCTGAAGGGGCAAGTGCGGCCATGGGCGCCACCATGTTCCACTGGGGGCTGCACCCCTGGGCCATCTACGGCGTGGTGGGATTATCGCTGGCCTTTTTTGCCTATAACCGTGGCCTGCCGTTGACCCTTCGCTCGGCCTTTTATCCGATTCTTGGCAAGCATACCCGCGGCTGGGCCGGCCACATCATCGATATTCTGGCCGTTCTGGCCACGGTCTTCGGCCTTGCCACCTCGCTGGGCTTTGGCGCCTCCCAGGCCGCCGGCGGACTCGCCTATCTCTTTAATGTGCCCAATACGCTGGGCACCCAGCTGGCCATTATCGTGGTGGTCAGCGTGCTGACCCTGGTGTCGGTCTGGCGCGGCATTGATGGCGGCGTAAAGCTTTTTTCCAACATCAACATGATCATCGCCGCGCTGCTTCTGGCGTTTGTCATTGCGGTGGCACCCACCCTGACCGTGCTGTCAGGCATCGGCACCACCGCCATGGCGTACGCCACCCATATTCTGCCGCTGTCGAACTGGATCGGCCGTGACGATGGCACCTGGTATCACGGCTGGACCATCTTTTACTGGGCGTGGTGGATCTCCTGGTCGCCGTTTGTCGGCATGTTCATTGCCCGCGTTTCGAAAGGCCGTACGGTGCGCGAGTTTCTGATTGCCGTGCTGTTGATTCCGACCGTGGTCACCCTGATCTGGATGAGCACCTTCGGCGGTCTGGCGCTTTATCAGGTCACCAACAACATCGGCAAGCTGGCCGGCGGCATCGATGACGTCTCGCTTGCCATGTTCCACATGCTCGAACAGCTCCCCCTGTCCGGTGTGACCTCATTGCTTGCAATCATTCTGGTGCTGGTGTTTTTCATCACCTCATCGGACTCGGGCTCGCTGGTCATCGACAACATCACTGCCGGCGGCAAGACCGACACGCCGCGCGGCCAGCGCGTTTTCTGGGCCACCATGCAGGGCTCGATTGCCGGCGTTTTGCTCTACGGCGGCGGCACCACCGCCATGAGCGCCCTTCAGGCCGGGGCCGTAGCGACAGGCCTGCCCTTCACCGTGGTGCTGCTTTTGATGTGCGCCAGCCTTTATATGGGCCTTCATCGAGAGCTTTATGGGCCAAAAGCATCAACAAAGGCCGCTCAGTCGCTTTAGGGCAACGCATCGGATATATCTGTCAGAGCACGGGGCCACCCTTCGGGGTGGCCCTTTCGTTTGTCTGGGCCGTCATGTCGCAAATGCCATCTCCCGTGGCGTCTGGGAGCATGAGCGTTCGGGTGGCTCGCGACATGCTTTCACTACAAGACATACAAGACCCATCTCACCGGAGCCCCTTCATGGTCTACACCGTTGCCATCCTGTGCAGTCTCGTCGGTTATTTTCTGATCGGCCATCTGGCCGGGCGACGCGTCAAACATCTTGACGACTACCTGGTGGCCGGTCGCAACGCGCCGACCTTTTTCATTCTGGGCACCCTGGTGGCCAGCTATTTGAGCACCAGCGCCTTTCTGGGCGAAACCGGCTTTGCCTACGATGGCTATCCCTTTGTCATGCTGATCTTCGCCGCCCTGAGTACCTCGGGGTGCCTGCTGGGCGCGCTGGCCTTTGGCCGCTACCTGCGACGCAGTGAGGCCAAAACGGTGCCGGAGTTTTTCGGCAAGCGCTTTGACTCAAGGCGCGTGCAGATGATTGCCGGGCTGACCACCGTGATCGGTCTGGGCGCGTACCTGGTGGGCGTCATGCAGGGGGCAGGCATCATGTTCTCCGAGCTGACCGGCATGCCCTACTGGACCGGGCTGGTGCTGGTCTGGCTGACCTACACCGGCTTTATCCTCTACTCCGGCTCCCCCGGCGTCATGGTCACCGACACCATAATGTTTGTGATCTTCTCGCTGGCAGCCCTTGGCGGCTCGGTCTATATCCTGCAGGACCTGGGCGGCTGGCACGGCGTCATCGAAGGCCTTCTGAGCCAGACCGACAAGCCCGGCATCGCGCTGTGGCACGGCGTGCTGGAAGGGCCGGACGCCACCTTTTCAACACCGGGCGAGGCATTGACCTGGGGCATCACGCTGGGGCTGGTCTGGGCCGCGGTGCTGGCCGCCAGTCCCTGGCAGTCCAGCCGCTATCTCATGGCACGCAACGAACACGTCGTGATGCGCTCGGCGATGCTCACCGCCGTGTCGCTTGCCGTGTTCTACGCCCTGATGATGATGACCGGTGCGGCGATCAACCTTTACGACAGCGGACTCGACGGCGAGCGCGCCATGGTCTGGGCCTCGCTCAACATCCTGCCGACCTGGCTTGGGGTGGTAATTCTTACCGGCGTGTTTGCCGCGGGACTCTCTTCGTGCTCGACCTTCCTGTCGATCATCGGCTTCAGCATCTCCAACGACATCCTGCCGCCCAACCGCAGCGAAAAGGCCGCCATGCGCGCCAGCCGACTCTCCATTCTGGGTGCCGGCGTGGTGTCGTTGGTCATCGCGCTGTTTCAGTCGCCGGCCGTTATGGCGGTGGTCTGGTTTGCCGCCACGCTGTTTGCCTCCTCCTGGGGGCCGGTCGCACTGATGAGCATCTGGAGTCGCCGAATTACCGCCGCCGGCGCCGGCTGGGGCCTGGCGGTTGGCTTTGTCAGCAATATCGCACTGTCGCTGATGGATCAGGCGCAGTGGATCACGCTGCCGGTTTATCTGCATCCGGTTGTGCTCAGCACGGTGGCCGCGCTGATCGCCATCGTTGTGGCCTCACGCCTGACCCGGGTCACGGACATTCAAAAGGCGTATCGCGCCTTTTTGCATGAATATGATCGCGACGTCAGCGCGACCTGGATTTCCGGGACCCGCGTCATTGCGCTGTGCACCATGCTCTCCGGTGTGGCCGTCGGGGTCTTTTTGTGGGTTCAATACGCCACGACGCTCTCCTCACTGGCCGAGCGATTCGGTGTTCCCGAGCAGGCAACAACCGGCGCCCATGTGCTGGCGGCAGGCTGCGGTGCCATGCTGCTGGCGGCCGGCAGCGTGGGCTACTGGGTGGTTCGTAAAAGAGGACAGCCGGTGTCGAACGTGCAGACGGCTCACTCCTGAAACCTCGACGCTCTCAAACATCGACGCTCTCAAACATCAAAGGCCGGCCCCGGGGTCGGCCGCTCGAACGCCGTCTCGGTTCAGACAACACGCCTGATACGATCGATATTTCCCGTCCCAAAATAAAACGCCCCGCCATGAAGGCGGGGCACAAGTCGCGTTTTGATCCCTTTTTTTAACCGATGCTCGCTGTCGCCGTGCTCGACGGCCAGTGGCCGCCGACCGGGGCGATCAGCGAAGCACCCCCTCTTCCCTGAGCAGTTTGAAGATCGCCTCGGCGCCCTGTTCCGGCGTCACGTCGTTGAGGGTCTGGCCCCCGCCGCCGTCGGACTTGGCGGCGGCCGCCTTGAAACGGTCACGCGCCGAGGAGGACTTGACGATCTTGAGGCGTTTGGGCCGCTTACGGGCCGGCTGGATCTGCCACTGCGCCAGAGACGCATCGATTTCGCTGGCATGCGGCTGAATATCGAATTCGCCGCGGCGCGCGGGCCCGAAGGCACTCTGCCGCGCCGCCGGGGCACTGGTATCGACCGTGGCGATCGCCGGCAGGCGAACCCGCAGGCGGCGACGCTTGCCACGCGGCAGGGCCTGCAGCACCGTGGCCACGCCCTTTTCGACCTTTTCGACCGCGGCCAGACCGTTGATGACCGGCCATCCCAGCGCCTCGGCCAGCAGGTAGGGTAAAACGCCCGAGCCCTCACCGGTCTCGGCGCGCGTGCCGGTCAGTACCAGCTGCGGTGAGTCGGCGCGCAAAGCGTCGGTCAGTACGGGCACGACATCGGCCTGAGGCGTCTGCTCGAGCAGGCGCACTTCATCAATGCCCATGCCGAGATAGCCCCGAATGGCCTCTTCATGGTCGCTGTCGTGCTGGCCGGCATGCATCAGATTGACCGAGGCGCCCTTGAGACTCAGCGCCATTTCCACGGCGCGGGCGTCCTGATCGGCGCGGCGCGTGCGGGCGGTCAACGGGTGACGACCGATCGACACCAGCACGGCGACGTTGAGCCCGCCGGTATTGGAAGACGGTGCATCAGGCGGCATCGCGGTTGCCCTCCTGCTCGGCGCGGTATTGCTCCACGCGGTCGACCAGAGCGGCCAGGATGGCGTTGGCATCGCCGATCACGGCCAGATCCGCCCGCTTGACCATGTCGCAGCCTTCATCAAGGTTGATGGCCACCACTTTCTCGCAGGTCTGAATGCCCTGCAGGTGCTGAATGGCCCCGGAGATACCGACCGCGACATAGACGCGGGCCGATACCCATGTGCCCGTTGCACCGACCTGGCGGTCGCGGGGCATGTGGCCGTCATCGACC
The DNA here is from genome assembly GCF_977968315.1 of Kushneria sp. EE4. The sequence goes on from NZ_OZ386212.1 coordinate 2,602,035, forward strand.
GCCACGCGCGAGGCGCCCTTGGTCGCGCCCAGAATGTCGGCGGCGTGATGATAGTTGTCCCAGTCCTTGACGCCGTTGCCGGCCGACAGGATGAACTCGGCTTCCGCCAGCGAGACGCTGGCCGGGTCGACTGCGACTTCGCCAATGTCCTCGATACGACCGAGCACGTTGGGCAGCGGCTGGGAAAGCTCGATGGGCTCGGCGGCGTGGCGCGTCTCGCTGATCGGATCAGCGCACTCGGCCAGGGCCAGCACCACCCGCGGCAGGGCGCGAACGACATCGGTCGTCCCGGCGGCCCCGCGGGTCGTGCAGCGCCAGCCGGTTTCGGCGTCGCTGTCGGCCTCGATCTGCCAGACCTGCGTGGCTGCCCGCTCACCCAGCCGCACGCTCAGCCGGCGACCCAGCTCGCCGCCGCCCTGTGTGGAGTCGGGCAGCAGCCAGTAGCGCGGCGCTATTTCCCGATCCACGCCCTGCAGGGCTGCGATACGGTTTTCGGGGGTGTAGCCGTCGAACTGCTCACCCTCCAGATGCAGCAGGCGATCGATGCCGGCTTCATCAAAGGTGGTTTCCTTGTGCTCGCCATATACGATGGCCAGCACCGCCCCGGGCTGTTCCGGGTCGGCATCACAGAGCTGGCGTGCCAGCCCCAGCAGGTCGCGGTCGTGACCGGAGAGGCGACCGCCGGCCATGTCTGGTACCACAGCGACCGTGAAGGCCGGCTCACTGATGCTTACGCGGCGACGCGAATCCTGGCTCTGTGTGCTGCGCGCGTTTGTATGCGCGGCGTGGGAGGCGCCGCTGCGGTCAATACGGCGGATGCCGTTGGGTCCGGTGAAACCCACGGCGTGCGGATTGCGCCGCATCAGGCCGTTGGGGCCCATCCATTCGGTCGCAACGGCGTTGCCGCCGATCTCGGCCAGCACTTCAAGATGCTGCGGGTGCAATCGATTGCGGGCGATCCATTCCTTGCGAGGATCGCGGCGGACAAGCTCGCTCATGACGTTACCTCCTCGACATTGCGCTGTGTCTGCGACGCTTCCTTGTTGGAGGCGCCCTTCTCGCCTGATGACTCAACCACCAGCGCATCGGCCACCAGCTCGGCGATATCCTTGATGTCGGCGCGCGGTTCCACCACGCCTTCCAGCATGGCCGTACACTGCGGACAGCCTACCGCGACGGTGTCGGCGCCGGTTTCGCGCACGTCTCCCATGCGCATATCGGGAATACGCTGTTTGCCGGGGATATCGGTGATCGGGGCACCGCCACCGCCGCCGCAGCAGCGCGAGCGATAGCCCGATCGGGCCATTTCCTGCACCTCGATCCCCAGCGCCCTGAGCACGTCACGCGGCGCTTCGTATTCGCCGTTGTAGCGCCCCAGATAGCACGGGTCGTGATAGGTCACGCTGCCGCCCTTCCAGGCCTTGAAGGTGAGCTTGCCGTCCTTGACCAGCTCGTTGATGTAGGTGCTGTGATGATAAACCGCATAGTCGGCCGGCATTTCGGCCGTGCCCAGCTCACCGTACTCGTTTTTGAGCACGTGGAAGCTGTGCGGGTCACAGGTGACGATGCGCGAGAAGCGATACTGGCTCATGGCCTTGATGTTGCGACGGGCCAGGGTCTGGAAGGTGGCTTCATCGCCCAGACGCCGTGCCACATCACCGCTGTCGCGCTCTTCGTTGCCCAGCACGGCGAAATCCACCTCGGCGGCACGCAGCACCTTGATCAGCGAGCGCAGCGTGCGCTGATTGCGCATGTCAAAGACGCCATCACCCAGCCACAGCAGTACGTCGGCTTCTTTTTTGTCGGCCATCAGCGGCAGGTTGAGGTCCGCCGCCCAGTGCAGACGTGAATCGGGATCAAACCCGCCGGGATTGTCGGTGGCGATCAGGTTGTCGAGCACCTCGGCACCCTTGTTGGGCGTATTGCCGTGCTCAAGCGTCAAAAAGCGGCGCATGTCGACGATGGCATCAACGTGCTCGATCATCATCGGGCACTCTTCAACGCAGGCGCGACAGGTCGTGCACGACCACAGGGTCTCGGCATCTACCAGCGCGCGCCCTTCGCGGGGCACGATCGGTCCGTTCGGGCTGCCGCCATGCTCGCCCACCGGCTTGCCCGGATAGGGCGAGCCGTAATAGTCGGCATCGGTGCTGCCGCGCATACCAACGATCATGTCCTGAATCAGCTTTTTCGGGTTGAGCGGCTGACCGGCGGCAAAGGCCGGGCACATCGCTTCACAGCGACCGCACTGCACGCAGGCATCAAAGCCCAGCAGCTGATTCCAGGTAAAGTCGGCAGGCTTTTCCACGCCCAGCGGCGCATCGGGATTGTCCAGATTCAGCGCCTTGAGACCGCTGGAGCGCGCCGCACTGGCGTTATGCGGGGTAGTGAAGCGTTCGGGACGACGGTGCCAGGCCAGATGCAGGGCACCGGCAAAGGCGTGCTTGACGGGCCCGCCCCAGGTCATGCCGAAAAACATCTCGGACACGCCCCAGGCAACACCTACCGCCAGCACCGCTGCCAGAATCCAGCCACCAAAATCCGCCGGCAAAACGCCGGCCACCGGCAGGGTGACAATGAAAAAGCTGGCCGCAAAGACCAGAAGGCTTTTGGGCAGGCGCATCCACGGCCCTTTGGACAGCCGTGACGGCGGGTCCAGACGGCGTCTGGCGACAAAGAGCGCACCGGTGAACATGCAGGCCGTCGCCGCCAGCAGGGCCCAGCCAAGAATGCGGCTGTGCAGGCCGAAGCCGTGCACGATAATGGCCAGCAGCGCGGCCAGCACGAAACCGCCGGCCGTGGCCACGTGGGTCTTGGAGATGTACTTGTCGCGATCAACGATATGGTGCAGATCCACCAGATAGCGACGCGGCATTTTAAGCAGACCGCCGACCAGGTCCACGGAAGAGGGTCGCCCCTGACGCCACAGGCGCACACGGCGCACCGCACCGATGACGGTCAACAGCAGTGCAGAGAAAATCAGTATCGGTAACAGGATATCGAGCATGGCGTCTCTCCTCTCGGAGACACCGCAAGGAACGAACGTCACGGACCCTGCGGCCCGTGACGCTCGGCTTACAGCGTTATTGTGATCAGAAGTCCTTGCACAACCGCAGCGCATCATAGATGGCGGCATGCGTGTTGCGCGGCGCGGTGCAATCCCCCAGACGGAACAGCACGAAGCCGTCACCGCTCTCGGACAGGCAGGGCTGCGGCTCGATGGCATAGAGGGCTTCGATGTCGATCTGACCCTTGTTGCGCGAGCGTTCCTTGAGGGCGTAGTAGAGCGCCTCGTCCGGACGGACCCCGTTTTCCACCACGACCTGATCCACGACCCGCTCTTCCTGGGCGCCGGTGTACTCGTTTTCAAGCACCGCCACCAGCGAATCGCCCTCGCGATAGACCTTATGCAGCGCCAGATCCGAGGTCATGATCACCTCTTTCTCGTACAGGCTGCGGTAGTAGGTCGGGAACGTCGTGCCCCCGACCGCGGCACCGGGCTTGATGTCGTCGGTGACGATTTCGACCCTTGAACCCTTGTCGGCCAGATAGTCGGCCGCCGAGACACCGGAAAACTCGCAGATGGTGTCAAAGATCAGCACGTTCTTGCCGGGCTCGACGCTGCCGTCGAGGATGTCCCAGGTGCTGACGACCAGGCTTTTGCCCTTGTCCTCGTCATAGCCCCACTCCGGGACCTGCGAGAGAAACGGCTGCCCGCCGGTGGCCAGAATCACGACATCCGGACGCAGATCGGCAATGGTGGCCTCATCGGCTTTCGTGCCCAGGCGCTGATCCACTTCCAGCCGCGTCAGCTCCAGCTGATACCAGCGCGTAATACCGGCAATCTGGTCACGCTGTGGTGCTTTCGAGGCGATGGTGATCTGACCGCCAATCTGATCCTTTGCTTCAAACAGCGTCACGTCATGGCCGCGCTCGGCGCAGACACGCGCCGCTTCCATACCACCGGGGCCACCGCCGACCACCACGACCTTGCGTTTGGTGCCTTCGGTCTTTTCGATAATGTGCGGCAGACCCATGTATTCACGCGAGGTGGCCGCGTTCTGGATACACAGGACGTCGAGACCCTGATACTGGCGGTCGATGCAGTAGTTGGCACCGACGCACTGTTTGATCTGGTCGACCTGGTTGTTCTTGATCTTGGCAATCAGGTGCGGGTCGGCAATGTGGGCACGCGTCATGCCGACCATGTCGACATAGCCGCCTTCCAGAATGCGCTGCGCCTGGTTGGGGTCCTTGATGTTCTGGGCGTGAATGACCGGAACACTGACCACTTCCTTGATGCCCGAGGCCAGATGCAAAAACGGCTCCGGCGGGTAGGACATGTTGGGGATGACGTTGGCCAGGGTGTTGTGGGTATCACAGCCCGAGCCCACCACACCGAAATAGTCGATCTTGCCGGTGGCGTCATAGTAGGCCGCAATCCGCTTCATCTCGTCGTGATCGAGACCGTCGGGATGGAACTCGTCGCCGGTGATGCGCAGGCCGACCGCGAAGTCGTCGCCGACCTCTTCGCGCACGGCCTTGAGCACTTCCATGCCAAAGCGCATGCGGTTTTCAAAGGTGCCGCCCCACTGATCGGTCCGCTTGTTGACGCGCGGGCTCCAGAACTGGTCGATCAGGTGCTGGTGCACGGCCGAGAGCTCAACGCCGTCAAGGCCGCCTTCCTTCGCGCGGCGTGCGGCCTGGGCGAAATCACCGACGATGCGCCAGATCTCTTCTTCCTCGATCGTCTTGCACGTTGAGCGGTGAACCGGCTCACGGATGCCCGACGGCGAGACCAGCGTCGACCAATTGAAGCCGTCCCAGCGGGAGCGACGACCCATGTGGGTGATCTGGATCATGATCTTGCCGCCATGCTTGTGCACGGCATCGGCCAGATTCTGAAAGTGCGGGATGATACGGTCGGTCGACAGGTTGACCGAGCTCCACCAGCCCTGGGGGCTGTCGATGGAGACCACCGAGGAGCCGCCGCAGATACACAGACCGCAGCCACCCTTGGCCTTCTCTTCGTAGTACTTGACGTAGCGGTCGGTGGTCATGCCGCCGTCGGTGGCGTGCACCTCGGCATGCGCCGTGCTGACCACGCGGTTACGAATGGTATGCTTGCCGATCTGGATCGGCTTGAACAGTGCCTCGAATGCCATATCAAAGATCCTCGGTTACGCGGGCGTGACAACAAACAGACCGTGATCGTGGCCCTGCTGGGCGCCACTCTGGGTCTGTACGGCAACGGTGCGCAGATCACTGCCACGGGCGCTCAGAATCTGATCCATGGCGCCGGCAAACCAGCCGGTGAACATGTATTCGATATTCCGATCCACCTTGCCCATCTGGTAGACAAACGCGCTGTGCTCGAGTCGCACGCGCGCCGTGCCGGCTTCCAGATCGATCTCTTCAGTGATGAAAAGCCCCCAGCCGCGCTGGGACAGGCGCTTCATGTAGTGCTCGAAGACGTCAACGCCTTCCAGACCATGAAGCTCGGCTTCCTTCTCGCACCAGTGCCAGGCACTCTTGTAGCCGGCGTGATAGAGAATTTCGGCGTATTTTTCGGCACCCAGGGCCTCTTCAATGGCCATGTGGTTGTTGACGAAGAAATGACGCGGTACGTACAGCATCGGCAGGGCATCGGTGGTCCAGATGCCGGTTTCACTGTCGACTTCAATCGGGAGTTCGGGCGCTTGTTTCGTCACGGTCGTCTTCCTCAAACTTGTCATTATTCAGGGGCCGTCTCGACCCTCGGGGAGCGGCAGGAGGGCAGGCCCGGGCGGCGGTTCAGGCACCGCCCGGGCCCCTGGCGGCTTATTCGCCCCAGACATCCTTCAGGGTTCTGACCCAGTTCTCGCCCATGATTTTTCTGACCTGAGGCTCGCTCAGGCCGCGCTTCAAAAGCGCCTCTGTCAGATTGGGGAATTCGCCAACGGTACGAATGCCCTCGGGATTGATGATCTTGCCAAAGCTGGTCAGGCGGCGGGCATAGCCCTTGTCATGGGTCAGCCACTCGAAGAAGTCCTGGCCGTGGCCCTGGGTGAAGTCGGTACCGATGCCGATGGCGTCTTCACCCACGATGTTCATGATGTATTCGATCGCTTCGCAGTAGTCGTCGATGGTTGAATCGACACCGTTTTTGAGAAACGGCGTGAACATCGTGACGCCCACAAAGCCGCCGTGATCGGCGATGAACTTGAGCTCTTCGTCGGACTTGTTGCGCGGGTGCTCCTTAAGCCCGGACGGCAGGCAGTGGGAGTAGCACACCGGCTTTTTGGATTCGAGGATGACTTCCTGAGAGGTGGTCGCACCGACGTGGGAAAGGTCACACATCATGCCGACGCGGTTCATCTCGGCGACGATTTCGCGCCCGAAGCCGGACAAACCGCCATCACGCTCGTAGCAGCCGGTACCGACCAGGTTCTGGGTGTTGTAGCACATCTGCGTGATGCCCACGCCCAGTTCCTTGAAGATCTCGACGTAGCCGATCTGGTCTTCAAAGGCGTGCGCGTTCTGGAAACCGAAGATGATGCCGGTCTTGCCTTCTTCCTTGGCGCGGGTAATGTCAGCGGTGGTGCGCACCGGGCGAACCAGATCGCTGCACTCGTCCATCAGCTTTTTGGTCGACACGATGTTATCGACCGTGGCCTTGAACCCTTCCCAGACCGAGACGGTGCAGTTGGCTGCGGTCAGACCGCCGCGGCGCATGTCTTCCAGAAGCTCCCGGTTCCATTTGGCGATGATCAGGCCATCGATCACAATGGCGTCGTCATGCAGTTCGGCAGGGGTCATGGTCAGGCTCCAGATTGTGGCTAATGCGAGGAGCATATCCCTGCCCCGGCTTCATCCGACGCCTGGAAACGACGGGGAAAATTCCAAAAGCGTCATGCCCTGCCAAAGAGCGACGCCACCGTCATCGGGCCGCAAACAAAATGACCCGCCCCGAAGGCCGGCCATGACCGTGCATCTCCTGCCTCTGAAGAACAGACACAAAAAAGGAGCTGCCCCGGTCGGGGCAGCTCCCTTGATGGAGCCTGACGGTTGAACCAGCCGGACGTCAGCGCGTCAGCGGCACGCTGGCAAAGGTCGGCTCGCCCTGGGCGTAGACCAGCGACATCATCGCACTCGACATGGGCTCGCTGGAGGCCGGCTCTACCGCCACGATCTTGCCCTGCTGCAGGGCAGTCGCGGCGCTGGCATTGCGGCCATACCAGACATTGCTGCCCGAGCGCTCGCCTCTGGGCGGCACGCCAAAGTATTCGCGATAGCACTTCGAGAAGTGAGGGGTAGACACAAAGCCGCAGACCGAGGCCACCTCGATGATCGACAGCGATGTCTGCTTCAAAAGCTGACGCGCCCGTACCAGCCGCAGCTTGAGGTAGTAACGTGACGGCGAGCAGTGCAGGTAGCGCTGGAACAGCCGCTCCAGCTGGCGCCGGGAGACGTTGACGTAGCGGGCCAGGGTATCCAGCTCGATCGGCTCTTCGAGGTTGGACTCCATCAGCGCCACGATCTCCAGAAGCTTGGGCTGGGTCGTCCCCAGCACGTGCTTGAGCGGCACACGCTGGTGGTCCTGCTCGTTGCGCACCCGCTCGCAGATGAACATCTCGGAGATGCCCGCCGAGAGCTCGTGACCATGATCGCGGGCGATCAGGTTGAGCATCATGTCCATCGGCGCCGTACCGCCGGAGGCCGTGAACCGGTCGCGGTCGATCGAGAACAGTCGCGTGGTCAGCGCCACGTTGGGGAAGGCTTCCTGCATGGAAGCCAGACACTCCCAGTGAATGCTGGCCTCGTAGTGATCCAGCAGCCCCGCCCTGGCCAGTGCCCAGCTGCCCGTACAGATGGCGCCGATGCGTCGCAGCTGACGCGACTGTGCCTGCAGCCAGTGCGCATGCTCTCGCGTGACACTGTGCTGCGGCGCAACGCCGCCACAGACCACCACCCAGTCAAGCGACAAGGGCACGGTGATCGAGACATCAGGCGTCACCTGCAGACCGTCACTGGCACGCACCGGCGAGCCGTCATGAGTCAGGGTGTACCAGCGATACAGCTCACGCCCGGCCAGCTGATTCGCCATGCGCAGCGGTTCAATCACCGAGGCCAGCGAAATCAGCGTAAAGTTATCAAGCAATAGGAAACCGATGGTTTGCGGCGTGCCCAGGCCGCCGGCTCCCGCTACAGGGCCTGCCTTGTGGTCAGGTAACATGTCGTCATGCCTCCTCAACTTTTCCTGCTTTTGTAATTGTTTTGGCAGACTCGTCTGCGATCTGTTGAAAGCACGGTTGCCATGGCATTCATGATGCCTCATCCCGGCTACAACAGTCGCCTCTTAAATTGTCGCTAACAGACACGTATACACGGTTTTATGGACACTGTATCGCCCTCCGTTAGTTGAAAGCGTCGCTCTCGAAACAGTCGATGTCGCACGGAAAAGGCATCCATGACGCTCGGACACCGGACGCGACACGGGGTTACAGACAAAGGGTGGCCACTGACAAAGACGGCATCGTTACCCAAGGGGGTAGCCATCGGAGGCAGGCAAGGGCGTTATACGGGATAGAGGGAGGCACCAAGTAGAGACGTTATGTGTGGGCTATTGTCATTCATGACGATACATTATATGGCGTAAAACAAAGACAAACGTTATCGCGTTGACAGCTTGATGTTGATAACGCGTAACGATTCAAATGAATCAATCAGAGGCGCTTTAAGTGTAATGAAAGTCATTCTGGCGCCCTCCAACCTTGGCCTGAGTCCACTGCGCCCCGAGCATGAGCCGGGCACATGGCGCTCTCCATCAGCGCTGATGGCCGCAGGTCTTCTCGATGCAATCGACGCAACCGACGTGATCGAACTCCCCCGCCCCGTATATTCTGCGGCTCCCCAGGCGGGAACACGATTGCTTAATGGCTATACCATGCGGGCTTTTAATCTCAAGCTTGCCGATTTGGTATGTCGATGCCACCAGCAGGACGAGTTTGCACTCGTCATTGGCGGAGACTGCTCTGTTTTGCTTGGCGCGCTCGCTGGAATGTGTCGAATGCACAGGCTCTCGCTACTACACATCGATGGACACAGTGATTTCCGTCACCCCGGCAACTACGACGCGGAGCAAAGCCTCGGAGCCGTGGCAGGGATGGATCTTGCTTTGGCAACAGGACGAGGTGAGGCGCTGGGCACCGAATGGCCCGGGGTCCTCGGCCCTCTGATTGAAGATAGCCACGTTATTCAATTGGGCGAGCGTGAAAATCGGGACACGGACTTTGCGTGGCCGGATATCAACGAGACCGCCATCACCCGGATCGACGTCTTTGAGGCCAACCGGTTGGGGCCTGCAGGTGTTATTGAGCGCATCAGCCAGGCACCGGGGCTGCTTTCTGACAAGAAACTCTGGATACACTTTGATGTAGATGTTCTGGATCAGGCCACCATGCCTGCTGTGGATTGCCCAGGTACACCCGGCATCGCCCCGGAAGCGCTCATCTGTATCCTGAACAGGTTCGCGCCAGATCCCCGCTGCATCGGGATGACGGTTTCCGTATTCGACCCTGACCTTGATCCTGAAGGACACTACGCCTCAAGGATTGTCGAAATTCTATCTCGGATATCCTTTAGATAAGCATACGGCATCACACCTGCATGCTGTGTTAGCTACCAGTACCATCATAATCGGCCGGGAGCACATCACTCCTTGCGTTCGTCTTGTCCGGTAATGACTCGAACAAACCGATCGATTTCATCTCGGCGGCACAGCCGTACAAATCGAATATGCCGGTAGCGTGGGTCCGCCATGGTCGTGACGTAACGTCGGCGATTGTGTCGCCAGGTGCTCAATGTCCAGAGCAAAATCGAATCCCGGCTGAAAAAGCTCTTTTTAAAGCTTTCCCGGTTGCCGGTGCCGGGCCATAGCTCCTGCTGCGTCCAGGCGCGATGCACGGCCCGGGTAATAGCCTGGCTCATCGTGCGCCAGAACCCGGTATCGACCCAGATCACCATGTCCACGTCGCGCCACTTGATGGCGCGGGTGCGATCAAGATTGCCGTCCAGCACCCAGCCGGGCGAGCTGGCGAGCACCTCCTTGACCTCTGCCAGAAACTGCGCATCAGGCTTTTCCTGCCAGTTAGGCAGCCAGAGAAGCGCGTCCATTTCGATATAGGGCAGCGACAGCGCCTCACTCAGTCTGTGCGCCAGCGTACTCTTGCCAGCGCCGGTCGTGCCGACCACGTTGATCTTCATTGCGTCTTTCCTCCCGACCCTTGCTCCCGAACAGGGCGCTCAAAATATCAGACTGCGACCGGGGCAGCCTTTTGCCGTCGCCTGCCGCCTTAAACCCGAGCTGAGGAAAGCAGGGTACGCTTGAGGCCATCAAAGGGCAGCGGCGGCCCCGCCTCTGTCACCCACCGCGGCTCAAGGGTCAACACCATGCACAACCGGCCTGCCTGGCTTACCACGACGATTCACTTCGCCATCGCCCTGCTTATCGGAACGCTTTTGGGCAGCATCGTACAGACCCAGATGAACCTGGCGGCACTGCAACAGATGGGTGTGGATATCCCGGTCATGCAGCGCCTGACGACTACCCTTGGGGATCTGGTGAGGTTCGCCCCCGTCTATGCCGCGCTTTTCTCGGTCGGCTTTGTCATCTCTCAGGTCGCGGCGCTCTGGGTTTCGCGACGTCTCTGGAACGGCCATCACCGCCCGGTGCTCTGTGCACTGTTTGCCATGGCGGCGCTGTGGGCCACCTTCCATATCGTCAATCATTTCGCGCCCATGCCCACGCTGATTGCGGCCACCCGCACCGCCGCCGGCATGATCGCCATGCTGATCAGCGCCGGTATCGCCGGCGTAGTGCTGGGGCTGTTGAGAGGCACCCGTCATCAGCGCGCCCCTGCCAGAGCGGCCAACACGATGGCAGTGGCCCTGCTGGCAGCAGGTACGGCCGGTATGGCGCCCACGACGGAGGCACTGGCGCAGCCCGAAGCCGCCGACTACCGGATCGACACCGTCGCCGAAGGGCTGGAGCACCCCTGGTCGCTGGCCTTTTTGCCCGACGGCCGCATGCTGGTCACCGAGCGCCCCGGGCGGCTGCGGCTATTGAGCGCCGAGGGCGAGACGCTCACCGCCTCAATTGACGGCGTGCCGGCGGTGTTTGCCTCGGGCCAGTCAGGGCTTTTCGATGTGCTGCTGTCACCGGATTTCGAGCAGGACCGCACGCTCTATCTTGCCTATTCATGCGGCACGCAGGCGGCCAATCACGCCTGTCTGAGCCGGGCGCGCCTTGCCGATGACGGTCTTGAGCAGGTCGAGGAGATCTTTCGGGTGGACCCGGCCAAGCGCGGCGACGCTCACTTTGGCGGCCGCCTGGCGTGGCTGTCGGATGGCACGCTGATCCTTACCCTCGGCGATGGTTTTGACTACCGCGAGCAGGCCCAGAACACCGCCAATCACATCGGCACCATCGTGCGCCTGAACGCCGATGGCAGCGTTCCGGCGGACAACCCCTTTGTGGGTGACGACACCGCTCGACCCGAGATCCTGAGCTACGGCCACCGCAACGTGCAGGGCCTGGTGGTGGATAGTGACGACCGCATCATCATGCACGAGCACGGCCCCAAGGGCGGCGACGAGATCAACATCATCGTCCCGGGCGGCAACTACGGCTGGCCGGTCGCGACCACCGGTCTGGATTACACCGGCGCTCGTGTAACGCCTTTTGACGAGTATCCCGGCATGCAGTCGCCGCTGTATGAGTGGACGCCCTCGATCGCGCCTTCGGGCATGACCCTCTACGACGGCGCGCTGTTCCCTCAGTGGCAGGGCGACCTGCTCGTCGGCGCACTGGTCGATCGCGAAGTGCGCCGCGTGACGCTCTCGGACGATGGTACTCAGGCCGAAGACGTCGAAGGGCTCTTTGGCGAACTCGATGAGCGCATCCGCGATGTCCGCACCGGCCCGGAAGGCGCGATCTATCTGCTGACCGATAGCCCCGAAGGGCGTGTATTGCGGGTGATGCCGGCGGATTAATCAGCGCACTTGATCACCTGTCAGCGTGGCCGGCCGAAGCCCGGTGGCCACGCTCGACGGCTCAATACACCGCCCGCACCTGATGCGACACCACCCCCGCCACCGCTACGTTGGTCAGATCCCCCGTCCACAGCTGCCCGTCAAGGCCTTCCAGCACGGGCAGATTGATGCGATGGGCATAGCGATAGACATACAGCGCCTCATCGAGTCTTACCACCACCAGCACGCCATCACGCAGTGACAGCAAGGGATCGACGACCAGCCAGTCGCCCTCCTGCCAGGGCGCGGCGGCGTCATCGTCCTGTACCACCTCCGCCAGAAAGGTGGCGTACCCGTGCGGGGCAAAAAACTGCTGCCAGCGCTCGGCGGCCGGGTTGTAAGCCAGGTCCTGCTCGCCCTTGGGCACCATGGTGGGCATGGGCATTCGATACGCCACGCGCATGCGTGATCCTCCCGGGTTAAAGAAAAGTGCTGGCGTCAGTGGCCCGGCCGAATGGGCTAAAAGGGCCGCCGTGCCGTGTCTGGACGCGCACAGCTGAAGTGTAGCGGGCGCTGATCATTATTCGCTGGCGGGTACCATCTACCCTCATCGTTTGGTCGAATAACGCCCCTTCCAGGATAGAAGCACCGCCGCGTTATGCTGTATACATATACAGCACTTTGACATTCACCAACGCAGGCAACCGGCATGCTTCATGTCACCCGAATGCGCTCGCTGGCGATCGACCCGCCGCCGCGCAGCATCCCCTGGGCCATTTATCACGTGCGCGGCGGCATCAGCGGCTTCCCCTCGCCCGCGCAGGATTACGACGCCCGACGCATCGACCTCAACGAGCAGCTGATCCCGCGGCCGACCTCGACGTTTTTGTTCACAACGCACGGCGATTCGATGCAGGGCCCGGACGGTTCGGGAATCTATGCCGGTGACCGGCTGCTGGTGGACCGCTCGATCGAGGCCGGCCACGGCGATATCGTCATCGCACTCGTGGATGGCGAGATGATCGTCAAGGAGCTGCGCTGCCGCGGCTGCCCACCGGCGCTGCACTCCGCCAACCCGTGCTACATGCCCATTCCCCTGCGCGACGCCGACTACCAGATCTGGGGCGTGGTCACCGACATTCTGCGGCGGGTACGGCGATGACGGCACTGATTGCTCTGGTCGACTGCAACAACTTCTACGCCAGCTGCGAACGGGTGTTTCGCCCGAAGCTGCACGGCGTGCCGGTCGCCGTACTTTCCAACAACGACGGCTGCGTGATCGCCCGCTCCCAGGAGGTCAAGGCGCTCGGCATCGCCATGGGCACCCCCATGCATCACCTCCCCCGCGCGGCGTTTGATCACGGCCTGGTGCTCTGCTCCAGCAACTACGAGCTCTACGGCGACATGAGCGCCCGGGTGATGGCCACCCTGGGCGAGTTCACGCCCCGCGTTGAGCCCTACTCGATCGACGAGAGCTGGCTGGACCTTGCCGGTTTCGACCGCGCCGCCCTGCCCGCCCACTGTCAGGAGATGCGCCGGATCGTCTACAAATGGACCGGCATTCCGGTCTCGGTGGGCGTGGCCCCCACGCGCACGCTGGCCAAGCTCGCCAACCGCCACGCCAAAAAGCATGGCGCCGCCCGGGACGTGTTTATCATCGACGACGCCGACAGCCCCGACACGCTTGCCTTGCTTGCGCGCACGCCGGTCGGCGAGGTCTGGGGAATCGGCGGGCGCGTCACCACTCGACTGTATGAGATGGGCCTTCACACCGCGCTGGATCTCGCCCGGGCCGACCCCAAATGGATACGCCGGCGCTTCTCGGTGGTCGTCGAGCGCACCGCGCGGGAGCTGGCCGGCACCCGCTGCATCGACATGAACGACGCGCACGACAGCAAAAAGCTGATCATGACCAGCCGCTCGTTCGGGCAGATGACCGCCGACCGCCGTGAAGTGGCAGAGGCCGTACGCGCCCACGCCGCCCGCGGCGCCGAAAAACTGCGACGCCAGCAAAGCCTGGCCTGCGCGCTGCGGGTCACGCTTCGAACCAACAAGTACCTGCCGCATCTGGCGCAGGACCACGACAGCATGACCGTGGCGCTGCCGAACCCGACCGACAACACCTTCGAAATCGTGCGCGCCGCCCAGCGCGCCCTGCAGCGGCTCTGGAAGGACCGCGGCATTCGCTATCAAAAGTGCGGCGTCCAGCTGATGGACCTGATCGAGGCGACCGGCCAGCAGCTCGACGTGTTCCAGCCCCCGCAGCCCGACGCTGATAGAGACAAAAGCGACCGGCTGATGTCGGCGCTGGATCAGCTCAACGGCCAGTACGGGCGGGGCACGGTCACCGTCGGCGTACAGCGCCAGAACGCACCGTGGCAGCTGCGCAGCAACCACCGCTCGAAGCGCTGGTCGACCCGCTGGGACGAACTGCCCACCGTGAGGCTGCAATGACCACCGCCTACCGCCCCTTCGAGACGCACAAGCAGGCGCTGACCTACGGCGCCGCCACGGCCGCGATTCTGCTGGTGCGCCGGCCGGACAACCGCGGCTGGCACGGCGCGATTGAATGGAACGACGAGCGGATCTGGATGGAGCCCATGCCGCGTAACGACCAGACCGAGCGGGCATGGCTCGAGGTCGAAAGCTGGGCCATGCGCACCATCACGGTCATGGCGCAGCATCAGCCCGTGTTCAAACCGGGGTGATTGACGTTGCAAAAGAGCAGGCCGGGCACTGATTGGCCGCCAGCCCCCATCAAACATGGCCCATCCCGACGATCACAGGTAACATGCTGATTTTTTGAGCATTTCCTGATGACGTTTTTGCATTACCAGCTGGCTATTTTTGTCTCGGTGCTGTGTCTGACCCGGCTTCATCGCCGGCTGGGCATTGTCGCCGCCATCGGCTGGACGCTGTGGTCGGTGCTGACGCTTGAATGGCCTGTTCTGATGGCCGTACAGACCTTCACCGCCTGGATCAGCTGGTACGGCACCCGGCGTTTTCTCAAGCAGAAAGCGCGAGCCGGCAATGGGACTCGAACCGCCGACAACAAGTCAGCCCCCGTCACCAGAAGCACCGCGACCAAAAACCACCTGGTACAGGGCCGTGATCATCACAGTGAACTGACCCACGCGCTCCAGACGGCCAGAAAGGAACTGATGATCGTCTCCGGCTGGTTATCCGACCGGGTCGTGAACGACCGGTTTTGTGAACTGCTGGCAAGTGCCCTCAAGCGCGGCGTCAATGTCCATGTTGCCTATGGCGCGAGTGACCGGGACGGACAGCACAAACTGTCGGATACGGCGCTCAGAGCATTGGGCAGTTTGAAAGAAACAGGCAGGCAGAGTCGCAAGGGCCGGCTGACCATTGTGGATCGCAAGACGCACGAGAAGTGTCTGATTGTGGATAAACGCTACGCCATCGTTGGCAGCTTCAACTGGCTGGCCAATGCGCACTACCGGGACAGGGAAACCAGCATCAGGACCCATGAAAGACGCGTGGTGAGGGAGCTGATGACGTCGTGTAAGGGTGGTGAGACGAGGAGTACGGAGGTTTATGGTGGAATTGAAGGAAAACGTAGGGCCACGCGGGATTAGCGTCCTATTCTTTTAGCAGATGGTGCAGCTGCTTGGCATCATCGATTGCAGATTGCACACACGAAACAGGAGTTGTCGGCTGCCTTTTGGCAATACATGCCGTCCGCACATGAGGGGCCCTCAGTCAAGGAAGGCTGCGGCAATGTAGTAGCTGTTTTGAGCTGGACCGCCATGTACCGCATCTATGTTCAACACTCTACTTAGACTAAAGTACATTTTACTGAAAGGTAACTTTTTGTATATTCTGGTTTCAGGCTAGGCGCTTCGCCTAGGTGCTCTTTAAAATGAATGATTGCTCCAAGGTTCGGAAAGCAAGATTGCTTAACGGCAATCGACCCTAAAGTATGTAGTTGAGGGTCCTTCGTCCCCGCAAAACAGCGGCAGCCTACGAATCGGCTGGCAAGCGACGTGAAACACTGCTCCGCAGTACCGCGTCAACGGCCAAATAATTCGGAAATTTGCCAGTTAGCGGCGGGCTTCGTTTCTCTACGAGAAACGGGCGACGTGGCTTGATTAGATCTTACCGATATCCCTTGATCGACCTTGGTTTGGCGGCGGGGCCATGTGGCTCGCTCAAGAGATAGCAATCATGTTTTTCAAACGTTCTAAAGACGTCGTCAGGAATAAATCTGATGTACGCAAGCACAATATCGGTAAAATCGATGCTGGGTTAGGAGATCAACTCGCTAGTAGCAATCAGATCGACAAACATATCAAGAGAATGCTGAGAATTTCAGTTGCTCTTTATTATTTGTCAGAGGTTCTGGAGCGAGTAATTGAATGGTTAATCTAGCATGTCAAGTCACTTAGCCTTTAACTTATGAACTATATCACCTACCCCTACAATCCTATTAATAGCATTCCATCATTTGCTCGCTCTATAGGCGAACAGACTGAAGTCGTGTTGAAAACGGCCGAAAACGCGAACAATTCTTATACGAAAATACAACTAAGAAAGAAAGATGGCACTCCAAGAATAGTTTATGAAGCCTCGTCAACTTTAAAAAGAATGCAAAGAAAGATTGTTGATAACATTTTCTCCAAAACTGAGTTTCCTAATTATTTGCATGGATGTATCAAGAGCCCTAGCTCAAAGCGTAGTATTTACAGCAATGCAACACCGCATACTGGTAGTTCAAGCATTATACTTTTAGATGTTGCTGACTTTTTTCCTTCTATTAAGGCGCAGCATATTTTACCCATTTTTAGAAAATGCTACGGGTTTTCTCCTAATGTCTCGCAGCTTCTTTTAAAACTAACAACTTTAAATGGTTTTCTTCCACAAGGTGCAAGTACAAGCAGCTATATTGCTAATTTAATTTTTTGGGATTGTGAACCTAGACTAGCGGATAACCTGCATAGCAAAAACTTAAATTACACCCGCTTCGCAGATGACATTACGATTTCTAAAAAAAATATTATGTCATCAAAAGAAAAACATTATGCCATTCAGCAAACGGCGAGCATGCTCAAGAAAAAAGGCTGTTCTATCAAGCGCAATAAAACTCAAATAGCAAAGCGCGGTGAAGGTAATCTTGGCTCAGGCTCTGCCATGATAGTAACTAGCTTATCTGTATATCATAAAAATCTATCTATAAACAAAAGGGAAAGAAAGGAAATACGCGCAACAATACATCAACTAGAAAAAGATGTTAAACAAAATAAAAATTCAGAAAACTGGCAACAAAGATACGACAGTATCATGGGAAGGGTTGGCCGACTAATATCGTGCAAACATGAAGAAGCTGAAACTTATAAGCGTAGACTGCATAACTTAAAATCGACTTTCTAAAAACACTTAAACTTTATACATCGCACACTGCAAATCTAATATGAACGCATGAAACATGCTTTACATTATAAATTTTTAGATATTAAAAACTTTAAACCTACTTTTTATCAGCATATAAGCGTCCATGACCACGCGTTGCGCAGCATTAATACGAATTTCAAACAAAAAAAGGCCCGGCGCATATGCGCCGGGCCTTTGAAATTCTGCGGGTGCCGGTAAGTGGACTCGAACCACCGACCTACGCATTACGAATGCGTTGCTCTGCCAGCTGAGCTATACCGGCGAACCCAAGGCGTATTCTAGCCAGCACTTTTTGCCTTGCCCAGCCCCTGTGTCAGAGTAGTGCGCCCTCTACCTCAATGCGGAGCGCCCATGGCCCCGGTTATCACCACCCTGCTTTTTATCGTCACGGCGCTGGCCGAGATCGTCGGTTGCTATCTGGTCTATCGCTGGTGGGTGCTCTCCAACAGCGCCTGGTGGCTGGTGCCGGCGGCGGTGGCACTCGCGCTGTTTGCCTGGCTTCTCACGCTGCACCCGGCCGCCAGCGGGCGCATCTATGCCGCCTACGCCGGCGTCTATTTGATTACGGCGCTTGCGTGGCTGCGCCTGGTGGATGGTCAGCCGTTGCAGATGAGCGATTATCTTGGCGGTGGGCTGGCGCTGGCCGGGGCGCTGGTCATCATGGTGGGGTATCAGTCTCAGTCCTGATCACGCACGAACAGATGCACGCCGGTCCATACCCCGGTCGCGGCAAGGGCAAACACGATGACCGTGAGCTGCACCGGCAGCGGCCAGTGCACAAACGCCCAGTCGCGCTGCAGCGCGGCGCCAAAGAGATAGCCCGCCAGCAGCATCAGCGCGCCGAGGGCGCAGCTTCTTGTAAGAAGGGTCATGCCGGTCTCCTGCTACCATGAATCATTATCGTGTGAGGTGCCCCGCGGCCCTGATCGAGTCAGGGGCGTGTCATGCCCTTATTTTACGCCACCGATCACGCAGTCTCGACCATGACCACACCGTCTCCCGACCCCAACCGCCGACGCGCCTTCAAACCCCGCTGGCAGCGCCAGGGCCACCATCCGGACTATCGATTTTCGCTGGCCAACGAGCGTACCTTCCTGGCCTGGATTCGCACGGCGCTGGCGTTCATGGCCGGTGCCGTGGGCATCTATCAGTTCGCGCCGGATATCGCCACGCCCTGGGCGCGCGAGGCCGTGGCCGTGCTGCTCTCGCTGGCCGGCGCCCTGCTCTCTCTGGCGGCCTATCGGCGCTGGGCCGGCAACGAGCGCGCCATGCGCACTGATGCTGCCCTGCCCTATACGCGGCTGTTGTTGATTCTGGCGCTGTTTGTCACTGCCGTGGCCCTGGTGCTCGGCCTGCTGCTGGTGTGGGGCTAGCGCCATGCTCAAGCCTGAACCGGCCCTCGATCGCGACCCCGGTCTACAGCCCGAACGCACGGGCCTTGCCTGGTCGCGCACTGCCTTTGTGATGCTGCTGTTATCAATACTGCTGCTGCGCGGCGGGTTTGCCCATCACGAGTACTGGCTGACCTGGGCCGGCGTGCTCCTGCTGGTGACCACCGGGGCGACGTACGCCTGGGCGGGCGTGCGCCTGCGCGTGATCACGATCAGCAGTGCCCCCGTGACCGTATCGGCCACCTGGGCCATGCGGGTAACGGCGCTGACCGTCGCGCTGGTGGGGCTGAGCCTAATGGTCAGCGTGCTCTATCACGGCGAACTGCTCGCCCACCTCAGGGCGCTTTTCGCCTGAAGGAAGCGGGCCAACGCCCCGGCGGGCAGGCAAGGCAGTATCACTCGCGCAGATAAAGTTCCCCCTTCCCCACCAGCACAGCGTTGCCACCGACCTGAACCCGGTCGTGATGCATGGCGGTTTCGATCACGCTGCGCCGGCCCATTTCCACGCCCTGGTGAATCACCCAGCGTCTGGCGTCCCCTACCGTTGCCAGATAGCCGCTCAGCGCGGCCGCAGCACTGCCGGTGGCGGGGTCTTCACACAGGCCGTGCTCTCTGGAGAACATCCGGCTGCGAATCACGGTGTCTTCACCCGCCGACACGCCGGTCACATACAGGTACACCTGCTCGGTGCCGCTCGGCGCCACTGCGTTTGCCCACACGCTTTCGGAGATCTGCAGGTGTTGCAGGGCCCGGGTATCGCTGAGTTCGATCAGGTGAAAGGCCAGTCCGCAGGAAGAGACCACGGGGGCGCCGACGACCTGATGGCCCTGCAGGCCGAGCAGCGCGGCAGCAGTGGTCTGGTCCAGCGCGCTGGGGGTAATACTGGCAGGCCGGGCGGTGGTGAACGTGGCTTTCTCGCCCACGTAATCAATGGACAGCTCCCCTACCGGCGGCTGGAGGATTAGCGTCTGATCACGGCTTACCAGACCCAGCTCGGCGAGCAGCTGAGCGGTACCCACGGTGGGATGCCCGGCAAATGGCAGCTCATGAGTCGCCGTAAAGATCCGCATCGGGTAGTGATTCGGGGCGCTGGCAGCCCCCAGAAATACCGTTTCGGCCAGGTTAAGCTCGCGGGCCACTGACTGCATGGTGGCGGTTTCAAGCCCGTCGGCATTCATGAATACCGCCAGCTGATTGCCCGCAAATGGCGCATCGGTAAACACATCCAGCAGATAATATTCAACGCTTGTCATGGGCACTCCTTGTTCAGCATTGGCGACCTTCGAGGCAACAGCGTAACCGATGAGGCGGATCAACGGCCGTGACCACCATCACGACGCTTGAACGCCGACCGCCCTCGGGCGTTAAATCAAGACACGTTCATTGTTGCCACGGAGCACCCTCATGGACCGGCACGTCAGTTCCGATGATATTCGCACCCGCTTTTCCAGCGCCATGTCCGACATGTACCGCGCCGAGGTGCCCCAGTACGGCACGCTGTTGAAGCTGGTCGCCGACATCAACGCGCAGACGCTCTATCACGCCCCCGATGACAACGCCCTGACCGCTCAGGGCGGCAGCGAGATGGCACGCATCGAGATCGAGCGTCACGGCGCGATTCGGCTGGGCACGGCCGGCGAGCTGCACACCATGCGCCGGGTATTCGCGGTGATGGGCATGTTCCCGGTGGGCTATTACGACCTGGCGCCGGCCGGCATGCCGGTGCACGCCACCGCCTTTCGCCCGGTGGAGGACGAGGCGCTCGCCCTCAATCCGTTTCGGGTCTTCACCTCGCTGCTGCGTCTGGAGCTGATCGAGGATGACGACCTGCGCGAGCGCGCCGCGGCCATTCTGGAGCGCCGGCAGATCTTCACCGACCGCCTGTTGACCCTGCTGGATCAATTTGATGCGGACGGCGGGCTCAATGATGAGGACGCCACCGCCTTTGTGATCGAGGCGCTGGAGACCTTTCGCTGGCACCGCCACGCCACGGTCGATACCGAGACCTACCACGCCTTTCATCAGGCCCACCGGCTGGTCGCCGATGTGGTGTGCTTTCACGGCCCGCACATCAACCACCTCACCCCACGCACGCTGGACATCGACGCCACCCAGCAGGCCATGCCCGAATGGGGCATCAGCCCCAAGGCGACCATTGAAGGCCCGCCGCGGCGTGACTGCCCGATCCTTTTGCGCCAGACCAGCTTCAAGGCGCTGGAAGAGCCGATCGTCTTCCCCGCCGACGGCGGCGGCGAGACCGGCACCCATACGGCGCGCTTTGGCGAGATCGAACAGCGCGGCGCCGCCCTCACCCGGCGCGGGCGAAAGCGCTACGACGAGCTGCTGGCCGCCGCCCGCGAGGTCACTCACGGTCTGGAAGGTGCCACCCATCAGCGCGCGCTGGCGGAGGCTTTTCAGGATTTTCCCGATGACGAGGCGACCCTGCGCCGCGAGGGCCTGGCCTGGTTTGACTATCAGCCGGTGGAGGGCGCACGGATCGATGATCCCGAGGCCCTGCCCGTCGAGCGTGACGCGCTGATCGAGGCCCTGATCGAGCGAGGGGTCGTTCGGGCGCGCCCCATCACCTACGAGGATTTTCTGCCGGTCAGCGCGGCGGGCATCTTTCAGTCCAACCTGGGCGAGAGCCAGGCGCAGCAGTATGCCGACACCGACAGCCGCGGCGAATTTGAAGCCGCCCTTGGCGCCTCGATGCAGGATGAGTTCGCGCTCTACGAGCAACGCAGCGAGCGCTCGCTCACCGCCTGTCTCGAGGCGCTGGGGCTGTCACATCTCGTATAACGCCCCACCCCGGGCAAAAATCGGCTTTTGTTAAAGCCCTGCCAGGCTGGCTTTCCTATGCTGAAAGCCAGCCCGGGGCGTTTGTCGATTGCCGCCCTGCTGATCGCTCAATCTGTTGCCACGGGGACACGCCATGACCGACATTCCTGCTGAACATCGCCTGGACAGCACGCTGGATCTGATGGGCGAGGGCTATCTCTATATCGGCAATCGCTGCCGGGCGCACGAAAGCCCCATCTTCAGGGCGCGCATTCTGTTTGAAAACACGCTGTGCCTGCGCGGAGCGGAGGCTGCGAAGCTGTTCTACAACACCGAAACCTGCCGACGCGCCGGCGCCGCCCCCGTGCGGCTGCAGAAAACGCTTTTCGGCGTCGGCGGCGTACAGGGCCTTGATGACGCGGCGCACCGCCACCGCAAGGCGATGTTCATGGACCTGATGTCGCCGTCAGGTATCGAGGCGCTGGCCGACCGGGTTACGGCCGAGTGGCAGCGCGCGCTGGGCCGGTGGGAGACGATGGCGGAGATCCATCTGTTCAAGGAGTGTCAGTTCATTCTCTGTCGCGCCGTGTGCGACTGGGCCGGCGTGGCGCTGCCGGAAGCCGATCTCGAGCGGCGCACCCATCAGCTGGCCGCGATGATCGACGGCGCCGGTACGGTCGGGCCGCGCCACTGGCAGGCGCGCCGCAGTCGCGACGATGCCGAGAACTGGATCGGCAAGCTGGTGGAAAAGATTCGCCGCGACCCCGAAGCGCACGAAGACAGCCGGGAACAGAGCGCGCTGGTGCGCTTTGCGCTACACCGCGACGAGCACGGCGAGCTGCTGCCGATTCACACGGTCGCCGTGGAGATCATCAACGTGCTGCGCCCGACGCTGGCCGTGGCGCGCTACATGGTCTTTATCGCCCACGCGCTGCACCGCTGGCCGGCCACCCGGCCGGACGTCAACGACAAGGACGCCCGCCACCGCTTTGTGCAGGAAGTGCGCCGCTATTACCCCTTCTTCCC
This sequence comes from Kushneria sp. EE4, assembly GCF_977968315.1. The sequence goes on from NZ_OZ386212.1 coordinate 2,624,654, forward strand.
GGTGGCCGCCGCCCGGCTTCGCCATGACGTGCAGTGGCAGGGCCACACCCTGTCCGGCGGCACGCGGCTGCTGCTGGATCTGTACGGCACCAATCATGACCCGGCCATCTGGGCCGCGCCCGAGACCTTTGATCCCGAGCGCTTTAAACAGCGCGAGGTGGATGCCTGGCAGCTGATTCCCCAGGGCGGCGGGGATCATCACATCAATCACCGCTGCCCCGGCGAGTGGATCACCCTGCGCCTGATGGAAGAGACGATCCGGCAGCTGGACGCCATGCACTGGACGGTGCCCGAGCAGAACCTCGAGATCGATTTAAGCGAGATCCCGGCCCTGCCCGAAAGCGGCATGATCCTGCGCGAGGTGCACCCGCACCGCGAATGATCTGCCGCCCCCGCCGGGCGCTGTGTTCCCGGGCTATAGTCCGGCGTAGGGGTTGTCGGCGGCCTGGGCCGCCGGCACGGGCGAGTCATCATCGTGCACGCTGATGACCATGCAGCTGGCAATGTGGCTGACCTTGTGGGAGACGCTGCCCATGAGCATGCCGCTCCAGGTGCCCAGCCCCCGGCTGCCGATCACGATGACCTGCACATCCAGCGCCTCGGCCTGATGCGCGATGACCCGCGCCGGGTCGCCATGGCGGCCGTGGGTTTCGATTCGCCCGTCAAAACAGGTCCGCAGATGGGCCTGCGACTGCTCGAGGATGTCCTGAATCTCCTTCTCGGCGGCCTCCGGTGAGGACGCCTGGATGGCCTCCTGCATACTGAGCAACCCGCCGTGATGAATGTGCGGTACCAGCTCGCGCACGTGCAAAAGATGCAGGGTGGCGTTGGGGCCGGCCAGCTTCGCGGCAATGCTGATGGCCTTTAGGGCGTGAACCGAGCCATCCACGGGGACCAGCAGGGAAGTGAACATGGCGCATCCTCCAGTGGCAGCGATGGCGTCAAAATGCGCCATCGGACCCGACCAGCATCGCGCGTCGCCGACCGGCTCTGCTTGATCGTGGTCAATTCCGCCGCCGATGGCGCCTGGTCTTTGGTCCTGTGTTGGATCTGCCTGTGTGGTATCGGCGCTCAGAGCGGGTCGATGCTCATCATCAGCCGTCGCGCCCCCGGTGCCAGCGCCGGGCTTCGATGCACCAGCCCGCCGCGGCCGTCACCGCGCCAGCCGCTGCCCTTGATCAGCGCTACATCGCCGGTGCCCAGCTGCTCGATGGCGCTTGCGTCCACCACGGTCTCGGGCTTGTCCGGTGACGGCGCGCCCAGTCCGCGCCGGTCCAGCGCGTGCTCGGGCAGCCATTCACTGCCCGGGCCCTGCCAGCTGGTCACCAGCCGCACGGTCACGTTGTCACAGTGAAAGCGCGGGCACATGGTCTCTTCCAGAAGCCTCAGCTTGATGCGCAGGCTATCCGCCGCCAGCATCGAGGCCATCAGCCGGGCCAGCATCATCACGTCATCGATCAGCGCCCCGGCGTGGTCGGGCGCCGGCAGCTGGCCCCGCAGCGCGGCTTCAAGCGCGGCGTCCGGGGCGCCCTCGAACGCGAGGCTCCAGCCGCGCGCGGTCTGACACTGCGCGTGAACGCTTGCCATCAGCGCGTCCGGCAGCACGCGCGGGGCGATCGCGATATCGCAGTCCGGGGCTAAAACGGCGTCCAGCGCGCGGGCCATCGAGGTGACAGCGTCAGGCGCTTCAAGGGCATTGGACAGGGTCATGGCGGTCTCTCCGGTCAGGATGATCAAGCGTGGCGCTGGCCCAGGCGGCGATGGATCAGCCCCGCCAGCGTCATGAGGACAAAACACACGGCGGCCAGGCTGACCATGCTCGGCCCGGCCGGCGTGTCCAGCCGCCAGGCGATCACAAGTCCGCCGTTGGCGGCCACCATGGCAATCACCGCGGCCAGTATCGCCATGCCCTCCGGCGTACGGCTAAAGGGCCGCGCGGCGGCCGCCGGGATGATCAAAAACGCCGCGATCAACAGCACCCCGACCACCTTGAGCGCCACGGCCACCACCACGGCCAGCGACAGGGTCAACAGCAGCTGCTCGCGACGCGGATTAACGCCGCTGGCCCGGGCCAGATCCGGGTTGAGCGTTGCGATCAGAAGACCCGACCAGCGCAGGGCGATGATCGCGATGACCAGCACCGCCCCGCCCCAGATCAGGGCCAGATCGCGCCGGCCGACGGCGAGAATGTCGCCGATCAGATAGCTCATCAGATCCAGCCGGGCCACCTGCACCAGCGACACCGCTACCAGCCCGAAGGCCAGTGCGGCATGCGCCATCACCCCCAGCAGGGTGTCCATGGTGTAGCCCCGGTCGCTGAGCAGCGATACGCAAAGCGCCATGATCAGCGCCACCACCAGTACGCAGGCCAGAAGCGAGACCGATAGCACCAGCGACAGCGCCACGCCCAGCATGGCGGCGTGGGCGGTGGCGTCACCGAAATAGGCCATGCGCCGCCACACCACGAAACAGCCCAGCGGCGCCGAGGCCAGCGCCACGCCGGTGCCGGCCAGCGCGGCGCGTATCATGAAGTCATCCAGCATGGCGACAGACCCTCTGCTCTCGCGGGGTGGTCGGGGCGTCACGCGCCGGCTCGGCGTGACCCGACTCGTTATGACGATAAAACGCCACCGCATCACGCTCCTCGATGCCAAACAGCGACTGCCAGGCCGGCGAGGTCGCCACGCTCTCCGGGCGCCCCTGACAGCAGATGGTGTTGTTGAGACAGATCACCCGGTCCGAGGCCTTCATGACGACATGCAGCTCGTGGCTGACCATCAGCACCGCGCAGCCCAGTTCGGTACGCACCCGGTCGATGTGGCGATAGAACTCGGCCGTGGCGCGGTGATCCAGCCCCTGGTTGGCCTCATCGAGTACCAGAAGCGCCGGGCGTTCCAGCAGCGCCCGGGCCAGCAGCACCTTCTGCAGCTGCCCGCCGGACAGCGCCGAGAGCTGACGCCCGGCCAGATCACCGGCGCCGGCATGGGTCAGCGCCGTTTCGATCTCGCCGCGGCCTCTTCGATGCGGCAGCGCCATGAACCGGGCCACCGTCATGGGCAGGGTCGAATCGATCTGAAGGCGCTGCGGCACGTAGCCGATGCGCAGAGGCGCCTCTCGCGTGACCCGGCCGCGCGAGGGGTTGAGTGCGCCGATGATCACCCTGAGCAGGGTGGATTTCCCCGAGCCGTTGGGGCCCACGATGGTCACGATCTCGTTTTTGGCGAGCGCAAGACTCACGTCATCGAGGATGACGTTGCCGTTTCGGACCACACCGATCTCTTCAAGCGTTAACAGGGGCATGCCTTTTCCTGGCGGTGACGAGGGGGCGGCGCTTGTCAGGCAATGCGCCGGCCGTTAATGTGTCACGTTATAACATAACATTTAACCCCGACTCACCCCCTGTTGAGGCACTTCATGAAATATCCTCGTCGCTGGCTGCTGCCGCTGCTGCCGCTGCTGTTCGCCCCCTCACTGGCGCTGGCCGATGTGCCGCGCGTGGCGGTGGATATCGCCCCCGTTCACTCGCTGGCCGCCCAGGTGATGGGCGATCTAGGCACGCCTGAGATGGTCATGCCGCCCGGCGCCTCGCCCCACGGCTACTCGATGCGGCCATCGGAGGCTTCGACGCTGGACAGCGCCGACGTGGTGTTCTGGATCGGCCCGGCGCTGACGCCCTGGCTTGCCGACTCGATCCAGACGCTGGCCGGTGGTGCCGACGCGGTGACGCTGCTCGACGCCGGCACGACCCGGCTGAATTACCGCGACGGCGCCACCTTCGAGGCGCACGATCACGGCCATGACGACGGGCATGCGCATGATGACGGTCACGGTCACTCCCACGACGATGGACACAGCCATGACCATGATCACGCCCACGGCGGTGGCCATTCTCACGACGACGACCACGGCCACAGCCACACCGGCCTGAACCCGCACGCCTGGCTTGATCCTGAAAACGCCCGGGCGTGGCTGGATGTCATGGCGCAAACGCTGGCCGAGGCCGACCCGGAGCACGCCGAGACCTACCATCACAACGCTCGAGACGCGCAGCAACGCCTCGACGGGCTGATCGCCGACACCGAGCAGCGCTTGGCAGACGCTCACGACACCCGCTTTATCGTCTTTCACGACGCCTATCAGTACTTCGAGGAACGCTTTAACGTGCACGCCGCCGGCGCCATCTCGATCGGTGACGCCTCAAGCCCGGGGCCGGGACGAATCCGCGAGCTGCAGGACCGGGTCGAGTCGCTGAACGTTCAGTGCGTCTTCTCCGAGCCGCAGTTCAACCCGCGCATGATCGACAGCATTTTCGGCGACATGCCCATCAACACCTCGATCGTGCTCGACCCGCTGGGCGCCGGCATCGACCCGGGCCCCGAACTGTACGGCGAGCTCATCACCCACATCGCCGCCAGCATCGAGGCGTGCGCCAGGGGCCCAAACGCCTGATCAGGAGTGCTGACTCTCCTCACGCAGCGTGACCATCCGCGGCCGGCCGATCAGAAGGCCGGTCACGGTCTGAACGCCCAGCAGCACCAGCAAAAGCCCCAGCGACACGCCCCAGCCGCCGGTCACCCCCTTGAGCGCGCCAAACAGCAACGGTCCGCTGGCGGCCAGCAGATAGCCCACGCTCTGTGACATGCCCGAGAGCATCGCGGCGTGCTGCGACTGGCGCGTGCGCAACACGATCATGGTCAGCGCAAAGCTGAAACAGCCGCCCTGCCCGGCGCCCAGCAACATGGCCCATAGCGCAGGGGACAGCGTCGGCGCCAGCAACAGTCCGAGAAGGCCGCTGGCAATCAGCAGACACAACCCCAGCACCAGCAGGCTGTGATGGTGCAGGCGCGCCGCGATGCGGGCGATCACGTAGCTGGCCGGAATGCTGACCAGGTTGAGCAGCGACACCATATTGCCGGCCATGGTGGTCGACACGCCCGAGCTGATGGCCACCGACGGCATCCAGGTCTGCAGGGTGTAAAAGCCCAGCGACTGCATCCCCATGAAGATCGTTAGTGCCCAGGCGACCGGACTTTTAAACAGCGCCGTCATGCGCACCGGCCCACCGGCCTGGGGCTGCGCAGCGCGTCGAAAAGCGCGCCACAGCCAATACAGCGCTGCGATCACGGCAAGCCCCGCCCACAGCCGTACCGGCGTCGACCAGTGGCCGCTCATCTGCAACAGCGGCACCGCCGTACCCGCCGCCAGCGTCGCGCCGATGCCCATCACCACCGTATAAAGTCCCATGGTCTGACCCAGCCGTTCGGGGCGGTCGCGCTTGACCAGACTCGGCATGAAGACGTTGCCAAAGGCGATGCCCAGCCCTGCAAGGAGCGTCCCGATCAACATGACGGGGAAGAGTTCAATGCCACGCAGCACGCTGCCCAGCGCCACCGCGACCAGCGCCAGCGCAATGGCGCGATCCAGCCCCAGCCGGCCCGCCAGTGCCGGGGCAAACGGTGACAGCAGCCCGAAGCAGAGAATCATGCCGGTGGTCAAAAGACTCGCTGACCCGGCACCGATGTGCACGGACGCCATGATCGGCTCCAGCACCGGGCCGATGACCACGATGGGTGCGCGCAGATTGATCGCGGCCAGGCCAAAGGCCAGCAGCCACAAAAGGGAAATGGACGGACGAGGCGTGCGAAACATGAGCGCTTGAACACCGGCAGAGGGAATCACGAAAGGCGCAGTCTAGCACCGTGTGACGCGCTTACGGCGCCGCCGGCCCTTACCCACCGTCACAAATTTCCCGGGATCCGTTGGGGCATGCCGGAAAGGCCTTGCTACGCTGAAGACAAGCATGCACTCCGCGCCTGCATCAGCGCCGGGTGACCACCTCGACAACCGTTGATGCGATCTCTGTGAGGCCCCATCATGACCCAGACGACCCGAACACCGATCGACAACGCCGAAAGCGCCCACGCGCGCGAATGGCTGCGTCGCTTTCAGCGCGTACGAAGCGCCAGTGAGACCCTGTGTGCGCCGCTCGAGACCGAGGACTACATGGTCCAGAGCATGGCGGACGTCAGCCCGCCCAAGTGGCATCTGGCCCATGTCAGCTGGTTTTTCGAAGCCTTTATCCTCGGCCCCTATCTCAAGGATTACCAGACGCCCGACCCGGCGTATGACTTCCTTTTCAACTCCTACTACGAGACCCACGGCAAGCCGTTCCCGCGCCATCTGCGCGGCACGATCTCGCGGCCGACGGTGGCACAGGTCTATCAGTTCCGCGCCCACATCGACCACGAGATGGCACGGCTTTTGAGCGCGCCGCCGTCCGAGCAGCTCGACGAGATCATCGACCGCCTCGAAATCGGGCTGCATCACGAGCAGCAGCACCAGGAGCTGCTGGTGATGGACATCAAACACATCCTCTCCTGCAACCCGCTGCACCCGGTCTATCGCGACGACATCCGAAAGCGGCTGCTGGACCATGCCGAGCAGGCGCCGGCGGCCCGGACTCTCACCGACAATGCACCGCGCTGGCACCGCTATGCGGCGGGCGTGCGCCAGATTGGCATGGATTACCCCACCGAGTCGGCGCGCGAGCACGACGGCACGGGGTTCGTCTTTGACAGCGAAACGCCGCGTCACCGCCAGTACGTGGCCGAGTTCGAGCTGGCCGACCGCCCGGTGACCAACGCCGAGTTCATCAGATTTATCGAGGACGGCGGCTACTCGCGCACCGAGCTGTGGCTCTCGGACGGCTGGCATCTACTCCACAAGACCGACTGGCAGGCGCCCGCCTACTGGGAGAAGGTCGACGGGCGCTGGCATACCATGAGCCTGGGCGGGCTGGTCCCGGTCGATTCGAATGCGCCGGTCTGTCACGTCAGCTTCTATGAAGCCGATGCCTACGCCCGCTGGGCCGGGGCGCGCCTGCCCACGGAAGCCGAGTGGGAGACCGCCGCGGAGGATCAGCCCATCGGGGGCAACTTCGTGGAAGCCGACCTGCTTCAACCGGCAGCGCAGGATCAGAGTGACCACGCTGGCCCGCAGCAGCTCTACGGTGACGTCTGGGAGTGGACCGGCAGCGCCTTTCTGCCCTATCCGGGCTTTACGCCGCTGGAAGGCAGTCTTGGCGAGTACAACGGCAAGTTCATGTCCGGCCAGATGGTGCTGCGCGGGGGCTGTTGCGCCACGCCCGGCGACCATATCCGGGGCAGCTATCGCAACTTCTTCCCGCCCCAGGCCCGCTGGGCCTTCTCCGGCATCCGTCTGGCGCGCGATGTCTGACCCCGTACGGGCCGCCCTCTGAAGGGCGGCCCGATCTGGATCCCCTGATCACTGGAATTCCTGAAAAAGGACCGGCCGTCATGTCACAGGCACTTTCCACTGCGTTGTCTTCTCCAAGCAACCGTCACCGGGTGCAGTTTCACGACCAGCTTACCGAAGATGGCGGCGAGCAGAGCCTGCTGGAGGCGCTCACGATCGGGCTGACGGATTCGCCGCGCTGGATCTCGCCCAAGCACTTTTACGATCACCGCGGTTCCGAGCTGTTCGACCGCATCTGTCAGCAGCCGGAGTACTACCCCACCCGCACCGAGGAGAGCATCCTCGAGCAGTCGGTAGACGCCATCGCCGATCGCGTGGGCGGGGATATCGACCTGATCGAGCTGGGCAGCGGCGCGTCCCACAAGATCCGGCTGCTGCTTGATGCCCTGCGCCCGCACCACTATGTGGGTGTGGATATCTCACGCGATTTCCTGCTGGAAAGCACCCGACGGCTGGCCGATGACTACCCCTGGCTGGCGGTCCACGCCCTGTGCGCCGATTTCACCGCGCCGTTCACCCTGCCCGGGCTTGAAGGCGACGCCCGCCCGGTGGTGTTTTTCCCCGGTTCCTCGATCGGCAACTTCACACCCCGGGAGGCCGGCGAGCTGCTTACGCGCGTGCATGACCAGCTGCCGCCCGGCGGCGGGCTTTTGATCGGGGTGGATCGCATCAAGGACCGTGACCGGCTGGAGGCTGCCTACAACGACGCCGCGGGCGTGACGCGCGAGTTCAATCTCAATTTGATCCATCGCCTGCGCGATGAGCTGGGCGCCGGCGTGTCGCCCGAGGACTTCGAGCATCTGGCCTTTTACAACGAGGCCGCCTCGCGCATCGAGATGCATCTCATCAGCCAGCGCGATCAGAGTTTCAGCCTGGACGACCAGATCATCACCCTGGCGGCCGGAGAGCACATCCACACCGAAAACTCGTGGAAGTACAGTCGCGAAGGTTTTGAAAAACTGGCCGGTCACGCCGGATTTACCCTGCGCGATCACTGGTGTGACGACGCGCAGCTCTTTGACGTGCACTACTTCGAACGTCCGGCCTGAAGGGGGAAGAAATGTCGTTGATGTTGTCAGACCGGAAAGCGGGTCTGCCCTTCGGGGTAGATCGTGAGCGTGATCAGGCGCTGTGTGAGCAGGTCGAGGCGCTGCTTTCGCAGATGACGCTGGAAGAGAAGATCGGCCAGATGAACCAGGTGGCCGGCAGCCGCGATACCACCGGGGCGCCGGCCAATACCGACATCGAGGCGGATGTGCGCGCTGGCCGGGTCGGCTCGGTATTTAACGCCTTCGGGGTCGAATTCACCCGCGAGCTGCAACAACAGGCGATCGAGCACTCGCGCCTGGGCATTCCGCTGCTGTTTGGCTACGACATCATCCACGGCTTTCGTACCATCTTCCCCATTCCGCTGGGTCAGGCCGCCAGCTGGCATCTGGAAGGGATTGAGCGGGCCGCGCGCATTATGGCCGAGGAAGGCGCCGCCGCCGGGGTGCACTGGACGTTTGCCCCGATGGTGGATATCTCCCGCGACCCGCGCTGGGGCCGGGTGATGGAAGGCGCCGGAGAGGACGTGCTGCTGACCTCGCGGATCGCCCGCGCCCAGGTGCGCGGCATTCAGGGCACTGATCCGGGTGCTACCGACACCCTGGCCGCCTGCGTCAAGCACTACGCCGCCTACGGGGCGGCGGAAGCCGGGCGCGAGTACAACACCGTCGACATGTCCGAGTGGCGCCTGCGCGAACACTACCTGCCGCCCTTTCTGGCCGCACTGGATGAAGGCTGTGCCAGCGTGATGACGGCGTTCAATACCCTCAACGCCATCCCGGCGACCTGCCACCCGCTGCTGCTCGATCAGATTCTGCGTCGGGAGTGGGGCTTTAAAGGCATGGTGGTCACCGACTACACCGCCGTGATGGAGCTTGAATGCCACGGCGTGGCCGAAGATGCCAGTGAGGCCACGCGCAAGTCGGTCAACGCCGGCGTCGATATGGACATGCAGTCCGGCTACTTCGTGGAGACGCTGAGTGAACTGGTCCAGGGCGGTCAGGTCGATGAAGCGCGCATCGACGAGGCGGTGCGCCGCATTCTATGGCTCAAGGCCGCGCTGGGCCTGCTGGATGACCCGTATCGCTACGCCGATACCGAGCGCGAGGCGCAGTGCCTGCTCAGTGAGCCCCACCGCCACGCCGCACGCGAACAGGCAGCGGAATCGATGGTGCTGCTGAAAAACGACGGGCACGTGCTGCCGCTGATGGATCAGTGTCAGAAAGTGGCGCTGATCGGGCCGCTGGGCAACACTCAGCGCCTGCTGGGCTCCTGGCGTGGCAACGGCGATCACGACGACACCGTGACGCTGCGCGAGGGCATCGCCAACCGGCTGGGGGAAGACGCGGTCATCCTCTGCGCCCAGGGCGTCTCCAACCAGATCGGGGATACCGACACCGCCGGTATCGAGGACGCGCTGGAAGTGGTGCGTCAGGCCGACGCCGTGGTGCTGGCACTCGGTGAGGATGAGGATTATGCGGATGAGGCCGCCAGCCGCGCCGATATCGGCCTGCCGGGCGCGCAGCTCGAACTGGCCCGCCGCGTGCTGGCGGAAGCCGGCGACACGCCCGTCGCCACGGTGCTGTTCAACGGCCGCCCCATGGATCTGACCGAACTCGACGCCATGGCCCCGGCGCTGCTGGAGGCCTGGTGGCCGGGCACCGAGGCCGGCAACGCCGTCGCCGACGTATTGTTTGGTGACGTCAACCCGTCCGGGCGACTGCCGATGAGTTTTCCGGTCAGCGTCGGCCAGATTCCGATCTACTACAACGCCTTCAACACCGGCCGCCCGAAGGGGGTCGATCCCAAATACGCCTCGCAGTATCTGGACATTCCCAACGCCCCGCTCTACCCCTTCGGCTTCGGGCTGTCCTACACCACGTTTGAGTACGGCCCGATCGAAACAGGGGCCGCAGAGATTGCCCTGGAGGACACGCTCGAAGTGAGCCTCACCGTCACCAACACCGGCGAGCGCGCGGGCATCGAGGTGGTCCAGCTCTACCTGCAGGACGTAAGCGCCAGCGTCGTGCGCCCGATCCGCGAGCTCAAGGACTTCCAGCGCCTGTCGCTTGCGCCGGGCGACAGCGAGTGCGTGGCCTTCCAGATCACGCCCGACATGCGCCACTTCCTGAACGCCGAGCTGGACAGCGTGCAGGAACCAGGGCTGTTCCGGGTGCAGATCGGCCACTGCTCGGAAAGCGGTGAGGAGATCGAGTTTCGGGTGGCGTCGTAAGCGGCGCTTCCACTCCTTCCAAAACGCCGTCGCATCAACAGGTGCGGCGGCGTTTCCTTTTGGACTCAAGAACCTTGCCAGGTATTTAAATGGTCTGAGCTCTAACACAGTCTGTCAGGGCAAACCTGATTCCTGCCTTGCAAGCCCCCCGGTCTGCCCTTAGAGTTGCCGGTCCATTCAGAAAAACTCAATTAAAAATACCATCAAGGGAACTCCAGGCCATGAGCAAGCGTCTCGTATCGCTTAGCCTGATGCCTGCATTGTTGCTGTCGGGCTGTGCATCAATGCAGGACACCATGGATACGATGTCTGACTATGCAGGTCGTACCATCGGGGCCACCATCGGCGCAGGCGCCGGTTATCTGGCCTGCAAGGATCAACATGACGTTCAGAAAGCTGCCTGCATGGCAGCCGGTGCCGGTGCAGGCTGGGTGATCGGCTCATGGGTCGATGATCGTCGCAAGGCACTCGAAGAGGTTGCCCGGGCCAACAATCTGGCGGTGGTCTATCAGCAGATAGATACCGAAAAGACGCCTTCCGGGCAGGCCGAGCGGGGTCTGAGTGCGACTATCAACGATCAGGCCATGTTCGCCTCCGGTTCGGCGCAACTGACGCCAGAGGCACAAAAAAAGCTGCGACAGGTGGCCGATGCCTATAAAGGGACACAGCAGAAAGTGTTGATTATCGGGCACACCGATGCCACAGGTTCCGGCACGCTCAATCAGCGTCTGTCCGAGCAGCGCGCACAAACCGTGGCGCGTCTTTTCCAGCAGGCGGGCCTTGATGCCGGGCAGATCTATTACCAGGGCGCCGGTCTTTCAAGGCCTGTAGCCAGCAATGATAGTCCTGAAGGCAGAGCACTTAATCGACGGGTACAGATCGTTGAAATCCAGTCAGAGCAGGCGCTCGCCCAGTACTCCAACAGCAGCCAGCGAAGCCTGGACAACCTGTCCTATTCGACCCTTTCAGACGCCAGCGCACAGCAGCGTACCCGTCAGATCAGTGCAACCTCTTCTGCTCGCCCGTCATCATCGTCCAAACCTGCGCCGAACAAAAAAGTAGCCGCGTCACAGCGCAAGGCGGCCGCTTCCTCGGCAGCGCCCCAAAGCCGTCGTGATCGAACCGTCAAAACCTCGCCTGAACCAAAGCCTTCAACGTCGACCTACAAGGGCCTGGCGCTGGGGGGCAAACGCATCGACCAGGCGGATCTGGGGCTTTATAGCCGCTTCCAGCTCAAGGATAACCGCAGCCTTTTGACCCGGCTTTCACCCGTAGCCAACGCTCAGGCCAGTGATCAGGCCAGGCGTTTGCAGCATGCCTGCTACATGGATGAGTTTCGTCCCAGTGGCGACATTCATTCGCTGAGCAGCGGCAAGGCCATTTCACACTCGGCGTCGGACTACCTTCAGGGCCTGAACCGAAGCGTTCTGATCACACGCATGCAGGACAGCCTGGTCGGTGTTGGTCCTGTTGCCGTATTAAAGGACTACTCACCCGCTTCCGAGCCTCAGGTCTATGTCTATTACGACGCTGCCAATCAAAAGACCGCCGACCTTAAAATGAGTACCCACGTCAACGTCTATGAAGGCACGGACACGCTGTTATATCGCGCCTTTATCGATGACGAACAGGCACCGGTGCAATGCCTTGACCTCGTTTTTGACAAGACAGGCGGCGAACGCGCTCAGGATGGTCGCCTTTTTTATCAGGGTGAATCCGGTCTGATGGCCGCTACGTATCAGCCGGCTCGTCCGCAGCGCTAAATACCAGGGGAACACAGATGAACGACCTGCTTTACATGATCAACAGCTATCGCGCCATTCTGGGCGCGATCGTGTTGTTGCTGCTGACAGCGCTGCTGTTGTATCGGTTCTGGGATCAGGTCAGCCTGATGCTGTTAAGGGTGCACTGCGCGCTCCCGGGCATCGGCAAGGTGGCCACGCTTTCCAGAAACAGCCAGTCTCATGACAGTCAGACCGGCTGGTTCAGCAGTGAAAACGAACTGTGCTCTCATTTCATGGAGCATCTGGAGGATCGGGGGCGAGCAAGCCCCACGTTTTTTGTGAAGTGCCAGAGCTATCTGGACAAGGCACAGGAAACCGGGCGCAGGGAACTGCCGGTGCTGGGCTGGATACTGGTCGCCGCCATGGTTTTTGTCGAGGCCATGGGGTTTTCCTATGTACTGGCAGGCTGGACCATCCCGGGGGCCAGTGAAGCTCTGCAGCAAAAGGGCGCGCTGGGCATCGCCTTTCTGATCTCTGCCCTGCTGGTCTATCTGACGCACAAGACCGGCCAGGAAATCCATCATAACCATCTGGTGCGCAAGGTACGTACCTGGTTTAACGGCCAGGATGGCAACCTGGTCCCTGAGCCGGGCGTGACACTGGACAACAATGAGATTGATGACGGCGCACCAACATGGCGGCAGCTGCTCAATCGCCTCAGGACCAATGCCAACGTCAAACCGGGCTGGACCATTACGGTCATCACGGCGGCGTTCATTGTTGCCATCGCCATTGGTGCGACCTATGTCCGCGGCCAGGCGCTGGATGAAATGCTCTCCAGCCAGCAGATGTCACAGGGTAGCAGCATGGCCGGCGCTCAGTATCAGGACCCCTATTCCGATACCGCCCTGCCCGACGAACTCGCCAGCATTCAGCGTGATGCCGACAGCGAGTCGGGACAAAGCGTCATTGACCATCAGCGCAAGGGCGGCTGGGGCACCTTCATCGTGCTGGCCTTTATCTTTGTCTTTCTGCAGATCATGGGCACGATGATTGGCTATTTCACCGGCTTTGCCGGCAAGGAATCTTCCAGGGCCCGCAGCTATATCGGAAAGTTTCGTAACAAGGAAGAGTACAGCGCCTATCATGCCAGGCGGCGCAATCGCGTGATTCATATCGCTCAAAAGCATCTGTCCAGGCTACAGCAGCGCATGCTCAATCGCGCCATGCAAAATAATACGGACAGCGACAGCATCCGGCTTTTGAATCACGCCGGTGATCGCAGCTTTCAGCAATATGCCGAGACCTTTGAACGTGAACAGCGCGAATCCGAATCACGTGATCTGGCACATCAGCACCGTACACGTGCCACGCGCGCCAGCGATACGTTGTCCACCGCCACCTCCCATGAGGCGCAGACGCCTCTGGAGCGACCATCCCCGGTGCAGGATAGCCAGCGCACAGAGACGATCTCCCAGGAGACAGGCGGCTCGCCTGACGACAGCGCGCCGGTAGATCGTCGAGCAGCCATCCGGCAGCGTCTTGAGGAAGAGCGTCGGCAAAAGGAGCTCAAGGAGCAGGAAGAAGAAGACGCGGCATATGAAGCGCGTCTTCGTCGGGAAATGGGTCTGGATGATGGGAGTACTTCTTCATGAAGCGCTATTTGATCGCGCTGGCAGGCGTTGTGCTTAGCGGTGCAAGTCTTATGGCCAATGCCGATATGCGAGATGACTTCCCCAGCTGCTATCAGGCACTGGGCAATGATGCGCCGCAGCAGGCTGCGCCGGCGCGCGAGCTGTTTGTGCTGATTGACGAAACGGTCGATGCCGATGAGCGCATTCAAAGATCCGTCATCGACAAGACCCTGCGCTTCATACGTCCGGGCGACGCGATTGAGGTGGTACGGTTTGCCGCCTTTACCGGTGAGCACTACACACGCCTTATGCTCAAGGGACAGATTGACGCGCAACTGTCGCAGGACCAGCGTTACTCGATTTCAAAGCGATCACTCAATGGCTTTGACAGCTGTTTCCAGAAGCAGGCCACTTACGTCAAGCGACGTCTTGGTGAAGCGATCAACGAAAGTTTTGGTGACAGCCCCGATATCCCCAAAACGGAGCTGATCGGCAATCTCTCTTCCATCAGCACGCTGATACGCGATAGCGAAGCAGAGCACAAGGTCGTGCTTTTATTTTCCGACATGCTGGAGAATTCAGACATCACCAGTTTCTACCAGAGTGGTAATGTCAGAACGATCGACCCTGACCAGGAACTTGAAAAACTCGAACACTCCGGGCTCAAGGGTGAATGGGATGGAGCTCGAATCTATGTCGTCGGTGCGGGGCTGATCGGAAAGGACAACAAAACGGCCTACCGCAGTGAACGTACCATGGACAGACTCAGGGCGTTCTGGGCCGGATATTTCAAGCGTGGTGATGCACAACTTGAAGGCTGGGGAAGCCCCATGCTGCTTGAGGACCTGCGTTAAGCAGACAAACCATCGAGCCGCCATTCGAAAAACGGTGAGGAGATCGAGTTTCGGGTGGTCTGACGATTTCTCGGCATCGAAAAGGCCGCCCGGCGATAGCGTCGGGCGGCCTTTTTATGGGCAGGCGAAGTGCGGGATCAGCGGTTCAGATAGCGCATCAGTGCGCCGATACCGAACTGCCACGGCGCGATGGCGTGGCTGCGGTCAACCCGATTGATCAGGGTGCCCAGCGCCGGGGTATGAATGCTGACCCGGTCGCCCACGTGGTGGGTAAAGCCCTGTCCGGGGGCGTCGCGGTCTTCGCCCGGTGAAAACATGGTGCCCAGAAACAGCATGAAACCGTCCGGGTACTGATGGTGGCGCCCGCAGGTCTGCTTGACCAGATCAAGCGGGTCACGGCTGATCTCGCGCATGTCGCTGCGCCCTTCCATCACGAAACCGTCATCGCCACCTTCGATACGCATGGTGACCTGCGCCTGGCGGATCGTGTCCATGGTGAAGTCGTCATCAAACAGGCGAATGAAGGGGCCGATGGCACAGGCACCGTTGTTGTCCTTGGCCTTGCCCAGCAGCAGCGCGCTGCGCCCTTCGATATCACGCAGATTCACATCGTTGCCCAGCGCCGCCCCGCGCGGCGTCCCCTGCCCGTCCATGGCCAGCACCACCTCGGGCTCCGGGTTGTTCCAGCTCGAGGCGGCGTGAAGGCCCACATTGGCGCCAAAGCCAACTGATGACAGGGGTGCGGCCTTGCTGAACACCTCGGCGTCTACCCCGATGCCCACTTCCAGATAGGGCGACCACTGCCCGCGTGCCATCAGCTCTTCGCGCAGCGTCATGGCGGCCTCGGAGCCGGGCACGATTTTTGACAGATCCTGACCGATCAGCTCGCGCAACCGGGCGCGGATGTCGCCGGCTTTTGAGGCATCGCCGGCGGCCTGCTCCTCGATGACCCGCTCCAGCAGGCTGACGGCGAAGGTCACGCCACAGGCCTTGACCACCTGCAGATCACAGGGGGCCAGCAGCCGGTTGCCGTGCTCATCGGGGGTGGTGGCGCTCTCTGCCAGCGACTGCACAAGCCAGGGTTTGACCGCCCCCAGCGATATGCCGCCGGCCTCGCGGGCCAGTGCCAGCCGGTCGTCGCGGTCCAGCAGCGCACTCATGGTGCCCACGTGCGCGGTGATATCGACAAGCTCGCCGCCGCGCAGGGCCACTATTCGCGGGCCGTCGCCGCGCCAGACGCGCCCGACCAGGGTGGCATCCGGGTCGTCGGGCAGACACCGTGAGAGTTCAATATCGCGCATGACGCATCTCCTTTTACAGATCAATGGCTGTCGATCAAGGCCGGTGGATAAATCGATCAAGGAAACCGCGCGGGAGTCGCCCGGCGCTTTCCCCTGTCCCTTGCCTTTCGCCCCCTGGCGCATCGCACCGAATGGACGCCTCAGCCATTGGGCCAGGCAGGGTCGTCAAAGGCGTTCAATCAGCGTACCCTCCCGCGGCGATACATTTTGCGGCCGGACACCCGCCGGCCACACACCGTCTGTCCGGTGCCATGCCCGGATTCATCTGCGATGGAACATCTCATGGTTCGACTGCTGCGCACCCATGCCCGCCACCTGCCGGCGCGCCGTCTCTCTTCTGCTCTGATCGCAACCCTGCTCTGGATCGTCTCCCTGACCCTGATGCTGAGCGTGTGCCTGTCGCCGCACGCTGAAGCCGCCAGTGCCGAGAATCCATCGGCACTCGACCGGATCATCGAGCGCGGCACGCTCAGAGTAGGTACCACCGGGGACTACAAGCCCTTCAGCTATCGTGCCAAAGACGATCGCTTCATCGGCCTCGACCCGGACATGGCGGCTGATCTTGCTCGAACGCTGGGCGTCGAGCTCGAACTGGTGCCGACCAGCTGGCCCACGCTGATGCAGGACTTTCACGACCATCGTTTTGATCTCGCCATGAGCGGCATTTCGGTCAATCCTGACCGCCAGAAAAGCGCCTGGTTTTCCGCGCCCTACCAGCGCGATGGCAAAACACCCATCGCGCTTTGTGACCATCAGGACGACTACCAGACCCTTGAGCAGATCGACCGGCCCGGCGTTCGCGTCATCGTCAATCCCGGCGGCACCAACGAGCGCTTTGCCCGTGACCATCTGCAACGGGCCACGATTGTTGACCACGACGACAACGTCACCATTTTCGATCAGATCGTGCAGGGCAAGGCGGATCTGATGATGACCGACGCCATCGAAACCCGCCTGCAGGCCAATCTGCATCCCGAGCTGTGCGCCATTCATCCCGACCAGCCGTTCAACTTCTCCGAAAAGGCGGTGCTGCTGCCAAAGGACATGGACCTCAAGCTTTTTGTCGATCAGTGGCTGCGCCAGCTCAAGGAGAGCGGCACGTTCGATGAGCAGCTCCAGCACTGGCTCGATTACGACTGGCCGCTGAAAAAGGGCTGACAGATCGCGCGGCCGGCCCATCCGCGCGGCCCTGTCGGCATCAGAACACCATCGCCGGCAGCGTCAGCGACAGCGCCGGGATAAACGTCACCAGCAGCAGCATCGCCACCAGCAGCAGCCAGAACGGCACCACCGCCCGGATAAAGTCGGGCAGTTTCACGCCCGTGATGCTGGCGGTGGTGAACATCACCGTTCCCAGCGGTGGCGTGATGGTGCCGATCGCGGCGTTGAAAATGAAAATGATGCCAAAGTGCACCGGGTCGATCCCGAACTGCGCGGCCACCGGGGCCAGCAGCGGTGACAGCACGATCAAAATGGCATTGCCCTCCAGAAACATGCCCAGCACCAGCAAAATCAGATTGGCCAGCAGCAAAAAGGCGATCGCGCTGCCCACTTCGGCCGATAAAAAGGTCGTGATCGTCTGCGGCACCTGCTCCCAGGTCAGAAACCGGGCAAAACCGGAGGCCACGCAGATAATGAACAACACGTTCACCGCCGAGAGCAGCGACTCGCGCGTGGCCAGCGCAATGGTGGTCGGGCGCAGCTCGCGATAGACGAACACCCCAACGATCAACGCATAGGCCACCGCCATGGCGCCGGCTTCGGTCGGCGTGAAGACCCCGATGCGAATCCCGCCGATGACCAGCACCGGCAGTGCCAGCGCGATCAGCCCGGCGCGGGTCACGCTGATCCATTCATGACGCGAGACCTTCTCGCGCTGCGGCGGCTGATAGCCCCGGCGCCGGCACATGATCGACACCATCACCATCATCGCCAGGGCCATACCGATCCCCGGCACCACGCCTGCCATGAACAGCCGCCCGATCGAGACGTTATTGACGTAGCCGTAGATGATCAGCGCGATGCCGGGCGGAATGGTCGAGGTAATCAGCGATGACGCCGCGGTAATGGCCGCCGAAAAGGGTGTGGGGTAGCCGCGCGCGTTCATCTGCGGCACCAGCAGCTTGGCGTTCATGGCGGCATCGGCAATGTTGGAGCCGGAAAGCCCGCCCATGAAGGTACTCAGCAGCACGTTGGACTGGGCCAGCCCGCCGTGAAAGCGCCGGGTACACAGCTCGGCCAGGTTCAAAAGCCGCGTGGTAATGCCGGAGTAGTTCATGAACACGCCGGCCATGATGAAAAAGGGAATGGCCAGCAGCGACACCGACTCAAGCCCGCCGGCCAGGCGCTGAATCAGCAGCACCAGCGGCTGTTCGGCACCAATCAAAAAATACAAAAACGTCGAGAGAAACAGAGCGAAGGCCACCGGGGTGCCCATGAAAAACAGCACCAGAAGGGCGCCAAGAGCTGCAAGAACTGCCATAAGCGTCGCTCTCCTATCGCGAAAACAGCCGACGCGCGCCGTGATAAAGCATCATGACGGCACTCAATGGAATAACGAGATACACCCAGAAATACGGAATCTGGAGCATCGGCGTACTGCGAAAGGCCGCAAAGGGCAAAAGCTCAAGCCCCCAGTAGAGCATGACGCCAGCGGCAATCATGATCATGACGACGTTGAATATCCGCTCACGCCAGCGCTCGAGCGGCTTTGGCAGGCGCTCGCCGAACAAATCGATCAAAACGTGCTCGTTACGTCGCACCAGGGCGCTGGCGCCCAGAAAGGTGGCCCACACCAGCAGCAGCTGCAGCACTTCCTCCGCCCAGGCCAGCGGCGCGTTGAGGAAGTAGCGCATCAAAGCGTTGGCCAGCGCGATCAGGAACAGGGCAAACAGCGCAAGGCTGCCGAACACTTCATCCAGATGCATCAGACGATCCAGCCCGGCCATGACGGTCTTCATCATCTCTCTCCCGCCCCGGAGCCGTCGTGCGCCCGGGGCCTGTATGCGATGCGATTGTCGTGATCAGACGTGCCCGGGCGCCCGTCATGACAGGCCCCCGGTACGGGTTCAGCCATTGATGATGTCGCTGATCTGCTTGTAGAGCCCCGGCGACCACTGCGGGAAGGCTTCCGGAATCTCCTGACGGGCACGCGCCTGGAAAGGCGCGATGTCGATCTCGTTGACCTGCACGCCGGCCTCTTTCATGCGCTCGATATCCTTGTCGTTTTGCGCCATCACCAGCTCGCTGGCGTATTCGGCAAAGCGCTGGCCGGTCTCGGTCAGAATGCGGCGCTCTTCGTCACTCAGCTTTTGCCAGAAGGCTTCACCGGTCACGAACGGGGTGACGGTCTGCATGTGGCGGGTCAGGTTGAGCTCCTTGACCACCTCATAGAACTTGCCGCCAAAGAGAACCGACGGCGGGTTTTCGACGCCGGACACCATCCCCTGGGCCAGCGCCGGGTAGACATCGCCCAGCGACATCGGCGTGGGGATGGCGCCCATGGCGCGAACGGCGGCCACATACATGGGCGAGTTCTGCACCCGCACCTTCACGCCCTTCAGATCATCCGGCGTTTGCACGGCATTGTCGGAGAGCAGCTGACGCTCGCCGTAGATCACGTTGGGCACCACGATGCGATAGCCCTGGGCGTTGAGCTTCTGGTTCTGCTCGGCAAACCAGTCGGATTCAAAGACCTTGAGCTTGTCGTCAAAGGTCTCGGAGAGATAGGGCGCGTCCAGCACGCTCAGATCCGGCACCGAGTCCATGAAGTTGCTGTAGGCGTTGATGCCGATCAGCGCCGAGCCAAAGCGCGCCTGCTCCATGACCTCGGTTTCCGAACCCAGCTGACTGGCCGGGAACGGCTGCAGTACCAGCTCGCCGTTGCTCTCTTCCTTGACCCACTCGGCCCACTGTTTCACGGCGACATCGATCGGCTCGCCCGGCTGGTTGCCGTAGGCGACGCGAATATCGGTGGCCGCCAGTGCCGAGGCACTCATACCCAGCGAGGCCACGCCAAGCGTTGCGACACAGCCCAGAATAAAATGACGCATGATGCTGACTCCTTATCGGTGAAGGCGCAGGCGGTTACCGGCGGCCGTCGATCTCCGCGGCCCAGGCGCGCAGCAGCGGAATATTCATGTTGTGATGCTCGGCCAGGGCCAGCAGCGGGATCACGCGGCGCTGGCATTTGGCGGCGTGGTTGTCGGCGATGTCCGCCAGCCGATGGTCCAGAAAGGGGTTTTCAAACCGCTCGAAGGTGGTGGCGCAATACGCCGCCGGGTCCAGCGCCGGCCAGGCGCGCGACAACAGCGGCATCACCTCTGCCAGCAGTGCCTCGAGCGGCGCGCGCAGGCGAGAATCGGTGATGGCCTCGCGCACGAACGTGATCTCATCGGTCAGGGCCAGCGACTGCCACTGATGTACCAGAAAGGTGTGTGAGAGATTGAGGATGTGAAGCTTTTGCTTTTCAAACGGCTCGATCTCGTCGACCAGGTGCACATCCGGATGCTGACAGGGCATCTCCAGCCCCGGCGTGCGGCGCACCGCCCACAGCGCATAGGGCTCGGCCACCGCCCCGACCGGCTCGATGGCCTCGGAGACAATGCGATCCACCAGGGTGTCCACCCAGACACAGCGCGTGTCCAGCCAGCGCACAAAGTCGTCATCGGCGTAATGCGCCCCGGCCAGATCGAGTATCAGCCGGCGCAGCACCTGGCCGTTGTCGCTGATCAGCTCGCACGGCATTAGCGTGACGCCCGGGCCACCCGCGGCGAAGCGCGCACGCAACAGCTTCAAGAGCCGACAGGGAAAGCTGCGCGGCAGCGTCTCGAGCGGGCTGTCGCCATCGGGCACTTCATAGCCGCGGTCGGCGGTGTTGGAGACCACGTGCGTGATGTGCTCGACAAAAAGCTTTTCCAGCGTTGCCCACTGCTCGTCGGCAATCAGACAGCCGGCCAGCGCGTCGATCTGGTGGGTCTC
Organism: Kushneria sp. EE4; assembly: GCF_977968315.1. The sequence continues at coordinate 2,645,702 of NZ_OZ386212.1, forward strand.
ATCGATGTCGTGGCCATCAAGGCGACCACGGATTCGCAGCGGATAGACGGGCTGGCGCATCAGGGCGTGGGCCTTCTCGCGCCCGGCCGGGCGCGGCGAGGACTGTACCAGCACGATGCGCTTGTGCGTGTGGCCGGCCGCCAGCGAGGCGCTGACAAAGGCATCCACATGCGCCAGCAGAAAGCGGCTGGTGCCGAACTGGAGGATGTCGGCACTGGCCACATCAATGCCAGACACATCGACGCCGTCCATATCGTTAGCGGTGATCACAGGGAAACCCCTCGCTTCCAGGGAATGAAGTCCTGCTGATCCAGCCGGGAGGCGCAGCTTTGATAGCGCCCCGAGGCGGTCTCGATGCAGCGCTCCAGCAGCGCATCGGCCAGGGCATCAATGGACGAGGTGCCTTCCACGATCGGGCCGGCATCAAAGTCGATGGCATCAAACATGCGTCGGGCCAGGTCGCTGTTGCTGGCAATCTTGAGCACCGGGGTAACCGGGTTGCCGGTGGGCGTGCCCAGGCCGGTAGTAAAGAGCATCAGGTTGGCGCCGGAGCCGGCCATCGCGGTGGTGGATTCCACATCGTTGCCGGGGGTGCACAGAAGGCTCAGGCCCGGGCGGGTGACCGGCTCGGTGTAATCGAGCACGTCAACGATGGGGCTGTCGCCGCCCTTGCGCGCCGCCCCGGCCGATTTCATGGCATCGGTGATCAGGCCGTCGCGGATGTTGCCGGGCGAGGGATTCATGGAGAAATCCGCCCCCACGGCGCCGGCGTGTCGCTGGTAGGCACTCATCAACTCGCGAAACCGAGCGGCGAGTTCGTCGCTGGTACAGCGCGCCGCCAGCTCATGCTCCACGCCGCACAGCTCGGGGAATTCACTGAGAATGCCCGAGCCGCCCAGCGCCACCAGCCGGTCCATCACTCCCCCCACCAGCGGGTTGGCCGAAATGCCCGAGAAGCCGTCCGAGCCGCCGCACTCCACACCCAGCACCAGTTTCGAGACGGGCGCGGGCTGGCGGGTGAGTTCGTTGGCCTCGCGCAGGCCGTCAAAGATGGCGCTCAGCGTCTCGCGCATCAGGGTCTGTTCATCGCCCAGCGCCTGCTGCTCGAAAAAATGGACGGGACGCGTGGCGCTGGGGTCGCGTGCAGCGATGGCCTCCTGCAGCAGCGAGGCCTCGGCGTTTTGACAGCCCAGGCTCAGCACCGTGGCGCCGGCCACGTTGGGATGACAGATGTAGCCCGCCAGCAGCTGACACAGCGCTTTGGCGTCCTCGCGCGTGCCGCCGCAGCCCAGCGAGTGGGTCAGAAAGCGCACCCCGTCGACATTGGGAAAGGGCGTGTCCATGACCGTCTCATCGACGTTGTCCTCAGTCAGGGGCTCGCCTTTTAACAGCGACCGGGCCATGCGCTTGTAGCGACGGTGCGGGTCGTTGCCCAGCGCATCGTTGATGCAGGTCCGCAGCACTTCGATATTGCGGTTTTCACAGAACACCAGCGGCACCACCAGCCAGTAGTTGGCCGTGCCCACGCTGCCGTCGCCGCGATGAAAGCCGTCAAAGGTGCGCCCTTCAAAGGCGGTGACGTCCGGCGCCTGCCAGTCGGTACGTCGCGTCTCGCTCTGGTCGCTGTCGGTCACGTGTTCCACGTTGTCGGTCCCGATGCGCCCGCCGGCGGCAATGGCCTGCGTGGCGCGCCCGACCGTGACGCCATACATGATCACCAGATCCCCCACGGCCAGCGCCTGATGGGTGAACTTGTGCTTGCGCGCGATAGGCTCGGCCAGGGTCACGACCGCGTCCCCTGCCTCGACCTCCGCCCCTGCGGGCAGATCAACGAGGGCGACGCTGACATTGTCCAGACGGTGAATCCTGATCGTACGGCGAAGGTTCTGGGTGGCGATAACATCACTCATTGAGGGCCTCCGGCGTTCGAGTATCGGTCCCGGCGTCGTCGACCAGGCGCACCATGCCCTTGATCACGCCGGTGGACGGCTCGCACCACTGCGCCATGACGGTCGGCATATCGGTCAGAGGCGCCCGGTGGGTGATCATGGCGCGCTCATGGAGCTTTCCGGCCTCCATCAGGCCGGTCACCATGTCGAAGTCTTCCCGCGTGGCGTTGCGACTGCCCAAAAGGGTCAGCTCGCGCTTGTGAAAGTCCGGGTCGTTGAAGGTGATGTCGGCGCGCACCACGCTGACCAGCACGTAGCGCCCGCCGTGGCCGGCGAAATCAAAGCCGCGGTTCATGGCCTGTGGATTGCCGGTGGCATCGAACACCACATCGGCCATGGCCCCCTCGGAGAACGCGGTGATGGCCTCGACGCTGTCGCCCTCTGTGACATTGAAGGTCTCCACCCCCAGGCTGTCGCGGCAAAACGCCAGTCGCCCGTCGTGGTTGTCCAGCACCATCACCTGCGCGCCCTGCGCCCTTGCCAGCTGCGCCACGCCCATGCCGATCGGGCCGGCACCGGCCACCACGACCCGCTCGCCCGTTTCCAGCCGGCTGCGCCGTATGGCGTGAGCACCGATGGCCAGACACTCGACCAGCGCGAGCTGTTCAAACGACAGGGTCTCGGAGGTCACCAGATGCGTGATGGGGACCACCAGGTACTCCGCCATGCCGCCATCGCGGTGCACGCCGATGACTTCAAGGCTCTGGCAGCAGTTGGTGCGCCCGCGCTGACAGGCGTTGCACTTACCGCAGTGCAGATAGGGGATGACGTAGGCGCGCTGACCGACCAGCGCGGCGTCCCCGTCGTCACCGGTGGCCACCACCTCGCCGGAGAGTTCATGGCCCAGCACCCGCGGATAGCTGAAATAGGGCTGGCGGCCGCCGTAGGCGTGGATATCGGTACCGCAGATCCCCACGCAGTGGATACGCAAAAGCGCCTGACCCGGCCCGCACTGCGGCGTATCGGTCTCCTCGAGCGTCATCTCTCCTGGTGCCGCACAGACCAGTACCTGCATGTCCTTCTCCCGATGATTCCAGAGCGATGCCAGCGCCACACGATTAATGGCCTGACCTTTAAACCGATCATAAGCCGGTCGGTTCGGAACTCAATTCATCGATAGGCTATAAGACGAAGGCATAAAGGTCGTGGAACCGGGCGTACAAAAAGCCCGCGTGAGGCGGGCGGCTGCCCGGTGGGGGTGGCATAAAAAAGGCGCTTCCGGAAAAGGAAGCGCCGTCTGTCAGGACCCGTTTTAAGCGCGGCGTCAGGCCTGCACGGTGCGCTGGGTCTGTTCGCCCAGGCCCTCAATGCCCAGTCGCATGGTCTGCCCCGGGCGCAGATAGACCTTCGGATTTTGCCCCATGCCCACACCGGGCGGGGTGCCGGTCGAGATGACATCCCCGGCCTGCAGGCTCATGAAGCGGCTGAGATAGGCCACCAGATGGGCCACGCCAAACACCATGGTATTGGTCGAACCATTCTGATAGCGGTGGCCGTCCACTTCCAGCCACATGGCAAGATTGCCGGGATCGGGAATCTCATCGGGCGTGACCAGCCAGGGGCCGAGCGGGCCGAAAGTATCGCAGCCCTTGCCCTTGTCCCAGGTGCCACCGCGGGAGAGCTGGAACTCGCGCTCGGAGACATCGTTGACGACGCAGTAGCCGGCCACATGGCTCATGGCATCGGCCTCATCGATGTAACGCCCGGGCGTGCCGATCACCACGCCCAGCTCGACCTCCCAGTCGGTGCTTTGTGAATCACGCGGGATCTCGACGTCATCATTGGGTCCGCAGATCGCGCTGGTCCACTTGCTGAACACCACGGGCTCGGTGGGCAGCTCGGCGCCGGTTTCGGCGGCGTGATCGGCGTAGTTCAATCCGATACAGATGAACTTGCCCACCCGCCCCACGCAGGGGCCGATGCGCGCGCCGGATTCCACGACCGGCAGGGTGTCCGCGTCCAGTCGTGACAGCCTGTCGAGCTGATCCGTCGAGAGGGCTTCGCCGGCAATGTCATCCACATGGCCGGACAGGTCCCGCAGGCTGCCATCAGGGGCCACGATGCCCGGTTTTTCAGAGCCTTTCGGCCCAAAGCGCAATAGTTTCATGCCGTTCTCCATGGTGAAGTCATACCGGGCAGGCCTGGCTCAGTTGGACCAGCCGCCGTCGATCATCTGGGTGGTGCCGGTAATAAAGGCAGCCTCATCGCTGGCAAGCCAGGCCACCAGCGCCGCCACCTCCTCAACGCGCCCCAGCCGGCCCATGGGCTGGCGCGCCACGAATTCGGCCAGCACGGTGGAAGCGTCAACACCTCTGGCGCGGGCCTGCGCTTCGATGCGCGCGTGCAGGGAGGGCGAGTCCACGGTGCCCGGACAGATGGCGTTACAGCGAACGTTTTGGGTCATATAGTCCGCCGCCACCGATTTGGTCAGGCCGATGACGGCGGCCTTGGTGGTGCCATAGGCGCAGCGATCGGCCACACCCTTCACGCTGGAGGCCAGCGAGGCCATGTTGATGATACTGCCGCCGCCGTTGGCCAGCATGGCGGGCAAAAAGGCCTGAATGGTGTGAAACATGGCCGTGACGTTGAGCGCCATGGCCCTTTGCCAGTCATCGTCATCGCACGCCAGCACGCTGCCGTGATGCACGATGCCGGCACAGTTAAAGAGCACATCGATCGGGCCCACCTCGGCGGCCAAGGCGCGGATGGCATCACGATCGAGCACGTCCAGCCGGCGCGATGTCATGGCACCGTTATCGGCCAAAAGCGAGACGTCCCGATCGGTGGCAATCACGCGGGCGCCTTCATCCAGCAGACGCTGCGCTGCGGCGCGACCGATGCCCTGGCCGGCTGCCGTGACCAGTACCGTTCTGCCCCTCAGTCGCCCTGAAGAGGCCATTTCGTTCGTAGTCATGGCACATGATCCTTGAACACCCGTCGTCCGCGGCGCGGATGACACGACCCGATGATTAGAGCAAAATAACCAATGGACTGACCTTTAACCATTGGTCGCAGCGCTGTGCCCTACTATTCTGCGCCCATGCCTTTCGCTGCTGGATGACTGACCGTCGATGCCACTCAAGACCATTCGCAATGCGCGCCTGTATCGCCAGATTGCCGATCAACTGCATGACCTTATCGAGTCCGGCGAATTTCCACCGGGCAGCCTGCTGCCGCCGGAGCGCGAGCTGGCCCAGACGCTGGGCGTCAGCCGGGCCTCCGTGCGCGAAGCCCTGATCGCCCTGGAGGTCATCGGTCAGGTGGAGGTTCGGGTCGGGCACGGCGTGCTGGTCGGGGCGCTGGTCCCGCGCGGCGGGCAGTCCATTCTGCATACGGCCGCCCAGCAGCACCCCTGGTCGCTGGACCCGGAGCTCGAGCAGGAGTTTGCCACCCAGGACAATGAAGAGATTCCGCCCTACGCCCTTTTGGAGGCGCGACGTCTGGTCGAGCCCGAAGCGGCGGCACTGGCGGCGGCCAACATGACGCCGGAGATACTGGCCGGCATCGAGGAGGCCTACGAGCGCCACGTGGCCGACAACGACGCCGAAGTCGACGAGCGCCACCAGGGCATCCCCTATACGGCCAACCACACCGGTGACCGCCTCTTTCATGTCCGCATCGCCCAGGCCAGCGGCAACCCGGCCTATGCCCTGCTCATTCGCCATATTCTCGGCCATCAGTACGGCGTCATGTTTCGTCGCCTGCAGGACCTTTACCTCACCACTGACATGAAGACCCGCTCGCGCGAGCAGCATCTTCGCATTCTCAATGCCCTGCGCCAGCAAAACGCAGAACGCGCCCGACGTGCCATGGCCGTGCATCTCGATGACGTCATCACCATCTTTTTTGATAGTTGAAAAAGGGCGTCAATACCCCGGCTTTTCGCGGCACCAGAATTAGCAAATCATGAAATATTGCTTCCAACCCATCTCGCTGGTTCGCAACGCTTTATGGGGTTTGAAGGCTGCACAGATTGATAACCTGAGTTAAGGAATGGCGAGGATATTGAAGGTAGCCTCTCGCCTCAAAGCGTGATATCAATGCCTGAACGTCTCCCTGGCGACAACGCCCCGCGCCATTAAAAGGGCTTCAGGCATTCTTTCCTGATGCTTTTGAACCGTTCACCCCGGCATACACACCTCACTTCTTTATCAGACATTCCAACCGCCCAGGCGGTGCACTGAAGGCAGAGGCACATGAAAGACCTGAATCGTGTATTCAAACACTATGAGCAGCAGGTCGGCGGCCATAACCCCCTGCGCCCCCATCCCGCTCAGGAGCAGGTCAATGAGGCCGATCCTGACGAGCCGGCAGGCTTTGACGAAATTGCCCAGCGCATTCTGATTCCCGCCATGGAGTGGGCACGCGATATCGCCTCCGGCAACCATTACGCCAGCGAGATTCATGTCCACTGCCAGGATGAATCGAATACCCGCGAGATCGATTCGGTCGAGTTTCATCTGCTGCCGGTTCAGCACGTCACCATGAAACGCGGCTTTACCAACTTCAATCATCTGCGCATCAGCCATGACCCCGATCATGACGGCCTGCGCATCGATCGAAGCTACATGAGACATCACCGTCATGAAGAGCAGGGCGAGTCCTGGATTTCATGTGGCGATCTCACCCAGGACAAGGTGCAGGACATCATCGCGGACTTCATCGAAGTGGTGCTGGCCAATCAGCTCGACAACGAAGCTGACCCCAGCCTGGCCTCATTCTGACCCGCCCCCTGCTGCTCGTCCTGTCGTCATCACCGATGCCCGGGACGTTTTCCCTTTAAAAGCGCCACCGTTCGATAGTGACATGCCCCGGCCACGGCGCCGGTTCTGTGCCGATAGCTAAAAACCCCTTCGCATATAAAAACTTTTTCTTATTCCTTTAAGGAAGGTTGGGGTACGCTTGACGTATTCAGCGCCTGCGGGCGCATCCTTCTATCAGGAGAGGCACATGACGGCTTTCAGGACCCTGGCGCGTACGCTGGCCCTTACTTCACTGGGGCTGACCACCCTGCTGGGCGCGGCGACAGCCGCTCAGGCCGACACCCTGCGGGTGGGCATGTCCGGCGGCTACTACCCCTTCACCTTTGTCGAGCGTGACAAGCTTCAGGGCTTTGAGGTTGATGTCATGAACGCCATCGGCGAACAGACCGGTGACGACATCCAGTTTGTGACCGCCAGCTTCTCGGGTCTGGCCGGCATGCTGGACTCCGGTCGAATCGACACCATCGCCAACCAGATCACCATCACGCCGGAGCGTCAGGCCAAGTACGCCTTCTCCGCGCCCTATGTCTACGACGGCGCGCAAGTGGTAGTGAGAAAGGGCAACGACGACATTCATGGCGTCGAGGATCTCAAGGGCAAGACGGTCATCATGAACCTGGGCTCGAACTATGAAACGCTGCTCGAGGAGCTGCCCTACGCCGATGAGATCAACCTCAAGACCTATGAGTCCAACATCGAGCAGGATGTCGCGCTGGGCCGGGCCGATGCGTTTGTGATGGACCGCACCAGCGCCGCTCAGGTCATCAAGGACAAGCCGCTGCCGCTGCAGCTCGCCGGCCAGCCCTTTTCCAGAATCGAAAACGCCCTGCCGTTTCGTGACAACGAGCAAGGCCGCGCCCAGCGCGACCGCGTCAATCAGGCGCTGACCACCCTGCGTGACAGCGGCGAACTCAAGGCCATCTCAGAGAAGTGGTTTGACAGCGACATCACCGAAGAACCGCAGGCGCAAGGGTCGGAAAAGACCGGCAGCGACACCTGATCAACGCTATGCTCTGCCCATATGGCCCCGGCATGTCCGGGGCGTTTTGTTTTCCACTCCCTTTGCGTCTCGTGGGCTGTTAACGCGGGCCGCTCGTTTTAAAGCGCATCGCCATGCAAGCACTCAACCTTGATTACATGGCCGGGCTGGTGCCCGTCCTTCTGGGCTATCTCCCGCTGACGCTGGGCATGGCCGCCGCCGGCATGGTCTGCGCCCTGATACTGGCCTGCGGTCTGGCCGTCATTCGCGTCTCGCGTCTGCCGGTGCTGGATCAGGCCGCGAAGCTTTTCATCTCGTTTTTCCGTGGCACCCCGCTGTTGGTACAGCTTTTTTTGTTCTATTACGGGCTGCCGCAGTTTCTCGCCTTTCTGGTCTCCATCAACGGCGTCACGGCCACCATCATGGGGCTGACGCTGCACTTTTCGGCCTACATGGCCGAATCGATTCGCGCCGCGATCACGGGCATTGATCGCAGCCAGACCGAGGCGGCCCAGTCGATCGGCATGACCAATGCCCAGACCATGCGCCGCATCATCCTGCCTCAGGCAACACGGGTGGCCACGCCCACGCTGATGAACTACTTCATCGACATGATCAAGTCGACCTCGCTGGCCTTCACGCTGGGCGTGACCGAGCTGATGGGCGCCACCCAGAAGGAAGCCGCCAGCAGCTTTCTCTACTTCGAGGCCTTTCTGGTCGTCGCGGTGATCTACTGGATCGTGGTCGAGGCGCTGTCCTGGTGTCAGAAGCGGCTGGAAAAACGTCTCAACCGGGCCTACCAGCGATGATTGCACTCAAGGGCATTACCAAGCGCTTTGGCGAACACACCGTGCTCGACGGGATCGACCTGTCACTGGAGCGCGGCGAAATCATCGTGGTCATCGGCCCGTCGGGTACCGGCAAGTCCACGCTTTTGCGCTGCATCAACTTTCTTGAGCGCCCCGACGCCGGAGAGCTCACGGTGGGCGATCTGCACGTGGACGCCGCCCGCCCCGGCAAGGACGACATCCTGGGCCTGCGTCGGCGCACGGCGTTCGTGTTTCAGAACTATGCCCTCTTTGCCCACAAAACGGCGCTGGAAAACATCGCCGAGCGCATGATCGTGGTGGAAGGGCTTTCAAAAAACGAGGCGCACGCTCGCGCCCGCGAGATTCTCGAGCGCATCGGCCTGGTCGACAAGGCCGAGGCCTACCCGGCGGCGCTCTCCGGCGGTCAGCAGCAGCGCATCGGCATCGGCCGCGCCATGGCGGCGAAGGCCGAGGTGATCCTGTTTGACGAGCCGACCTCGGCGCTTGATCCGGAGTGGGTCGAAGAAGTGCTGGCGCTGATGAAGCAGCTCGCCGCCGAGCAGCAGACCATGATCGTGGTCACCCATGAGATGCAGTTTGCCCGTGAAGTGGCCGATCAGGTGGTGTTCATGGACGGCGGGCGCATCGTCGAACAGGCGCCGCCGTCGGAGCTTTTCACCAATCCGAAGGACGAGCGCACCCGCAGCTTCCTGCGCAAGGTGCTCTCCGGCAACGCACCGGCCGCCACCTGACAGCGCCCTGCATCAATCCGCGCGTTCGTCCATGAGTTCGCGATAGCGCAGCTGATCTTCATGCATCCGGCGATAGACGCGGTACTTGGCATCAAAAAACCCGGCGCGCGTGGCATCCGGCGAAATGGTTTGCGCCGTGGCGCTCATGGCCGCGGCCGCCTCGCGCAGCCCGGCCTGATCACCGCAGGCGGTGGCCGCCAGCATGGCGCTGCCCAGCAGCACCGTCTCGCGCTCCTCGGGCAGCTCGATCACAAGCCCGGTGGCATCGCTTAACTCCTTCAGCCAGCGCGCGTTCTTGAGCGCCCCGCCGCACAGGCGCAGCCGCTTGATGGCATGGCCGTGGGCATTGAGTGTCTCGACAATATGGCGCGTGCCCAGACTCACCGCCTGAAGCGTGGCCAGATAGCGCACCGCCAGCCCATCGATGTCCCGGCCCAGATCCAGCCCACTGACCATGCCCTTGAGCGAGGCATCCGCCAGCGGCGAGCGATTGCCGTGGTGGTAGTCCAGCAGGTGCAGATGCCGGGTCAGCTCGTCGCGACTGTCTTCCTCCAGCGCGTCCAGCCGGCGGTTGAGCAGCTCGAAATGACTGACCTCGGCGCGCTCGGCCTCGCTCATCAGCGCCTCACCCGCGCCGCTGTCGGCAATGACGTGATCGATCAGCGCGCCGACCGCGCTCTGCCCGCCCTCGTTGATCCAGCCATCCGGCAGCACCGCGCCCCAGTAGGGTCCCCAGACGCCCGGCACAAAGCAGGGCTCATGAGAGAAGGCGATATGACAGGCCGACGTTCCGGCAATCACCGCCAGGCTGCCCTCCGGGTCTTCCCCCAGCATGCCCAGCGCCCCGGCGTGGGCGTCGATCAGCCCGGTGGCCACCACTGTCTCCTCTGACAAGCCCATCGCCTCGGCCGCCTCACTTGAGAGCGTGCCGGCCCGGGAACTAGGCGCGCGAATGGCGCCCTGCATCGCCGGGCGCGACATCAGCTCATCCAGCCCCAGGCGTTCAAGCAGGTCTTCGGGCCAGCGCCCTTCGTGGGCTAGATAGAGCCACTTGCACACCTGAGTACACACGCTGCGCTCCGGCTCATGGGCGCCGTCCAGATCGCCGATGGCGCGCGCCACCATGAAATCGGCCAGATCGAGAAAGAGCGCGGCCCGCTCGAACTGATCCGGCCGGTGACGGTTGAGCCATAAAAGCTTGGGCAGCTCCAGTTCCGGACTGACCTGACCGCCGATGTAGTCCAGCGCCGGATGCCCGGTGGCGGCGATCTCGTCGGCTTCCTCGATGGCGCGATGGTCCATCCACATGACGATGTTATGGTCATCGTCGTTGTCCGGGGAGACCGACACCGGCCCGCCCTGCTCTCCCAGCGCCACCAGCGAACAGGTGGCGTCAAAGCCGATCGCCCGCACCGCCTCCCCGGGGATGTCTGCCTCGCTCACGGCCGCGCGCACCGCCGCCACGCACTGCGACCAGATATTGTCGCTGGACTGCTCGACAAAGCCGGGGCGCGGACGGTACTGCGCAATCTCGCGCGCCGCCTGTGCCAGGCAGCGCCCGCCCTCATCAAACACGCCGGCCCTGACGCTTGCCGACCCCACATCGATTCCCAGGTAATAGGCGCTCATGACGGTTCCTGATAATGGCGTGACGCTACCCTGCCACAGTGTGAATGACCTGCCCTGCCGACCTTGGTCCAATCACCCAAAGGTGAATTGCCAGTGTGTGCAAAACCCCGCTAAATGGCCAATGACAACGTTAACATTGGCGCGTTAGCCCACGACTGCATGACAACAGGGCCCGCGCGCGTTATCCACCGCGCATGGCACGGGCCATGCCGTCATGATCTGTCGGGGAAGATGCCATGCCTATCACGATGTCGCACGCCAAAGGCCTTCTGGGCGCCGCACTTGTCAGCGCCGTGCTTGCCGTACCTGCCGTTCAGGCCGCCGAGACCGGCGACAAGCCCGACGATGAGCTTGTCATCGGCATGTCCTTTCAGGAGCTCAACAACGTCTACTTCGTGACCATGCAGCGTGCGCTGCAGGAAGCGGTCAACGACATGGGCGCCAGCCTTGTGTTCACCGACGCTCGCCACGACATCGCCAAGCAGATCAATGACGTCGAGGACATGCTTCAGCGCGGGGTCGATATCCTGCTGCTCAACCCGACCGACTCGGTGGGCATTCAGTCGGCGGTGCTTTCCGCCCATGATGCCGGAGTCCCGGTCGTGGCGGTCGATGCCCAGGCCGAAGGACCGGTCGATGGCTTCGTGGGCTCGAAAAACTTCGATGCCGGCTATCAATCCTGTCACTACATGGGCGAGCAGCTTGGCGGCGAAGGCAAGGTCGCCATTCTGGACGGCATCCCGGTCGTGCCCATTCTGGAGCGGGTCGAGGGCTGTCAGAAGGCACTGGGTGAGTTCGAGGGTATCGAAGTGGTCGACAAGCAAAACGGCCACCAGGAGCGCTCCACCGCCATGAACGTCACCGAGAACATGCTGCAGGCCCATCCGGATCTGGCCGGCATCTTCAGCGTCAACGACGTGGGCTCGCTCGGCGCGCTGGTCGCCATCCAGTCCTCCGGCATGGATGTGAAACTGGCAAGCGTTGACGGCAACCCGGAAGCGGTCAAGGCACTGGCCCATCCCAACTCGCCGCTGATCGCGATCGCCGCCCAGCACCCGGCCACCATGGTCACCGAAGCGCTGGCGCTGGCCGTGAAAAAGTACCGCGGTGAAGAGTCCCCCAGTGAAGTGCCGATCGATGTGACCCTGGTGACCGCCGACAACGCCAAGGATTTCACCTGGTAACCCTGACCGGCCGCGACCCGTCGCGGCCTGGAGGCTCCCATGGCCCTGCTTGCACTGGACAAGGTCAGCAAACGGTTTCCCGGCGTGCGCGCGCTGCATGAGGTCAGCCTGCAGGTCGAGGCCGGCGAGATTCACGCCCTGCTGGGCGAAAACGGCGCCGGCAAGTCGACCCTGATGAAAATTCTCTGCGGCATTCATCAGCCCGACAGCGGCGAGATCCTGCTCGACGGGCACAAACAGCACTTCTCGAGCTACCGCCGCGCCTGCGCCGCCGGGGTCGGCATTGTCTTTCAGGAGTTCAGCCTGATCCCGGGACTGTCCGTGGTGGACAACATCTTTCTGGGCCGCGAGCCGCGCAACGCCTTCGGGCTGATTCGCCACGGCGAGATGCTCAGACAGGCCAACGCGCTGTTTGAGCGCCTGGATATCGACATCGACCCGCAGATTCGTGTCCATCACCTGAGCGTGGCCGACCAGCAGTTCGTCGAGATCGCCAAGGCGCTGTCACTCGATGCCCGCGTGCTGGTGCTTGATGAGCCCACCGCCCCGCTCACGCCCACCGAGGTCGAGCGGCTCTTTGCCATCATGCGCCAGCTGCGTGATCAGGGCGTGGCGATGGTGTTCATCTCCCATCACATGGAAGAGATTTTCGAGATCTGCGACCGCGTCACCGTGCTGCGCGACGGCGAATACGTCGCCACGCTCGAGGTCGCCGATACCGATGCCGGCGCACTGGTCGAGATGATGGTCGGCCGACGGGTCGACAACATCTTCCCCGAGCGCCAGCCCGCCCCCGAGACAAGTGACGTCGTGCTCGAGGCGCAGATTCGCATGGCCGGACGCCAACATACCGACCACATCCGGCTGGGGCGCGGCGAGATTCTGGGCTTTGCCGGGCTGGTCGGCTCCGGGCGCAGCGAGATGGCACTGGCCATGATCGGTGCCCACCCGGTCGCCGAGCGGCGCATGCAGCTTGAGGGTCAGAACGTCACGCTCAAATCACCGGCCGATGCCCTTAAGCGCGGCATCGGGTTGTTGCCGGAAAACCGCAAGCAGCAGGGGCTGATTCTGCCCTTTACCTGCGCGGACAACATTGCGATCAACCATCTGTCACGCTTTCACACCGCCGCCGGGCTGATCAGCCGGCGCCGCGAGCGTGAGGCGGCCGAGACCCTGATGGACCGGGTGCGGGTCAAGGCGCCCGGCAGCGACACCGTGGTCGGCACGCTTTCCGGCGGCAACCAGCAGAAGGTGGTGATCGCCCGCTGGCTGGAGCGCGGCTGCCGGGTGCTGATCTTTGACGAGCCCACCCGCGGCATCGATGTCGGCGCCAAGTCCGAGATCTATGCGCTGATGAAAACGCTCACCGCCCAGGGCATTTCGATTGTCATGATCTCCTCGGAGCTGCCCGAGATTACCGGCCTGTGCGACCGGGTGCTGGTGTTCAACCACGGTCACGTGGTGGCCGAGCTGGCCGGTGACGCGATCGAGGCCGGCACCATCATGACCCACGCCACCCGCCAGATTTCCCTTGATAACCCCACGGGTACCACGGATGAACCGGTGGCCACCATGGAGCGCGCCTCATGACCACCCCGACCTCAACCTCAGCGATTAACCCCAAACCCCGGCGCCAGCGCCGCTCGCGGTGGTCACGGCTGGTGCATTCGCCGGTCTTCTTTCCGCTGATCGGGTTTATCGCCGTCTTTATCGTCATGGCGCTGGTCAATGACAACTTCCTGCTGCCCAACAACCTCACTAACGTCGCCCGCCAGGGGGCGATTATCGCCATCATCGCGGTGGGCATGAGCTTTGCCATCTTCACCGGCGGGATCGATCTCTCGGTGGGGCCGGTGATGGCGCTGTCCGGCACCATCATGGCGGGACTGATGGCCGGCGGCTGGCCGCCCACCGTGGCGGTCATCATGGGGCTGCTTTTGGGCATGGTCTTTGGCGCCTTCAACGGCGCCTGCGTGGCCTTTGCCCGCATGCCGCCGATCATCGTCACGCTGGCCACCATGGGCATCGCCCGCGGGCTGGGGCTGATCTACACCGGCGGCTACCCGATCTCCGGACTGCCGGCCGGCTTTTCGTTCTTTGGCCGTGGCGAGGTGGTGGGCATTCAGGTGCCGATTCTGATCATGCTGCTGGTCTATCTGGTCGCCTACATCGTGCTGCACCACACCTCCTTTGGCCGCTACGTCTACGCCATCGGCGGCAACGAGGAAGCCACCCGCCTGACCGGCATTCGCGTGCCGCGCTACAAGCTGCTGGTCTACACCATCAGCGGTCTGACCGCCGCGATTGCGGGCCTGGTCATCACTTCCCGCCTGATGAGCGGCCAGCCCAACGCCGGCACCGGTTTCGAGCTGGATGCCATTGCCGCCGTGGTGCTCGGCGGCGCGGCGATCGCCGGCGGGCGCGGGGCGATCCTCGGCACCCTGGTCGGCGCCATGCTGCTGGCGATTTTGAACAACGGCCTCAACCTGATGGGCGTGTCGCCCTACCTTCAGGATGTCGCCAAGGGGGCCATCATTTTGCTGGCCATCTATATCGGGCGCGGCCGCAATGCCTGAGCCCTGCTACCTGTTTTTAAACCTCGTTGCCACCGGAGTCCGACCATGAGCGATACCACGGCTACCCCCAACACCATGCAGGCGGTGGTGTGTCACGCCCCCAACGACTACCGACTGGAATCGGTCGCGCGCCCCACCGCCGGGCCGGGGGAAGTGATCCTGAAAATCGGCGCCTGCGGCATCTGCGCCAGCGACGTGAAGTGCCGTGGCGGCGCCGAGATGTTCTGGGGCGGCAACGGCCAGCCTGCCTGGGTGAAGGCACCGGTGGTGGCCGGTCACGAGTTCTTCGGTGAAGTGATCGAGATGGGCCCGGGTGCGGAGGAACACTTTGACGTGCGCGTGGGCGATCAGGCGATTGCCGAGCAGATCGTGCCGTGCGGCAAGTGCCGCTACTGCGACGGCGGCCACTACTGGATGTGCGAAGTGCACAATATTCTGGGCTTTCAGCATGAAGTGGCCGAAGGCGGCATGGCCGAGTACATGCGCATTCCCGCCAAGGCGCGCCTGCACCGCATCCCGGAGAGCCTGAACCTGGCCCAGTCCGCCTTTATCGAACCGCTGGCCTGCGGCATCCACGCGGTCAATCGCGGCGACATTCAGCTGGATGACACCGTGGTGATCGCCGGTGCCGGCCCGATCGGCCTGGCGATGGTGCAGGTCGCCCTGCTCAAGACGCCAAAGCAACTGATCGTCATCGACATGATCGATGAACGCCTTGAACTGGCCAAACGGTTTGGTGCCGACGTGGTGCTCAACCCCTCAAAGGATGACGTCAACGCCCGGGTGAAGGAACTCACCGGCGGCTACGGCTGCGATGTCTATATCGAGGCGACCGGTGCGCCCAGCGGCGTGCGTCAGGGGCTTGAGATCATCCGCAAGCTGGGGCGCTTTGTGGAGTTCAGTGTGTTCGGCAAGGAGACCACGGTGGACTGGTCGATCATTGGCGATCGCAAGGAACTCGACGTACGCGGCGCGCACCTCTCCCCGCACACCTTCCCGGTGGCGATCGATCTGATGGCGCGCGGGCTGGTCACTACCGACGGCATTGTCACCCATGAGCTGCCGCTGGCCGAGTTCGAGGAAGGTTTCCGCATGGCGACCGCCGCTGAATCCATCAAGGTACTGCTGGTACCGTAAGCGAGGCCACCATGAGCAAAACGATGACGACAACCCAATACGCCGGCCTGCGGGGCCGGCGCTATCTGGTTACCGGCGCGACCAGCGGCATCGGCCAGGCCGTAGCACTGGCCCTGCGCGAGCAGCACGCCGAAGTGGTTGCGCTGGGGCGCAACGTTGATGCGCTGGCGGCACTCGATGCCGCCGGCTGCACCACCTGCGCGCTGGAGCTGACCGACACCGAGGCACTCGAACACACCATCACCGAGCACGGCCCCTTCGACGGCCTGGTCAACAGCGCCGGCATTACCCACGTCGAGCCTGCCCTGACCCTGCCGGCCGAGGCGATCGATCAGGTGTTTCACACCAACGCCCGCGCCGCCGCCATGGCCGCGCGATGTGTGGCCCGCGGCATGATCGATGATAGCCGTAGCGGCAGCATCGTCAACGTCTCGAGTCAGGCATCATTAGTGGGGCTGGATGATCACCTGGCCTACAGTGCCTCCAAGGCGGCGATGGACGCCATCACCCGGTCACTGTGTCTGGAATGGGGCACCAACGAGATTCGGGTCAACAGCGTCAACCCGACCGTCACGCTCACGCCCATGGCGCAGAAGGTGTGGTCCGCACCGGAAAAGCGCGACCCGATGCTCGCGGCCATCCCGCTGCACCGCTTTGCGGAGCTTGCCGATGTGGTCGAACCGATCCTCTTTCTGCTCAGCGATGGGGCAGCGATGATCAGCGGGGTGTGTCTGCCGATCGATGGAGGGTATACGGCGAGGTAGGGTTTGGGTTGGTGCTGGGTGGGGCGTTATTCGTAATGGCTCCAGAGCCGGAGAACCTTCACCACTCGTTCTTCCTCAAGCACCTGGTACATCAACGTCCATGTCACCAGTCCAGCTCCCCATCGCACTCTTCGATGGGGGTGTCGATTCCATCGCGGATGGATTCACGCATGCCGGGTATGGACAGCAGCTAAAGCGTCTTCTGAATGGCAGACCAGTCTTCTTCTGACACTAGTACCGCTTTATCCCACTTATCCATAATGACAATCGATTAATGAAGTCTTTGGCTCCATCAATCAACCTATAAGTCTTGCTACGTTCTTTAGTTGAAACAACTTTAATTATGAAACATTTTTAAAGCACTCGATTTTAGTGATCCTGACTCGATTTCGAAAGAAACAGCCCTATCACAATAGCGAACATAAACATACCTGCTAACGTCTGAAAAGTTGCAAGTATTTTTGTCAAATCTGAAACTGGATATATATCTCCATACCCAAGTGTTGTCATAGTTATAAAGCTATAGTATATGCTGTCGACTCGACTTAAACACGCCACAGAAAAAACTCCCCATGACCAATAGACATAAGCCATAGAAAACCCAATCTCCAAATAATGTCCCAAGGCAAAAAATAAAGATCTACTGGGATCCCTAAGCCCTCGCTTGCCGACAGGAAAAACCACTTTCAAAAGGTAAATTGCTGAACCTAATTGAATTAACGCCACTATAAATCCAAGGAATAGATTGGTCGGCATCAAGAGGGCTGCCAATATCGAAAAAACAAATCTCGAAAATAAATATATTTCGGCCCAAATATAAAATTTTATTTTTCCTCCTGTAGCCCATTCACCAATTCTCGGTAGCAGCGTATTTGGAGTAAATGATGCGGCAACCGAAATGGCTTTCTTCGACTTATCGTAGAGCATGGGCCTTGACTCTCAATTTAACGCTTTAATAAGCGATAGTAATTATATCATCCAAGCTTAGAGAATAACGAGCAAAACGGGTACCTTTATATTTTCACACTCTTACTAGCCAGCTATGCCTGTAAATCTGTAATTATTGAAATATAGCCGTCATTATAACCCACCAAATCACCGCCATCTATAAACCCCTCCAAAAAAATAAAAACCTCCTCAATAGGGCTAGACCATTTTTGCTTTATATTTTTAACAAAAAACCCAAATTCATCGTCAGGGCATTTATACTCCACTGCGGGGCCATAAAGAAATAAAAATTTTAAACAATTAAGAACCTCTAAAAAATCGCTAATAAAAAAATGTGACCTTTCGAACATTAGATAAACTCTAGGAATTCCTTGATAGTGAGATTCTTCGAAATATACAAGCTTTTGATTACCATCTACTACCCCAACCCCAAAAACGCAAAACTCGTTTTTTTTACCCCAAAAATTTTCGCTCCTGAATTTATTACCATAATTACCTTCTACCTCACCAAAAAGCCCTACAGAACGCCCTAAAGCATCTTCCAGCACCAAACACAAATCCGAATATCCAATAAGATCCGACAAAGATCCCTTCATTTCCTTATAAGGAAACACCTCCGTAAAAAAACTTGACAACTTATAACTAAGTCGAGAGTCACTGCCAGAAATATAAAAAGAGTAATTGTCCAAATATTTTCTAAAACAAACCCCATACAAATTTTCAAGCCTTTCAATTAATTCAACAACAACATGTTCGCCAACCTTTTGGTTAAACAGACTGGCAAAAAAATATTGCACGCCCCAGTTACGTATATAATTTTCGACTTGATCAAAAAAATTTGGAGGAAGATTCCCTCTTAGCAAGCTTAATGACCATAACGGATATTCTACAAACCTTATTGGTGAGTACTTCAAGTTCTTATGATTATCAAAGCATTTTAAAATGCTATAGAAATGTGTGGCCCAATAGGATTTTTGGCTTGGTATGACAATATGATTCAAAGGTGTTAATATGTTTCTGGTAGCACTTCTCATAATATTCTCATTATTCCTTCATTACCCTCGGGTCGGATGACGAAAACTTTAGACACATTAAAAATATAGAGTGCGAAAAACCAGCATCCTCCGCCACATATAAAAACTAATCTTTTGCCTACATTAAATCAAATCCGAGATTACAAAACTCATCTAAATAGTGCTGAACCCGCATTTTTCCGCCCACTTTTGCCTTCAGATGGGCTCCTACATTCTTCACAGAATTCACAGAGGTCTGAAGATGTTTGCTCACGCCAATTTTAGATAAAGAACCAACCTTTTCATTCATTTCCGAAAAAGAACCTTGGCTCTGATGCGCTATACAATTTCGGATAGATTTAGCAGCATCAATTATCTCCCTTCTTTCACTGGAAACTCTACGCACTTTATTGAGAAAAGATGGCGCTAACCAATCGGCACATCTTAACTCAAGCTTATCGAACGTCTTAAATGTTATATTCCAACCATCGGGGTCTATTAAATCCTTCAGATCTTCCATCCTTATATGCACTGGCGGGCTATACTTAATGTGGCCTACATCCCAAGATGAGTATTTTGCTTCAAGGGACTGTTTTATTGAGTTTTCACGTGCTTGGAAATATCGGCTAGAATCACGGTTTATTGCACCAATAATCCATGCAGAGAGAAAAGATTCGACTGCAACATACCCTCTATGAAAAACCACCTCAGAGATCAAAGATTGATTTTTAGAGCTTTCAGAAACTTTCATCGAGTCTTTCAAGAAAACTTCAAGCTCACTTATTTCATCCCGAAAATCTTGACATATATCGGCGGGGTTAGTTTTTCTCACTCTTTCCTCTCTCGTAAATTATCAGATGGTAAGCTAGCTTTATTTTTCAAATTGCTAAGCAAAGTTATTAGCATCAGAATATATTTAATACGAATTAACTTTGGTGCAGCATCCTATGGCTAAGCAGATGGCCACGAAAGAGCGATAAAGCATATGCTAGCCATCTAGGCTTTGAACGCCCATACATTCATTTATCGGGATGTGATCATGCAGCTTTAGTAAATATCGGAAATTTTCATACGCAAATCGCCTGAATCGACCGGTTGCCAGTAGCGCTACCCCACAATGAGATCATGCGCAAGCCGGATCGGTGGCCAGATTCGGTGCACCTGATGGCGTTTATTGAAGCCTTGGCGGATCGATCAAGTTAGATAGGGCTCGATACTTTGAGAAGCCGTTAGGCCAGATTAATAAAAATGACTAAAGACAAAAACGCCCACTCGAAAGTGGGCGCTTTACACAACATGATGACGCGGTAATCAGCGTCCGGCGTTGGCCGCCCGCCAGGCATGAAGCTTCTGGTAGCTGGTGATCAGACGCTGGTGCCGGTCGATACCTTCGAGGTTCATGTTGGTCTCGGTGAGGCCATAAAAGCGCACGTCGCCGTTGACCGAGCCGACCGCGGCGAGAATCTTCTCCTCGCCGAACATCCGTGAAAGATTCTTGTAGTAGTCGTCGAACTCGAGCTCATCATCCAGCGCGATCTCGAGCACCGCGGTGAGCGCCTGATAGAACAGGCCGCGGTCGCGGGTGTTGTCGTTGAACTGCAAAAACATCTGCGTGCGATCCAGCGCATCCTCGTACTGCCCCAGTGCCAGACTGATCAACAGCTTCAGCTCGGCAATCGTCAGTTCCGACCAGACAGTGTTGTCGTCAAACTCGATGCCGATCAGCGTGACGATCTTCATCTGCTCGTCGAGCTCGCTCTCTTCCAGCCGGTCAAGTAGATCGGCGAGTTGATCCTCCTCCAGCGCGTGTAGATTGAGGATGTCCTCACGGTAGTTGAGCGCCATGTTGGTGTTGTCCCACACCAGATCATCCACCGGATAGACCTCGGAGTAGCCCGGCACCAGAATGCGGCACACCGGCGCGCCGAGATCCTCATGGTGGGTCACGTAGGCCTCATGGCCGTCCTCTGCCAGAATCCCGAACAGCCGCTCGGCTTCCTCGCTCGTCGCGCCGGAGAAGTCCCAGTCGCAGAACGCGACGTCCGCGCGCGCGCTGAAAAAGCGCCAGGAGACCACGCCGGAGGAGTCGATGAAATGCTCGACGAAGTTGTTCGGCTCCGTCACCGCCTGAGAATTGAAGGTCGGCTGGGGCAGATCGTCCATGCCTTCAAAGCTGCGACCCTGCAAAAGCTCGGTGAGGCTGCGCTCGATCGCGACCTGCAGGCTCGGATGCGCGCCAAACGAGGCGAACACGCCGCCGGTGCGCGGGTTCATCAGCGTCACACACGCCACCGGGTAGCGCCCGCCCAGTGAGGCATCCTTCACCAGTACCGGGAAGCCCTGGGCTTCGAGCGCGTCGATGCCGGCCTTGATGTCGGGGTAGCGCGCCAGCACCTCCTCGGGCACATCCGGCAGGGCGATCTCCTGCTCGATGATCCGGCGCTTCACCGCCCGCTCGAAGATTTCCGACAGGCACTGCACCTGGGCCTCAAACAGCGTGTTGCCCGCGCTCATGCCGTTACTGAGATAGAGATTCTCGATCAGGTTCGAGGGGAACCAGACCGTCTCGCCGTCCGAGTGGCGGGTGAACGGCAGCGCGACGATGCCGCGATCACGACGCCCGGAGTTGGTGTCGATCAGGTGCGAGGCGCGCAGCTCACCGTCCGGATCGAAGATCGCCCGGCAGTGGTCATCCAGCACACCTTCCGGCAGGGCATCGTCTTCGCCCGGCTGGAACCAGCGCTCGCTGGGGTAATGGACGAAATCACTGCCGGCGATCTCGGTGCCGAAGAACTGATCGTTGTAGAAGAAGTTGCAGGACAACCGCTCGATGAACTCGCCCAGCGCCGAGCACAGCGCCGCTTCCTTGGTCGCCCCCTTGCCGTTGGTGAAGCACATGGGGGATGCCGCATCGCGGATGTGCAGCGACCAGACGTTGGGCACGATGTTGCGCCAGGAGGCGATCTCGATCTTCATGCCCAGGCGCTCGAGAATGCCGGTCATGTTGGCAATGGTCTGCTCCAGCGGCAGGTCCTTGCCCTCGATCCAGGTGCTCTGTCCTTCGCCATTCTCACCAGCCGTGCCGCCCATCAGCAGCGCCTGGGCGTCCTCGTCGATGTTATCGACCACCTCGATCTGGAACTCGGGGTTGTTCTGGATCACCCGCTTGACCGAGCAGCGCTCGATCGAGCGCAGAATGCCGGTGCGGTCCTTCTCGGAGATGTCGTCCGGCAGCTCGACCTGAATGCGGAAAATCTGGTTGTAGCGGTTGTCCGGGTCGACGATGTTGTTCTGGGACAGCCGGATGTTCTCAGTCGGGATCTCGCGGGCGTTGCAGTACACGCGCACGAAATAGGCCGCGCACAGCACGGTAGAGGCCAGAAAGTAATCGAACGGCCCGGGCGCGGAGCCATCGCCCTTGTAGCGAATCGGCTGGTCGGTGATGACGGTAAAGTCATCGAACTTCGCCTCCTGACGGAGGTTGTCGAGATAGTTGACCTTGATTTCCATGAGGCAGAACCGGATTGGTGGCGGGTGTCGCGCGAGGCGAATTGCCCGCCATTATCCGGATTTGGGGAGGGTGTGTCTTGGGTAAGGCAATGATTGCTTAATACGCCATGTCAAAGATATAAAACACGAAAATTTTTATAGAGTTGTAACCCACTCATTTAAAGCTCTTGCCTTTTATCTTTATATTCGAGCATCGAAGTGTCATATACAGGCTTGCTTAGCTCCAAATTCGATACTACTTGCTTTATATCTTTCTCTTCAATGCGCTCAAGAAAAATATCCCACAGTCTATGTCGAGTTTCCAAGTCCAAAACCCCATCCATACCTATTTGATCATTACCAAATAACATCGCATAACCAACAAGCAGGTAACGCATTTTTACTCTTCTTAGACTTGGGAATTTATTCCACACATCCCCAGGAGAATAAAACTGAGCTTTAGTGGTCAACGTTAGAAGCCCATTATTAGCATATTCTCTAAAAACGGCTTCAAATTCGTGATCAACCAGTTTTCCATCTATCTCTTTGGCAATTACCTCTATCTCATTAAGAAAAGAAAGAATTTGCACAACACTATAATTATCGATCCCTTTTTCTTGACGTATTTTTAAAGAAAGATAGAGATCATCATCCTTAATAAAGGCAGGATACAATGAGTGATAGATAGCTTCCCAATGTTTATCTATATTGAATACGGTTTGATTCGCTCTCAAGCTAGACGAAAGGCCGAAAGGTACCATTGACCTTGAAATCCTTGGCCCCCATTTTACTCTCCTTCTTAAACTTGATCCCATCTCAACCTTTTTATCTTTTTCGACATCGTAATAAACCACCAACCCCTTATTTTCTATATATGCCTCTCCAATGACTATACCTACGCTCAGCGACCCCTCTCCGACAGTTATCACCCAATCATCTTCTTTTATAGCAAAGATGAAATTTTTTATTTGATTAAAACTCGCTGACTCTGTTCGTTTGCTGGACTTCTTTTCTTTGCACTTTTTAGAAACTTTATCTTTTAACCAACCCTCTTCTGGAGCAAAAATTTCACAGTCTTCTACTGCAACCCCCAAATCATTTAAATGACCTAATGCCATAAGATCATTTTTAACAAAGTGATCGTAATAGCGCCCACCTTCCGCCCTTACCACCCAGTATCTTCTTCCGTCAGGAACTTCATATATTTTCATAACATCCATTGCTCGACTGAAATAAAATTTTTAATGATTTGCCATAGCCGTAAAACAGAGCGCCCACCAAAATACAAATATCATATTTTAGACATGATTAAAAAAACAATCTCTTATACTGTAGTGCGCCAACAAACAGTGCCCATAAAAAACCGCGCCGAAGCGCGGTTCTGGTTTCAATCCTTCATCGCAGGCCATGCTTACAGCCCTTCTTCCAGCAGCTGCGGGGCGAAGTAGGTCATGATCAGATCGGCGCCGGCGCGACGCATGGAACCCAGCGTTTCACGTACCACGGCGGATTCGTCGATCACGCCCTGCGCCGCGGCGAACTTGATCATCGCGTACTCGCCGCTGACCTGGTACGCCACCAGCGGCAGCAGGCTGTTGCGGCGGATGTCGGCCATGATGTCCAGATACGCCAGCGCCGGCTTGACCATCAGGAAATCCGCGCCTTCGGCCTCATCGGCCAGCGACTCGCGCAGCGCCTCGCGGCGGTTCATCGGGTCCATCTGGTAGGTCTTGCGATCACCTTTCAACTCGGTGCCGGCGGCTTCACGAAACGGGCCGTAAAGCGCGGAGGCGAGCTTGGTGGAGTACGCCATGATGGGGATGTCTTCAAAACCCGCCTCATCCAGCGCTTCGCGAATCGCCGCGACCTGGCCGTCCTGCGCCGACGATGGTGCGATGATGTCGGCGCCGGCCTTCGCCGCCTGCACCGCCTGAATGCCGAGGTTCTTGATGGTCAGGTCATTGTCGACCGTGTTGCCTTTCAGGATGCCGCAGTGACCGTGGCTGGTGTACTCGCAGAAGCAGACGTCCGGAATGACCACCAGCTCCGGCGCGGCTTCCTTGATGATGCGCACCATGCGCGCCACCATGCCGTCTTCCTTCAGGGCGTCGCTGCCGGTCTCATCCTTGTGATGGGAAATGCCGAACGGCATGATGCTTCTCAGCCCAAGCGCGCTCAGGCGTCTGGCTTCCTCACCCAGTCTGCTTTCCGGGATACGGGACTGCCCTGGCATGCCCTCGATGGGCGTGTACTCGTCGGTGTCTTCTTCAACGAAGATCGGATAGACCAGGTGTTCTGCCTTGAGCGAGGTCTCCCGCACGATGTCGCGAAGGGCGTCGCTTGAGCGCAGGCGACGAAGACGGGCCTGGGGAAACTGGGCCGGCATGGGCTCTCCTTGAGATGGGGTCTCGATATCAATGATGGGCCAGGTATAGCGCCGCCCGGGGAGTGGGTCAAAAGGGCATTTGGTCACCCCTCGACGCCATGATGTCTCCATGATAAAGCGCCGCCGGGGTCGAGGGCGAAGAAACCGTTCGGACAGCCTGCCCGGGGCGGCGCCCTTCCCTGTCACGTCACCAGCTCGCCGCGCACGGTCAGCGTACATATCTCTGCCTGTGGGTCGCGCATCTGCACCAGTAGCTGCTCGAGTGCCTGAGCGCCGGCGCGGTAGCCGTCGTGCACCACACACGGCACGGTGATATCGAAAATCTCCAGATAGGGCAGCCGGTCAATGCCGACCACGCAGGTCTGCTCACGCGCGATACCGGCTTCCCGCAGCGCCTTGAGCGCCCCCAGAGTGATCAGCTGATTGAGCCCGAAAATCGCCCGCGGTACGCCGTGGCGGCCGAGATAGTCGCGCATCTGCGTCACGGCCGGTGCCAGGGTGTAGTCCCCCCACAGCACATCAATGGTGACCTCGCCGGCCTGAGCACCCAAGGCTTCCCGCACGCCCTCAAGGCGCTCACACGTGATGCGCGAGTGCTCGGGACCGGCCACCACCAGCAGGCGATCCCGCTCGGTGCGACGCTGGGCTGTCAACGCCTTCTCCAGCAGATACTGCGCCACGCGCTCGCCGGCCCAGAGATTGTCCAGCACCACCGCGCTGAAGCCACTGTCGTGAAGCGTGCGATCCAGCTGAACCACGGCGATATCGCTGGCCTTGAGTCGGGCCAGATAGTCGGGCTGATAGTCGGGCTCATCGGAGACCGGCGAGAGAATCAGCCCGGCGGCCTGATAGCTCAACAGCGTGTCGATGGCGGTGGACTCAAGCCGGGGGTCGCCGTCGGTATCAAAGAGCATGATGGCGTAGTCATGCTGCTTGGCGTGGCGCGAGATCGCCTTGATCATCTCGGCGTAGAAGGGGTTATCCAGGCTTGCCGTCACCACCCCGATCAGGCGGCTGTCGCTGCGTTTGAGACCGCGGGCAAAAGCGTTGGGCACGTAGCCAAGCTCGAGTGCGGCCTGTTCGATGCGCTCGCGCGTGGCCGGCTTGACCATCTCGGGTTTGTTGAGTGCACGCGAGACCGTGATATTGGTCATCCCGACATGACGGGCGATATCGGCAATGGTGACTTTCCTGCTGGCGGGCATGAGACTCGATCAATGTCCTTGGCGGATGAAGCCCCCAGAGTACTCCATGCCGGGGCCGGTTGCGTCAGCCATTACGCGTTCCCGACCGCGCGTTGCTGGCGGCATGTGATATCAGACAATGCCTTAACACGAGCAGCTCAAACGCCCTAAAGTTCGGCCACGACCGGTCGATAGTCTTTCCCTTTATTCATGGAAGAATACGGAGAACGACATGGAAATGGTCAAATTTGGTGCCCACGATATCGAAAACACGCTGGCCGGCATGTCCGATGCGCAGATCAACGATCTCGCCTTCGGCGCCATTCAGCTGGATGCCAGCGGCAGGGTACTTCAGTACAACGCCGCCGAGGGAGAAATCACCGGCCGTTCGCCGGAGCGCGTGATCGGGCACAACTTCTTTCGCGACGTGGCGCCCTGTACCAACCGGCCCGAGTTTCGTGGCCGCTTCGATGAGGGGGTCAAAAACGGCAATCTCAGCGCCATTTTCGAGTACACCTTTGACTACGAAATGGCGCCGACGCGCGTCAAGGTGCACATGAAAAAGGCTCTGACCGGCGAGAGCTACTGGGTCTTCGTCAAACGCGTCTGATGCCTGTTTTTTCCCTGTAACGCAGGAGCGCTCATGGACACCTTTACCCTGTCTCCCCCGGCCGTGCTGACGATGCTTGTCGCGTTGATCGATGAGGAGCTGAAAACGCTGCGTCGCGAGACGGCCTTTGTGCGGCGCCACGACGAATGGCATGCCGGTACGCCCCTTCAGCATGGTGAAGACAGCGCGGAAGCGGCCATCGGCGTGGACTCGATGGAGCTGTTGAGTCTGGCCACCACCGTCAGTAACGTCTTTCGCCTGCATGAAAGCGGTCTGGATGACTATCTTCTGCGTCATCGCACGCTGGGCGGCTGGGTAAAGGTGATTACCGCCATTCGCGCCGAGGGCACGCGCGATCTGGCCTTTTACACCTCCGGCAGCACCGCCGCACCGCAGCGCTGCATGCACCGCTGGCAGACACTGACCGCCGAGTGCGACCATTTCAGAACGCTTCTGGCCACCCTCATCGAGGGAGGTATTGAGCGTGTGATCGTTCCGGCACTGCCCCATCACATCTATGGTTTTCTGTTTGGCATCATGCTGCCCGAACGCGCCGGGCTCGAAGCCGTGCACGGCCATCAGGCACTGGCGATGATACAGAGCCGGCGCCTCAAATCCGGCGACCTGATCGTCGGCTACCCCTTTATCTGGCAGCTGCTGGCCCGCCAGGAGGCCGGCTTTCCGGCCGGCGTCATCGGCCTGACCTCGACCGGCCCCTGCGAGGCAGCCGTATTGGAGACCCTGAAGGCGCAGGGCCTTGCCCACATCGTGGAAATTCATGGTGCCACTGAAACCGGCGGCATCGGCGTGCGCTGCTCATCGCAGGCGCCCTATGCCCTGCTGCCACGCTGGCAGCGCGGCGATGACGCTCACCGGCTCATCGATCGTGACACGCAGGCGGTGGCAACGCTTGCCGATCATCTCCAGTGGGAGGATGAGCGCCACTACTATCCATGCGGGCGCATCGACGGGGTCGTTCAGATTGGCGGCATCAACGTTCAGCCGCAGCAGGTCGCACGGCTTCTGGAAACTCATCCGGGCGTCAGGTGCGCGCTGGTACGACCGATGACAGGTGAGGAAGGAGATCGCCTCAAGGCCTTTGTCGTGCCGGCACACAACACCGACCCTTCTGCACTGACCGAGACCCTGCATGACTGGTGCCGAACGCAGCTGATGACGCCGGCCGTCCCCGCGGCGTTCACCCTTGGCGACCGGCTGCCGATGAGCGCCATGGGCAAGGCCGCTGACTGGACGCTTGCCGGATAACCCCTTCGATTCGAATACCACGGTCTGCACTGTCCGGGGGAAGTGACACGGGCGCTGATTTCGGGTGAGCATGGCGCACAACGATGTCCTTTCAAACCGGGAGCCTTCGATGGCCTTTCTGACCTGCCGCTTTGCCTCGCAGATACTGGATGTGACGCTCTCGCTCAGCGCGATCGTGCCCGAACACGCCAGTGCCCCGTCGCCGGTGCTCTATCTGCTCCACGGGCTTTCCGACGACGACAGCGCCTGGCAGCGCTTTAGTGCCATCGAGCGTTACGCCGAAAACTACGGGCTTACCGTGATCATGCCGCAGGTGGGGCGAAGCTATTACACCGACATGGCCTTTGGCCCGGCCTGGTATCGTTTTCTGAGTGAGGAGCTGCCCCTCATCAGCGAGCGGCTCTTTCCCATCTCGACACGCCGGGAGGAGACGTTTGTCGCGGGGCTATCGATGGGCGGCTATGGCGCCTTCAAGTGGGCACTGCGCGAGCCCGAGCGCTTTGCCGCAGCGGCCAGCCTTTCCGGGTCGCTGGATATCGTGGCGGTGGGCCAGCGCGATACGCCGCCGCCGGAGTACCCGCTGATCTTTGATCAGACGCCCAGCGGCACCGACGACGACCTCTTTGCCCTGCTGGCGCGCTATCAAACGCCGCAGCCCTGTCAGCCGGCGCTGTTCCAGTGGTGCGGGCGGGAAGATTTTCTTTATCCGGACAATCTGCGCTTCAAGGAAGCCGCACAGCACAGCGCACTTGCGCTGGACTGGCATGACGGACCGGGTGATCATCAGTGGCGCTACTGGGACCGCCAGATCCAGCGCGTGCTCAAATGGCTGCCGATCGACCGGCCCGCCCTTCGGGCTTGCTGAGCACGCTTCCCTGAGCCCGTTTTAATAACACGACACCCGGCGCGTGGCCGGGTGTCGATGGGGTCTACCGAGCGGGCAGATGACCGCAGACGTCTACTGGTGCTGGGGCTCATCTTCTGCAATGGCTGCACTTTCCATGAAGTGACCGCTGTTGGCTGAAACGCCCATGGCGGAAAAAACGGCAAGGACAGCCAGTGTGGTCACTACAAGATAAACAATTAAAATTCCCATGACGTTACTCCCTGGTCGCGATAGTCACGCTATTTGATGATGGCCGGGCCGCCTTTTATTGGCTGTTATTATCAAGAGGCCATGCAACGAAGCCATTGTTTTTATATTCAAGGGCCGGTAAGGACATCTCTGAAATCAGCAATCTGACATTTAACAAGTATTATAAATATCGTCCGAAATTCAGCCCGCGTCATACAATCGACACATTCATCATGCCTGACATCTACCGAGAGCGAGATTATCCGAAAGTCTATTTAAAGTAACATCATGTAAGACCCGTGAGTCGTCCTAAAACCCCCGTATGGCGCGGCATGAAGACGGTTTTGAACGTGGTATCGAAAGACTGTCAGCCAATAACGCCTCTCATCAGACAGTCTGCTTCCGGGCGAGCAGCAATCGTCAGACTTCCAATTTAGTTACATCTAATACCCAACCCCCGTTTCAGCACTTTAAAAAACCATCATTCTCACCGTATTTATCAATGCACAATATTGCATAGAGAATCCTGTCAAATAAAACGATATTACTTTCCACACCCAGGTAAAGTATTGCCGTCGGCGCCGATATCTACATCGGCCTGTCGCCGTCCGATATTTTTGAAAAACCATTACCAATCAATAAAAGATACTCTTTCAGGGACAGGTCATGGAAATGACAACACGACCGGTACGGGGCAATCACCGGCACTCGCTGTGGTATGAGCGCATTCTCTTGAGCTTTCGGGTTCATTATCTTTTCGGGCTGGTGCTGACCTCCCTGCTGCCGGCACTGTGGGGCTGGGGCTGGCTGAACTCCACGCTTGAAATCAGCAGCACCAACATCACGGTGCTGGCCAGTGCCATCGCCTATATGGTGGCGTTTCGTACGGTGCATCAGCTCTCCCGCCACCCGGGCACCGACCCCTGCACGTATGTTCTTGCGGCGGTGACGGCCGTTTACCTGCTTATACTGATGGTGCTGGAACTGCTGGCCATTCCTTTCCATCTGACGCAGCTTTTGATGTCGGGCGCGCTCGCCCTGCTGTGCGGCTGGGTGGGGTATCGGGTAGGGCGACGCTATCGCCGTCGCAAAATGGCGCTGGTGCCGCTGGGCAACATCGAAAAGTGGTTCGGCCATCAGGACATCGATCAGCGCTGGCTGAGCGGCCCGGACCTTGAAAACCTGCGCGTCGACGGTGTGATCGTGGATCTTTCCTGCGATCTGAGCGACGAATGGCAGCGCTTTCTGGCCGACTGCACCATCAAGCGTATTCCGGTCTACGATGCACGCCGCTTTGGCGAGGCCAGCACCGGGCGCATCGGGCTCGATCAGATCCATGGCAATCGCTACGGCTCCCTGATGCCCAGAACCGGCTATGAACTGCTCAAGCGCCTGGCCGATATCGCCGCGGTGCTTTTGATGCTGCCGGCGGCGCTGCCGCTGATGGGCGTGGCCGCGATCATGATCAAGCGCGACGACCCGGGCCCGATCCTGTTTCGCCAGCGCCGTTCAGGCTTTCAGGGCGAGGAGTTCGACGTCTACAAGATGCGCAGCATGTACGTGAACCCTGACGATGTTCGTCCCACTCAGGAAGGCGAAGACCCGCGCATCACCAAGGTCGGCAAGTATTTGCGCAAGTACCGTATCGATGAGCTGCCGCAGCTTTTCAACGTACTCAAGGGCGAGATGAGCCTGATCGGCCCGCGCCCGGAGACCCCGGCACTGACCGAGGCCTATGAGCGCGATATCCCGTTCTTTCGCTATCGCCACGTGGTTCGCCCCGGTATTTCGGGCTGGGCACAGGTCGAGCAGGGCTACGCCTCCGAAGTCGAAGGCTCGCGCACCAAGCTTGAATACGACTTCTACTACATCCGCAACTTCTCGTTCTGGATGGACCTGCTGGTCGTGATTCGCACCATCCGTACCATCTTCACCGGCTCCGGGGCGCGCTGATCGCATCGATCAACTCGGCAACCAACCAATTCTGCAACCCACCGTTCCGGCATGAAAAGGCCCGCCATTGGCGGGCCTTTTGTTTTGGCAATGACCACCCGTCAGGGTGTTACGACATCACGGATTGCCCGGCAGCGCCGTACGACGCCGACGCCAGCCGCGATACATCGGCAGCACCAGCATCAGTACCACCAGCGCCCAGCCGCCCCAGGTGATCGGGCTCGACCACAGAATCGAGAGCTCGCCGTTGGAGATCGACAGCGCCCGACGCAGGTTCTGCTCCATGATCCCGCCCAGGATAAAGCCCAGCAGCACGGCAGAGAGCGGAAAGTCGAACTTGCGCAGGATGTAGCCCACCACGCCGATCACGATCATCAGAAACAGATCGAAGGTGGTGGCATGCACGCCGTAGACACCGATGGCGGTGACGATCGCGATCCCCGGCACCAGCGCCCAGTAGGGCACGGCCAGAATCTTGGTGAACACGCGAATCAGCGGAATGTTCATCACCACCAGCATGACGTTGGCAATGAACAGCGAGGCGATCAGCCCCCACACCAGCTGCGGGTCGGTCTGAAACAGCATCGGCCCGGGCGTGATGTTGTAAAGGGTCAGCGCCCCCAGCATCACCGCCGTGGTGCCCGACCCCGGCACACCCAGGGTGAGCATCGGCACCATCGAGCCACAGGCCGCGGCGCTGTTGGCGGTTTCCGGTGCGGCCAGCCCGCGCAGGTCACCGTTGCCGAAGCGGTTGTCCTTCGTGGCCATGCGCTTTTCACTCATGTAGGCCACGGCACTGGCCATGGTCGCCCCGGCGCCCGGCAAAATGCCCATGAAAAAGCCCACCACGCCGCTGCGCAGTACTGTCCACTTGACCAGCATCGCCTCTTTCATGTTGAACATCATGCGACCGCTGGTCTTGAGCGCGCTCTGGCCGTAATAGGTGCGCTCGAGCAGCACCAGAATCTCGCTGATGCTGAAAAGCCCGAGCACCAGCACCACAAACTGAATGCCGTCGGCAAGACCGAGGCTGCCGAAGGTGAAGCGATAAACGCCGCTGTTGGCATCGATCCCCACACAGGCCAGCAGCAGCCCGATCAGCGAGGCCACGGCGGTTTTCATCGGCTTGTTGCCGGCCATGCCCGCCAGACAGGTAATGGCAAAGACCATCATCACGAAGTATTCGGCCGGGCCGAACGCCACCGCCCACTTCGCCAGCAGTGGGGCAAAGATGGTCACGCCGATGGTCGCGATCAGCCCGCCGGTAAAGGAACCGGCCGCCGAGATCGACAGCGCAATGCCGCCCTTGCCCTGTCGCGCCAGCGGGTGCCCGTCCAGCGCGGTCATGACCGCCGAGGCCTCACCGGGAATGTTCAAAAGAATCGACGAGATGCGTCCGCCGTACTCACAGCCCAGATAGACCGCCGCCAGCAGGATCAGCGAGGTCTCCGGTGGCAGGCCCAGCGCAAAGGCGATCGGAATCAAAAGCGCCACGCCGTTGATCGGCCCCAGCCCCGGCAAAAGCCCCACCACGGTGCCGATCAGCGTGCCGCACAGGGCCGTGAACAGATTCAGCGGCGTGGTCGCCACGCCAAACCCCTGGCCCAGATAACCCAGTGTTTCCATGGTTCAGACTCCCAGTCCTGACAGCACGCCCAGCGGCAGCGGCACGTCCAGCACTCGATCAAACAGCATGTAAAAGGTCACCGACATGACAGCGCCCGTGATGACACTGGTCACCCAGCCGCCGTTGTAGAGCCGGCACATGGCGATGGCGAAGAGAAAGGCCGAGACGATAAAGCCGAGTTTTTCGAAGAAAAACGCAAACAGCGCCAGCGCCAGCACACACAGCACCAGCCGGCCAAGCACCTGACCGGTCAGGGGCGTGTCGGCGTTTTCCTCGGCCATCTGCCCGGGGCGAATCATCAGATAGACCGTGCCGGCCGCCAGCAGGATCAACAGCAGCAGCGGGAAGGCGCGCGGCCCGACAGGCTCGTAGGAAAAGGGCGCTTCATAGGTGGTCGCGGCGTAGGCCAGCACTGCGTAGACGACCAGCAGTGCCACCAGAAAGAGTCGTTGGTAGATCATGGCAGGCTCCGGACGAACGGCCAGCAGCGCAGGGGCCCCAAAAGCGCCCCTGCACCGGTATCGAAGTTACTGGATCAGACCGAACTGACCGGCCAGCTCGCGGTACTCACCGACGCGTTTGGTGACGTAGTCGTTGAGCTCATCACCGGTCATGGAGAAGGGGTAGAGTTCACGGCTTTCGCGCAGCTGGGCGAAGTCCTCGGAGGCCAGCAGCTTGTCGAAGGCGTCCTTCCACCAGTTGTAGGCCTCATCGCTGACTTCCGGTCCGACGTAGAAGCCGCGAATGACCGGCCACTGCACGTCGTAGCCCTGCTCGATGGCGGTGGGGATCTCCCCGGTCACGTCACCCGGCAAACGTTCTTCGGAGAACACCGCCAGAATGCGCATGTCGCCGCTTTCAACGTGGGGCACCGAGTCGGCGATATCGGTACTGGCGACCTGGATATGCCCGCCCAGAAGGGAAGTGGCCAGCTCGCCGCCGCCTTCCATCGCGACATAGCGCATCTTCTGCGGATCGATGCCGGCGGCCTTGGCCAGCAGTGCGGTCTGCATCCAGTCCTGACCGCCCACCGAACCACCGGCGCCGATCACGACCTTGCTGGGGTCCTTGCGCAGCGCCTGAACCAGATCATCCAGATTTTTGTAGGGAGAATCCGCCCGCACGGCCACGGCGCCATAGCTGGTGCCCACGGCGGCCAGCCAGCGCACCGCACTTTCATCGAAGCGGCCGAACTTGCCCTGGGAGAGGTTCAACAGCGACCCGCTCGACCAGGCAACGATGGCGTTGGCATCCGACGGCCGCTGGGCGACGACCGTGTTGTAGGCCACTGCGCCGACGCCGCCGGGCATGTAGGTGACACGCATCGGCGAGGAGAGAATGTTTTCCTGCACCAGCGCGCTCTGCGCCAGCTTGCAGGTCAGGTCAAAACCGCCGCCGGGCGCCGCCGGGGCGATACACTCCGGCCGCCGGGGCTCTTCCGCGGCCATGGCCTGAAGACTTGCGCCCAGACTCAGCGTGCCTATCAGAGCCAGCGCTGCCATGCGGCCCTTGCCGGCAATGCGTCGTGTCATTGTCATGTCGGATGTTCCTCACGTCGGCCCGGCGAGCTGCCCGGCGCTGTTATTGTGTGGTCTGCAAGTGTTGTGTGGCCTGCAAAGTCCCGAACGCTGACGGCGTCGCAGCGCGTCATGGTTGCTGCGTTGGTCACCGACTGTTCGCCGTGCATACTGTCCCGGCGGCCCTCACCCGGGGCCGACACGGCACCGATGGGTGCGGGCTTCGCCTGCTGGCACGATAGTCCGGCAGGCTTTCAGCAACCTTTCACGGGAGCGGCAATGCGTACGCTATTGGTCGAAGACCACCCTTCGCTGGCAGACAGTATCCGGCGCTCGCTGGAGGACGCCGGCTGGCGGGTGGACGTCATGCATGACGGGCTCTCGGCGCGCACGGCGCTGGAGACCGAAAGCTACGCCCTGCTGCTTCTGGATATCGGCCTGCCGGAGATGGATGGCTTTACGCTTTTGAGCTGGCTGCGCAAGCGCGACACGCGCCTGCCGGTGATGCTTCTGACCGCCCGCGGCAGCATCAACGACCGGGTGAAGGGGCTCAACCTGGGCGCGGATGACTATCTGATCAAGCCCTTCTCGCTGTCTGAACTTCAGGCACGCATCAACGCCCTGATCCGCCGCACCCGCCACGACGGCCAGCAGATCCATCGCTGCGGCGCACTGGCCTTTGATCTCGGCGCGCGCAGCTTCGCCCTGCAGGACCAGCCGCTGACCCTGCCCCCGCGGGAGCTGGCGCTTTTAGAGGCCCTGATGGCGCGCGTCGGGCGCACGGTCAGCAAGGAGCATCTGGCCGCGCAGATGTTCTCGATGGAAGAGGACAGCTCGTTCGAGGCCATCGAGGTCTATGTCTCACGGCTGCGGCGCAAGCTGGAGGGCAGCGACGTGCGCATCGTCACCTTTCGCGGTCTGGGCTATCAGCTTGAAGCCCAGACCCTTGATGCCCCGGGCCCTGTGGCGTGAAGGCCAGCCTTTCGCCGCGCAGCCTGCGCGGGCGCCTGACCCGGCGCATCGGCGCGGCACTTCTGCTGCTGATCGGCATCGGCGTGGGTGGCGCCTGGCTGGATGCCTGGCGGGTGGCGAGCAGCGCCTACGACCGACCGCTTTTGATCGCCGCCCGGGTGCTGGGCGAGTCGCTGACCGTCCGGGAGGGCCAGCTGCAGGCGAGGATCTCGCGCGCCGTGCTCGACCCGTTTTCGCTCGACAGCGGCGGCAGCGCCTTTTATCAGGTCATCACCCCTGAGCAGGGCTCGATCGCGGGCTTTGATGACCTGCCCGCCCCGCCGGTCTCGAGTGAGATGACCAGCCGCTATCCGTCGCTGGCGCGCTTTTATGACGCCACCTACGGCGGGCGCGATGTGCGCGTGGTCTCCTTGCTGGTGCCGGTCAGCCAGCCGGGCTATCAGGGCATGGTCGAGGTGCGGGTGGCCGAGCATCGCGACATTCATGCTCAGCTGATGCGCGAGCTGCTGGCAGATTCGCTGATGCGCCTGACGCTGTTTGCCATCGGCGCCTTTTTGCTTTTCATGCTGGCCATCGATGCGGCCCTGCGCCCGCTCCGGCGCATCACCGACATGGTGGCCAGCCGCTCGCCGGACAATCTCGAACCGCTGCCGACCGACAACGTCCAGCGCGAGGTGCGCGGGCTGATCGATGCCATCAACCACCTCACCGAGCGCCTGGATGACACCCTGCGCGCCCAGCGCACCTTTGTGGCCGATGCCGCCCACGAGCTTCGAACGCCCCTGTTTGCCCTGCGTGCCCGGCTGGAGCTGGGCACGCAGACGCAGGAGACCGACGCGCTGCGCGAAACACTTGAAAGCGCCCAGCGCGATCTGGAAGCGCTGACGCTTTTGGCCAATCGGCTGCTCTCGCTGGCGCGGGTGGAAAACGATATCCGCCGGCGCGACTTCGCCGTGCTGGATCTAAGCGACACGGCGCGGGATTTCTGCATGAGCATGGTATCGCTGGCCTGGCAGCGCGGCCTGACGCTGGCGCTCGAGGCGCCGCAGCCGGTAAGCGTTCACGCCGACAGCGCCTTGATCAACGAACTGCTGGCGATCCTGATCGGCAACGCCCAGGCCTATACCCCCGCCGGCGGCCACATTACGGTGCGCGTGCTGACCGGGGCCGTCATCGAGGTCGAGGATGACGGCCCCGGTATTCCCGAAGCCGAGCGCGAGCGGGTCTTCGAGCGCTTCTACCGGGCCCGCCGAGAGGCGCCGCCGACCGAGGAGGCCGACCGCGCCATCAGCGGCACCGGCCTGGGCCTGGCGATCGCCCGTCAGATTTGTACAGCGCTGGGCGCGAGCATCTCTCTGCATGAAGCCCCGGACGGCGGCACACTGGCCCGCGTGACGTTTGCCCCCGACGCCGCCCGGCTCGCTCCTGGACCGAGGTCGTAGCACTAAAGCGCAATAGGCGTCGCCCATGATGCAGCGCTAGCCTGTCGGACGTATTTGGATCGATCCAAAACGCTCACTCGGCAGGACACTCCCATGCCCCCATCAGGCAAGCCCGTCACACTCAAGGATCTGGCCGCGCACGCCGGCGTGTCGCGCTCGACCGTCTCGCTGGTGCTTCAGGAGAGCCCGCTGGTGGCCAAAAGTACCCGCGAGCGGGTGATGGCCGCCGTCAGGACGCTGGGCTATGTCTACAACCGCGGCGCCGCCACCCTGCGCAGCGCCCGCACCCATACCATCGGTGTGGTGGTGCACGACATCGCCAACCCCTTTTTCGGCGCCATGGTGGCCGGCATCGACGAGACCCTTCAAAACGCCGACTACGTCTCGTTTCTGGCCAGCACCGGTGACAGCCCCGAGCGCCAGCAGCGCCTGATCAATCGCCTGCGCGAGCAGCGCATCGATGCCCTGCTGCTGTGTCCGGCAGACAACACCCCCGACACGCTGATCGACACCATTACCGGCTGGGCCCTGCCCTGTATCGAGGTGATGCGCCATGTGGGTGACACGCCCCGCGGCCACTACGTCGGCGCCGACATCCATACCGGGCTGACCCGCGCCGTGGCGCATCTCATCGATCGCGGCCATGAGCGCATCGCGCTGTTGACCGGGACCGGCCACAGCTCCGCGGACCGCCAGCGCATCGCAGGCTATCAACAGGCCATGCAGGCGGCCGGGCGCACCCCCGACATCCGCACCGGCCGCAATGAACTGACCCGACGTGCCGGGCTTGAGCGCACGCTCGAGATCATGGCTGAGCTGACCCCGCCCACGGCACTGATCTGTCACAACGACCTGATGGCGCTGGGCGCCCTGCTGGCCCTGCACCGCTTGGGTCTTGCCCCCGGCATCGACTGCGCCGTCATCGGTATCGATGACAGCGACGAGGCCGCACTCAGCGAGCCGTCGCTGAGCAGTCTCGCCACGCATCCCCATGCCATCGGCCAGAAGGCCGCCGGGCTGGCACTCGACTGCCTCAAGGTCCCGGATGGCGCGCCGCAGCGCCTTGTTCTGGACACCTCTCTCCGGGTGCGCGCCAGCACCGACCCCACGCACCACCGTTTACGGGAGCCATCATGATGTCCTGCCGATTCTTTTTTCACCGCCGCACCGCGCTGCTGGCGGCCATCGCCTGTCTGGGGCTGACGGTGCTGGCGTCACAGGCCTGCGCCCGTGAGCTGATATTTGCCCACGGCGCCACCGAGGAGACGGCCTATCACGCCAGCGCCGAGCGCTTCGGCGAGCTTTTAAAGGACAAAAGCGACGGCGCGCTGACCATCAATATCTACAGCAACTCGGTGCTGGGCCACGAAACCGAGATGTTCGAGCAGCAGACCGCCGGGGCGCTGGATTTCTCGATCGTCAATCCCGGGCTGATCTCGGAGTTTTCCCACACCGCCAGCATCTTCTCGATCCCGTTTCTCTACCGCGATATCGACCACTGGGCGCACGTGCTCGACGGCGAGGCCGGCCGCGAGATTGCCCGGCGCATCGAGGACGAAACCGGCGTGAAAGTGCTGGCCTACTACGGCGGCAGTACCCGCCAGATCGTCAGTACCCGGCCGCTGGAAAGCCTTGATGACCTGAAGGGCATGAAGCTTCGCACCAACCCGACCCGCCCGGTCGTGACCGCCTGGGCGGCGCTGGGCACCCGGCCCACGGTACTGGCGTATCAGGAGATCTATACCGGGCTGCAGCTCGGCGCCATCGACGGGCTGCTCAACGAAGCGGAGTGGATTTATCGCATGCGCTTTCACGAAGTGGCATCGCACATCGGACTTTCAGAGCACGACATCACCGTGCGTTTGCTGACCGTCTCGGCGCAGACCTGGGAGTCGCTGTCCCCCGAGGAGCAGCGCGCGGTGCAGGCGGCAGCCAGCGAGAGCGAGCAGTACGCCCGCGATTTGCAGATTCGTCTGGACCGGGAGTCCCGGGAAAAGCTCAAGGCGGAAGGCGCGACGTTCTACCCGATGGACCGCGAGCGCATGCAGGCGATGGTGGCCGAACCGCTGGGTGAGGTGATCGACGACATGGATCTGCGCGATGTTTACAACCTGATCATCCACACCGACTGAGGAGACGCGCCATGGGATTCATCGCGGCCCTGGGCCGATTCAACCGCGCCATAGAGCGAGCGCTCAACGTCGTGCTGTTGCTCTTGCTGGCGGGCTTTATCCTGCTGATTCTCTATCAGATCGCCAGCCGCAATCTGGGCGTTTTGCCCACGGTTCATGCCACCGAGGAGCTCAGCCGCTTCGCCTTTCAATGGATGATCATGCTGGGCACAGCGATCGGGGTGCTGCACGCCGATCACTTCGTGCTGGAAGCCTTTGCCCGCCACACGTGGATGGGCCGGCTGACGCGAGTGCTGCGCGATCTGGCCTGTCTCAGCGTGGGCGTCATCTTCATCGTGTTTGGCCAGGCGTTTGCCGCCTCCGGCTTTAACCGGATCGCCAGCGCCTCCCAGCTGCCGATGGTCGTGACCTATTCGGCGTTTCTGGTCTGCGGCGTGCTGATCGTGCTGTTCAGTCTGCAGCGGCTGCTGCTCGGCGCCACTCAGGGGCTGGACGTCATGGAGGGCGAGCTCGACACCCCCTCGAACATCGACGAGACGGCCCCGCCCACCGCCGACATCGACACCCCACCCACTGCCCGCAACGACCCACAGGAGAAACGTTCATGATGACGGGTGATCTGCTGTTTCTGCTGCCCTGGCTTTTGTTCGTGCTGCTGGGTGTACTGATCGTGCTGGGCGTGCCCATTGCGATGGCGCTGGTGCTGACCTCGTTCAGCGTGATCGTGCTCGACCCGCGTCTGACGCCCTGGATTTTGTTCCAGCGCATGTACTACGGCATGGATTCGTTTGTGCTGCTGGCCGTGCCGCTGTTTCTGCTGGCCGGCAATCTGATGAACGCCGCGCGCATCACCGACCGATTGATCACGCTGTGTCTCAATCTGGTCGGGCACTTCAAGGGGGCGCTGGCGCATGTCAACGTGCTGGTCAGCATGCTCTTTGCCGGCGTCTCGGGCTCCTCGACCGCCGACAGCGCCGGTATCGGGACGGTGCTGATTCCGGCGATGAAAAAGGAGGGCTATCCGGCGCACTTCAGCGTGGCGGTGACGGCCGCCTCGTCCGTCATGGGCATCATCATTCCGCCATCGATCAACATGATCGTCTGGGGCGCACTGACCAGCACCTCGATTGCCGGACTCTTTCTGGGCGGCATCATTCCCGGGATTTTGATCGCCATCACGCAGCTTTTAATGAACCTGGGCTACGTGCGCCGCTACGACGTACCCACCCGCAAGCGCGCCACGTTCAAAGAGATCCTGCATTCCGGCAAGGACGGTCTGCTGGCCGCCGGCATCCCGGTTTTGATCATCGGCGGCATTACGCTGGGCATCATGACGCCGACCGAGGCGGCAGTAATGGCGGTACTCTATGCGCTGTTGCTGGGCTTTGTGGTCTATCGCGAGCTGAACTTCAAAAGCGTGCTGGACGCCTCGACCGATACCGTCCGACTCTGCTCACTGTCGCTGTTCAGCCTGGTGGGCGCGGCGATCTTTGGCTATCTGATCAGTTTTTATCGCATTCCGCCGCAGCTGATGGTGGGTGTGGAGATCACCGACCCGACCGTACTGCTGGTGGTGATTGCAGTGGTCATGCTGCTGGTCGGCACCTTCATGGACTCGCTGCCGGCGATGGCGATTCTGGCGCCCATCTTTCAGCCGCTGGCCGCCCAGGCCGGCATCGACCCGCTACAGTTCGGCGTGATCAGCGTCATGGCGCTCGGCCTTGGGCTGATCACGCCGCCCTACGGGCTGTGTCTGATGATCTCGGCGCGCATCGGCGGCATTCCGCTGTTGCAGGCACTCGGCACCACCATGCTCTATCTGCTGGTCATGCTGGGCGTGATCGCGCTGTTGATCTTCTTCCCCGACCTGATCCTGTATCTGCCGCAGACCTTCGGCCCCGACAGCGGCTGAGCCTGCCCCGGCGCGGGGCCGGGCTACTGCACCGTGGCGGTGTCGGCCTGAGCCTCGCGGTGCGCCCGGTCCTGCACCCGGCCGAGACGATGATTGAGCACCCGCCAGGTGCACAGGGCGGCCACCAGCGCCACCAGCATCACGGCGCTGCCCAGCCAGGGGAGATCTTCCAGCGGCAGCGCGCGCTCCAGCGCCATGCCGCCCAGCCAGGCGCCGAAGGCGTTGCCCAGGTTAAAGGCGCTCTGGTTGAGGGTCGAGGCCAGATTGGGCGCCTCCACCGCCTGATCGACGATCAGAAGCTGCAGAATCGGCACCAGCGCAAACGACACCACGCCCCACAAAAACAGCGTCACCAGTGCGGCCAGCGGCGTATGCACGGTGATACCGAAAATCATCAAAATGGCCGCGGTCATCAGCATCAGTCCGACCACCGGCGGCATCAGTCGCCCCGTGGAGAGCCGGCCGCCGACCACGCTGCCCAGCGTCAGACCGGCGCCGAACAGCAACAGCACCCAGGCCACCCAGCCGGTGGGAATGCCGGTAACCTCGGTGAGCAGAGACTCGATGTAGGAATAGACCGCAAAGAGGCTGCTGGAGGCCAGCACGCTGCACAACAGCGCCATCAGCACGGTTTTGCTCTTGAGGGCGGCAAACTCGCCCAGCACGCGTCCCTCACTGCGCGGCAGATGGCTCGGTACCCACCGCCACAGCGACAGTACCGCAACGATACCGATCAGGGTGACGGCCCAGAAGGTCGAGCGCCAGCCGGCCAGCTGCCCCAGAAAGGTGCCAAAGGGCACGCCCAGCACGTTGGCAAGCGTGAGCCCGGCAAACATCAGCGAGATGGCCTGACCGCGCTTTTCAGGCACCACAAGGCTGGCCGCCGTCACCGCGCCGATGCCGAAAAAGGCGCCGTGGGAGAGCGCCGTAAACACGCGCGCCATCATCAGCGTGGCGTAGCCGGGTGCCAGCGCACAGGCCAGATTACCCACGATAAAGATGCCCATCAGGCCCATCAGGGTCGCCTTGCGCGGCATTTTTGAGGAGATCACGGCCAGTATCGGCCCGCCGATCACCACGCCCATGGCATAGCCGGACACCAGTAGCCCGGCCTGCAGCCGCGTGATATCAAGATCGGCCATGACGGCCGACTGCAGCCCCATGATCACGAATTCGGTGGTGCCAATGCCAAAGGCGGCGATGGCCAGCGCCATCAATGCAAGGGACATGATCCTGCTCCTGCAGATCGTTACACAAGCGTACGGCCCCGACAGCGTGGCGGTCCGGGCCGCACATCATGAATGGATGTGAGTCGGGGCAGCCAAACGGTCGTGACAGCGCGGCCCCGAAGGACGGCGTGCAGTATAGACACCGACTCTTTACGGCTAAAGTCGAATGGGCTTTTGCACCGGCCGTCGAAAAGCCGCCATGAAAAAGGGCACCAGCCATGCGTCATGGCTGATGCCCTTTTAGCGGATCACCAACGTCTCAGGAGCGGGAAGCAGCCGCCTTGCCGGGGGCGCCGCGCCGCCACAGCCCGGACTGCCAGCCGTGGGCGAGTGCGGCCACGCCGCCGCCGAAGAACACGGCAAAGCTGCTGATATCGCCCAGCGGCGCCAGGCTGATCGGCACGCTCACCA
Source organism: Kushneria sp. EE4 (assembly GCF_977968315.1). The sequence goes on from NZ_OZ386212.1 coordinate 2,687,410, forward strand.
GCCCCCCCATGATCAGGGAGCGCAGCGCGACGGGGTTGACCCCGCGCTGATAGTGGTAGGTGCTGCCATCTGCAGAGGAAAACAGCGCGTCCAGATCGATCTTCTGACGGCGTACCTTGTAGAAATCCATCAGGATGATGCCGTAGAGCGGCCCGATCAAACCGGCCAGCACGCCGACCGTGTAGTGGATCAGTTCGGGGTTGTTGAACAGATTCCACGGTGTCAGAAAGATCGAGCCGACCGCGGCGATCATGCCGCCCATGCGCCAGCTGATTTTTTCCGGCGCGACGTGGGAGAAATCAAACGCCGGCGCCACAAAGTTCGCCACGATGTTGATGCCGATAGTGGCGGCCACAAAGGCAAACACGCCCAGCACGGCGGCGGTGACGCTGTCGATGCGGGCCACGGTTTCGATCGGGTCGGTCAGCATTTCACCAAAGACCTGCGGCGTACCGGAGACCACCACCACGGTGATGATGGAAAACACCAAAAAGTTGACCGGCAGCCCCCAGAAGTTGCCGCGACGCACGGCCTTCTCGGTGGCGCAGTAGCGCGAGAAGTCACCAAAGTTGAGCGTGGGGCCGGCGAAGTAACCGGCGACCAGTACCGCGGCAACCACCATCTGCCACAGCGCTTCCCCGCCGCTTAAGGTCTGATTCGACAGCGACAGGCTGATGTTGCTCGGGCCGGCACTCCAGACGATCCAGCCGGCAAGGGCAAACATGACCGCATAGACCAGCGGCCCGGCCCAGTCGTTGAAACGCCGGATGGTGTCCATGCCGCGCCAGAACACCAGTGCCTGGAGCACCCACATCAGCGCAAAGCACAGCCAGCCCAGCGCGGACAGTCCCACAAAGCTCACCTGGGTCCAGGACTCGAGCCCCGGGAACCAGCGCAGCAGCACCAGCAGCAGCGCGTTGGAGGCAAGCCAGGTCTGAATGCCGTACCACACCACCGCGATCAGCCCGCGAATGACTGCCGGCACGTTGGCACCTTTCGTGCCAAACGCCATGCGACAGATGACCGGAAAGGGCACGCCGGTGCGCTGGCTGGGCCGCGCCACGGCGTTGGCAAAGATCTGCACCACCAGGATGCCGACCAGCAGCGAAATCAGTACCTGCCAGCCCATCAGCCCCAGGCCGAACAGGCTGGCCGCCAGCACGTAGCCCCCGACGCTGTGAATATCGGCCATCCAGAAGGCAAAAATGTTGTAGGCATTCCAGTCCTGTCTGGCCGGCGCCAGATCCTCGTTATAGAGGTGCGGATCGGGTGCAGCGGGCATCTGCCCCTCGGTCTTGGTGCTGTTCATGAGCGACTCCATGAAGGATCGTTACGCTGCCGCTGGCAGCCCTGCGATGGCCGGATGGCGGATATTGCCTGTCACTTGTTCGTATACAATCCCCGTGCCAGATTGATGCCATCCAGGGTAAAAATTTGTTCTTTGGCCACAAGCTGTTGTTGTATCGGTATTTTTTGGCTGGAATGGTTGTTTTTCAGGCTTTTTTGTTGCGCCAGAGGGCTAAGACCAAGGTCGAAAGGCTGCATCAGGCATGCACCATAAAAGTGCTGAAACGACACGATATGCACCAAAAAAGAGCTCCTTTGGCCGTTATCATGCAGTTACCGGATCTTTTTGATAGCGCCCTTTCCTGTATCACCTGCCCAGGACAGGCGTTTGAAGGCAGTGGCATGGAAAATGCTTGTATACAATCCCGAGGGAGAGCATTCGACAGCAAAAGCATGACAGGAGCCCCATGAACGATACCGGTCAGTTCCACCTGCTGGCAGGTCTTGCCACCGGGCGCGAGACCCGCAGCGATGATGCGATCTATCAGGCGCTGTGGGAGGCCATCGTCGAGCATCGTCTTTCCCCCGGGGCCCGGCTGCCGGAAGACGCGCTGGCCGGCGCCTTCGGCGTGAGTCGCACCATGATTCGTCGCGTGCTGCAGCGTCTGGCGCTGGAGCAGCTGGTGACGCTTCGCGCCCACCGCGGCGCCCAGATCACCAGCCCCACCCCGAGCGAGGCGCGCGACGTTTTCAGGGCGCGGCGCCTGCTTGAAGGGACGCTGCTGGCCGAGGTGGTCACCCGCCTCACGCCGGAAGACCTCGAGGCCCTGTCCACGATTGCCGATCAGGAGCACCACGCCAGCCGTGAACAGGCCATTCGTCTGTCAGCGCGCTTTCACACGCGGCTGATGGCGGTTGCCGGCAACGCATCGCTGTCCGAAGCGCTCTCCCAGCTGATTTCGCGCACCTCTCTGATCATTGCCGTCTACGGGCGCCACCGGGCCGGCTGTCCCTGTGAACACCCGGCCCTGATCGACCTGCTGGCGACGGGCGAGCTCGCCGCCATCCAGCACTGGATGCATCAGCACCTGGCCGACATCGAGGCGAGCCTTGATTTCACCGCCGGCGGCGACGCCCTGCCCGATTTCGAACATCTTTTTGGCCACCACCGCGAACCGAGTGCTTCATGACCTCTCATACCCCGACCATCTGTGTCATCAATCCCAACACCAGCACCGCCATGAGCGAAGGCATCGCTACCAGCGCCCGACGCGTCGCGCGCGGCGAGATCCTTATGCACACCTCGCGCCACGGCCCGGCAAGCCTTGAAGGCCACTTTGACGAGGCCATTGCGGTGCCGGGTCTTTTAGAGCGCATGATCGAGACCGAGCGCGGCGACACGCGCGTCGATGGCTACCTGATCGCCTGCTTCGGCGACCCGGGCCTGGCCGCCGCGCGTGAGGTGGCCTCTGTCCCCGTGATGGGCGTGGCCGAGGCCGGCATGCAGATGGCCACCATGGTGGCGCGGCGTTTCTCGGTGGTCACCACGCTGGCGCGCACTCTGCCGATCGCCGAGCGGTTGCTGCATGAATACGGCAAGCGCGAGCAGTGCGCCGGGCTGCACGCCTGCGAACTGCCGGTCGCGGCGTTTGAATCCGACGATGACAGCGTCTACGACACGCTGCTGGCCGCCTGCCGCGCCGCCATCGAGCTGGATGACAGCGACGCCATCCTGCTGGGCTGCGCCGGCATGAGCGAGCTGGCCGAGCGGCTGGGTGACACGCTGGGCGTGCCGGTCATCGACGGCGTGACCGCCGGCGTGGCGTTGCTGGAAGCGGCCAGTGCCACCGGCTATCCGGTCTCCAAACGAGGGGATCGCGCCGCCCCGCTGGCCAAACCGCTGTACGGCGCCTTTGAACACCTGAGCCGGAGCCTGTCATGAGCCACGATCTTTATCTCGATAACTACCCTCGCGATCTGCGCGGCTATGGCGCCAATCCCCCGGACCCGAAATGGCCGGGCCGGGCCCGGGTCGCGGTGCAGTTCGTGCTCAACTACGAGGAAGGCGGCGAGAACAGCGTGTTGCATGGCGATGCCCACAGCGAGACGTTTCTTTCCGACATCGTCGGCGCCGCCCCCTACCCCGATCGCCACATGAGTCTGGAATCGCTCTACGAGTACGGCTCACGCGCCGGCGTGTGGCGCGTGCTGCGCGAGTTCGAGCGTCGTAACCTGCCGCTGACGGTGTTTGGCGTCACCATGGCGATGGCACGCCACCCGGAAGTGGTCAGCGCCTTCAAGGAGGCGGGTCACGAGATCGCCTGTCACGGTCTGCGCTGGATTCACTATCAGGACATGAGCCTCGAACAGGAGCGCACCATGATGGTGCAGGCGCTCGAACTGCATCGAGAGCTGACCGGCGAGCTGCCGCTGGGCTGGTACACCGGCCGTGACAGCCCCAACACCCGTGCGCTGGTGGGCGAGCAGGAACACTTTCTCTACGACTCGGATTACTACGGCGACGACCTGCCCTTCTGGACGTCGGTCGATAACGCCAATGGCGAGACGCGCGATCATCTCGTGGTGCCCTACACGCTGGACACCAACGACATGCGCTTCGCCTCGCCGGGCGGGTTCAACTACGGCGACCCGTTTTTCAACTACCTGCGCGATGCCTTTGACGTGCTCTACGAGGAAGGTGCCGAGGCGCCGAAGATGCTCTCGATCGGCCTGCACTGCCGCCTGATCGGCCGGCCCGGACGCTTTCGCGCCCTGCAGCGCTTTCTCGATCACATCGAGGCGCATGACCGGGTGTGGGTCACCCGCCGTGTAGACATCGCCCGCCACTGGCATGAGCATCACGCCCCGGCGCCGCGCTAGGAACCACCCCTGCCCTCCGGCCCGCCGCAATTGCGGCGGGCTAGCCCATCGCCAGCATCCACAGCGGCAGCGTGCCCGCGGCCAGCAGCGTCGAGAGGAAAATGCTCGCCCCCACGGTATGCTGTTCCTCACCGGGTCTGGCAAAGGCCAGCACGTTCACCCCGATCGGCCCGGCAGCCGCCAGCACCAGCACGTGCAGCGCCATCGGTGCCAGCCCCGGCACAAGACTGCCCAGCGCCAGCACCATGATGGGGAAGACGGCCAGCTTGCCAATGCAGACCGCCCAGATGGTGGGCGAGGTGCGCAGCTGATAGCGGGTCAGCCCCACGCCGACCACGATCAGCGCACACGGCAGCGCCGCGCGGGCCAGCCAGTCCAGCACCTGCCACAGCGGCTGCGGCAGCTCGATCCCCGTGACGTTGATCACCACGCCCATCAAAAGCCCTACCACCAGCGGATTGGCCAGCGTTTTCAAAAGGCTCAGCACGCTGGGTCGCTGCTCGCGGCCCTGGCCGAGCGCGGCATACAGCGACTGGGTCGAAAAGAGGATCAGGCTGTGGACTGCCAGCAGCGCAAAGAGATAGACCAGCCCGTCGTGGCCGAACAGCGCCGTGACCAGCGGAATGCCGATCAGAACGTTATTGGAGTAGCTGGCCGCCAGACCGATGGCGGAGGCCTCGCCCGTGCGTCGGCGAACATAGAGATTGAACCCGGTAAACAGCAAAAGCGCCGGGATGAAGTAGACCACCAGCAAAAGCGGCGACAGGGCATCGCCCAGCGGCGCACGCGCGATGCCGGTCAACAGCAGGCAGGGCAGAAACAGGCGGAAGGTCACCCAGGAGAGCCCGCCGGCGCTGGCCGGCGTCAGCCACTGCCGCCAGCCCAGCACGTAGCCGACCACGATCAGCGTGAAAATGGGCAGTATCGCGAGTATGGCGGCCATGGAGGCTCCTGTGAGTCATGTTCCCATGGCGCCAGTGTGGATCGATGCGCCCGGGCAGAAGCGCATCATAACGGCCGGGTCGTTTTATGCCTATGCGCGATAGGCCCGGGCCCGCGCCACCAGGCGTCGATCCTGACCCGGGGCGCCCAGAAGCGATACCCCCCAGGGCGCGTGGCCACCGCCTTGCCGGTTGTCCGTCAAAAGCGGCATGGAAAGCTGCGGCGCCCCCCACAGCCCGGCCAGCGCCGTCATGCCCATCAAATGCTCACGATAGGCTTCAAGGGGCTGGCCGGTCAGACTCAGAAGCGGCGAGGCGCCCGGCGCGGTGGGCAGGGCCAGCAGCTGGGCGCCGTCATCACTGAAGGTACGCAGCGCGTCGATGATCTCCGCGCGCGCCTTGAGCGCGACCTGCTCGTCCGACTCGGTCAGGGTGGCGCACCACTGGAAACGCGCCTCGATATCCGGCGCCAGCCGCGGCTGTTCGCGGGTCATCCACGCACCGTGCGCCCGCCAGATATCACGCCCCTGCAGCACGCGAAAGGTGCGCCCCAGATGGGCCAGCCACTGGCTGGAAAGCGACTGGACCAGCAGGTCCTGCCGGGCACCAAGCGTCTGGTGAAAGCGTGACGCCTCCCCGGCCAGTGCCTCGGGCACCAGCAGCGTCATGACGCTATCAAACGCCTCATGATGGGGGCGCGGCAACAGCGCGTCGGCCACGCCGGCCAGGGTGTCGTGATCCCGACACAGCCAGCCCACCGTATCAAAGCAGGGCGCCAGCGGGACGAGCCCGTCACAGCCGATCGCACCGTGCGTGGGACGAAGCCCCCACAACCCGTTGTAGCTGGCCGGGATGCGAATCGAGCCGCCGGTGTCGGTGCCCAGGCCGATATCGGCCTCGCCGCGTGCCACGGCAATCGCCGAACCGGAGCTGGAGCCGCCCGGCAGACGCTCGGGCGCCTTCGGATTGACCGGTGTCCCGTAGTGCATGTTGGCGCCGTTGAGGCTGTAGGCGAACTCGTCGGTCTGGGTCTTGCCGGCAAGGTCCGCGCCGGCGTCCAGCAGTGCCTGCACGGCAGGCGCCGTACGCTGTGCCGGGCGCTGGGCGGCGGCCCAGTCGGGATTGCCGGCGCCGGTGATCTCGCCTTCGATATCAAAAAGATCCTTCACCGCCAGCCGTCGCCCGGCCAGCGGGCCGCGCCCCATGACCGCCGCGCGGCGCTCGGGCGCCCCCTTGACCCAGACGCTGCGGTCCACACGCTCGATGACGTCACTCATGTGCACTCCCTGGCCTGACAGGCGCTGTTTGAGGTATGACACAGGAGCATTGCAACCTTCGTGCCAGTCTGGTGCAGCGCCCTTTCGCAGCGCACACCAGGCCGTCTCATGACTGATCCATCAGGCTCTTTCGGCCGGCAAACTGCACATCCGCGGTGCAGAAAATGCACGTTCTGCCCTCCAATGGACACAAAAAAGGCGGCCCGCAGGCCGCCTCGGATCAAAGTCAGGCGTCAACTCAGGAGAGTTCTTCCAGACCTGAATAGGCCTCACTAATGGCATCGATACGTGCACGCCCCTCGCCGAGGCGCTTGTGCAGCAGCGCGTTGGACAGCAGATTGATCAGGCTCATCACCGAGGTGTAGCTGTCAAAGGCAGAGACGCTGTCCAGCGGGCACTCCAGCTGCCAGGTGGGGGACGCTCCGGTAGCGGCCAGGGTGGGGTCACCGATCAAAAGCGTGTCCACACCGCCTCCCTTGAGCTGCTCGAGCAGACTCGAGAACCCGTGCGCCCGGCGTCGAAAGCCCATGACGATGGCCAGCGTGCCCTTTGGCACGCCGACCAGTTCCTCGCCCAGCGACTGACCCGGCAGCGGCGCCAGGCGCACACCGGGGCGCACCTGCATCAACTGCTGGCGCAGGTGCAGGGCCGGCGGATAGCCGTTGCGATAGCCGATCACCAGCACCTCGGGGGCCCGGTCGAGCGCCTCGATCAGGGCATCGAAGGTGACAGCGTCGATGGCCGCCAGCATCTGGTGCAGGTTGTCGCGCTCGCGCTCGAAGTGGCGCTGAAAGCGCTCCAGCCCGCTGCCCAGCGCGCTCGAGTCGGTGACCAGCGGCACGCCGTGATAGCGAAGCTCACGGGCGTGCTGGCGCACCTCGCTGAAGCTTGCAAACCCCAGACGGCGAAAGAGCCGGCTGACCGTGGCCTTGGAGACCCCGGTCAGCCGGGCCAGATCCGCGGCGCTGTAGACGGCGACATCGTCGAAGTGATCGAGGATGAACCCGGCGACCTTCTGCTCGTTGGGCGTGAGCTGGTCAAACTGCTGGCGCAGCCGCTGACCCAGATGCTGTTCCATGATGATCTCGCCTCAAAAGCCGGACAGCGCGCTGCCCGGCGTGTGCCTGGCAGGCGGTATCAGCGCACAAGCTCAGTGACGGCGCCGCTCATGGCGTTGAGGGCGTCATCCACATCGCGGGCCTGTACCGACTCGTCCGGATGATGACTGATGCCGCGGTCGCAGCGCACAAACAGCATGCCGATGTCACAGATGCCGGCCATCGCCATGCCGTCGTGCCCGGCACCGCTGGCCAGGCGCAGGACCGGGCCCGTGTCGGTGCCGATCACGCTGCCAATCGCGCCGGACAACGCCTCGATCATCTGCGGGGAGCAGGCCACCGCCGGCGCCGAGTGGGTCTCGTGCCAGTGCCAGACCAGCCCGCGGGTCTCGCCGATGCGATCACAGGTTTCACGAATGGCCGCCAGCGTCCGGTCGCGGTCCTCGTCGCGCTCGGCACGAATGTCGAGCGTCATGCGCACCTCGCCGGGGATGACGTTGACCGCACCGGGAAAGGTTTCCAGCGAGCCGATCGTGGCGACGATGCCGGCGGCGCGCGCCAGCGTTTCGATGGCAACGATCGCCTCGGCCGCCCCGGACAGCGCGTCACGACGCAGCGCCAGCGGCGTGGTGCCGGCGTGACCCGCCTCACCGCCAATAGTGATACTAAAGCGCCGTGCCCCGGCAATCGCCGTGACCACGCCCAGCGAGCGGCGCTCGGCTTCCAGCACCGGGCCCTGTTCGATGTGCGCTTCCAGATAGCCGGCCACGGACTCGGGGGCGCGGGCGGCATCACCCACCCGCTCGGGGTCGAGGCCAAAATCGACAAACGCCTGGCGCAGCGTCACGCCGTCACGACCGGTGATCTCCCACCAGGCCGGGTCCCAGCTGCCGGCCACGGCGCGGCTGCCCAGCAGCGCCGTACCAAAGCGGGTGCCCTCTTCATCGGCAAAGGCGACCACCTCCACCGAGCGGGTCGGACGCTGTCCGGCGGCGTTTAAACGCGCCACCACGCCGATGGCCAGCAGCACGCCCAGCGGGCCGTCATAGCGCCCGGCGTTGATCACGCTGTCCGAGTGCGAGCCCAGTAGCAGCGCCGGCAGGGACGGGTCATTGCCTTCCAGACGCCCCCACTGATTGCCGGCGGCGTCCTGCCAGGTCTGCATGCCGGCATCCTGCATCCACTGCGCCAGCTGCGCGTTGGCGCGGGCGTGCTCCGGCGTCAGGTAGCAGCGCGTGAGCTGACCGGCATCGGCCGAGATGGCGGCGAGCTGATCACAGGCCGCAACGATGGATTCCCCGTTATGCATGAGCGCTCCCCGGGGCCTGCTGTGGGTTTTGCTGATAGACCTCACGCGCGGCGCCGGCGCCGCTGCCGGCGGTGATGCTCACCCCGGCCTGACGCAGCACTTCCTCAAGCGCGGCCAGGGTGGTCATGACGGTGTCGCGACGGGCGTTGTAGCCCATGGTGCCGATGCGCCAGATGCGCCCGTGCAGCGGGCCGAAGGAGGTGCCGATCTCGATGGCGTAGTCTTCCAGCAGGGTGCGGCGCAGCACCTCGCCTTCCACGCCGTCGGGAATGTAGATGCCGACCACGTTGTTCATGCGATGGCCCTGATCGCCAAAGAGTTTGAGCCCCATCGCCGACAGTCCGTTGGTCAGCGCGCCGCCGTGCAGAGCGTGACGGGCCACGGCCTGATCCATGCCTTCGTTGACCAGCAGCCTTGCGCATTCGCGCGCGCCATACAGCATGCTGGTGGCTTCGGTATGGTGATTGAGCCGCGCCTCGCCCCAGTAGTCGAGAATCATCGACAGATCGAAATAGTTCGAGCGGATACGCACGCCGCGACCGGCATCATGGCCGTCGCCGACCAGCCCGGCTTCGACATGCGAGCGCGCGCGGATGCATTCGACGGCGCGCGGCGACAGCGTGGTCGGCGCGCTGCCGGAGGGCCCGGCCAGGCACTTCTGCAGTCCGGCCGTGACGGCGTCGAGCTGCCAGGCGTCGGTGTCCAGCGCGTTGCCGGCCAGCGAGGCGGTGGCGTCGGTGTAAAACAGCACGTCATGCGCGCGGCAGATCTGTCCGATCGCTTCAAGCGGCTGGCACATGGTGGTGGAGGTGTCGCCCTGCACCATGGCGAGCACCTTCGGGCGCACGTCACGAATGGCGGTCTCGACCTGCTCGGGCGTGAAGACCTCGCCCCATTCGACCTCGATGATGTGCACCTCGGCGCCGGCGCGCTCGGCGATCTCGCGCAGCAGATGGCCGAAGCGGCCGAAGACCGGGACCAGTACCCGATCGCCCGGCTCGATCAGCGAGACCAGCACCGCCTCGATCCCAGCGCGCGAGGTGCCATCGATCAAAAGCGTCGCATCGTTTTTCGTGCGAAAGACGTCGCGATACAGCGCCTGGGTCTCGTTCATGCAGGCGGTCATGGCGGGGTCGTACTGGCCGATCAGCGGGGCGGACATGGCACGCAGCACGCGCGGGTCGGCATTGATCGGTCCCGGGCCCATCAGAAGGCGCGTCGGGGGATTGAAGGACTCAAAGGACATGGCAGGCAACCTCGTTACGATCGTTTCATCATGATGCTATAGGAAACCATGGTTGCAGCGCGACCCTTCGATGATTGATTTTTATCATCACATCGGCCGAAAAAGCCCGGCCACCCCACCCCGAATCCTTTAATGAGACTTAAGCTAGTAAGATGGTCGTTTTGCAGTCCTGTCATTGCGGCAGTAACGTAGCGTCACCTGACAGGCCCGGCCTGTCACAAGGGATAACAAGCCATAAAAAGGAACCTTCTCATGATCAAACGCCAGACTCTTGCCTCGATGCTGTCGGCGACCGTCATGACGCTGGGGGCGCTTGCGCTCTCCACAACCAGCGCTCAGGCCGGTCAGCAGCAGTTCATGACCATCGGCACCGGCGGTCAGACCGGTGTCTATTACGTGGTCGGTCAGTCGATCTGCCGCTTCGTCAACCAGGGTGACAGCGGCTATCGCTGTAACGCGCCGTCAACCGGTGCGTCGGTCGCCAACGTCAACGGCATCGAAAACGGCGATCTGGACATGGGCGTGGCCCAGTCCGACGTGCAGTACAACGCCTACAACGGTGAAGGCCAGTTCGAAGGCAGCGCGCACGAGGATTTGCGCAGCGTCTTTGCCATGCACGGTGAGCCGCTCACCCTGGTGGCGCGCGCCGATTCCGGCATCGAAACGCTGGACGATCTCAAGGGCAAGCGCGTCAATATCGGCAACCCGGGCTCGGGCAACCGCGCCACCATGGAAGTCGTAATGGCTGCCAAGGGCTGGACCACCAGCGACTTCGCCCTGACCTCGGAGCTTGACAGCGCCGAACAGGCCTCCGCCCTTGCCGACAACAACATCGACGCCATGGTCTTTGTGGCCGGTCACCCCAACGGTTCGATTCAGGAAGCCACCACCACGGTCGATGCCCGCATCATTCCGCTCGACGGTGACGTGATCCAGAAGCTGGTGGAAGAGCACCCCTACTACAGCTTCTATGACATCCCCGGCGGCATGTACAAGGGCAATCCGGATGACGTGAAGACCTTTGGTGTTGGCGCCACGCTGGTCAGCGCCGAGAAGGTCGACGACGACTTGGTCTACGCTGCGGTCAAGTCCGTGTTCGATAACTTCGAGCGTTTCAAGAAGCTCCACCCCGCCTTTGCCACGCTTGAACCGGAAACCATGGTCAATCAGGGCCTGTCGGCGCCGCTGCACGAAGGGGCGAAGCGCTACTATCAGGAAAAGGGCTGGCTCAGCGAGTAAGCCGGTCTGACCCGGGCCGTGGTCACCACGGCCCGTTGATCATTGTTGACGGTGCAACGCTCCCACTCGGGGGCGTTGTGTCATTTCCGATCCGGGCCGCTATTCCGGAAAGGTCCTGCCGCCAGAGGATGCGGACATGAACACGACTCCCTCTTCAACCGAGCACCAGAGCGTGGATGCCAAAGAGCTGGCGGCCGCTGCCGATACCGGCGGACGCCAGCTACAGGGCCTCACAGGGCGCCTGTTGCTGGCCGTGGCCGTTGCCTGGTCCCTGTTTCAGCTCTGGATTACCTCGCCGCTGCCCTATCTCATGGGCTTTGGCGTGTTCAGTGCCACCGAGGCGCGCTCGATTCACCTGGGCTTTGCGCTTTTTCTGGCCTTTCTCTCCTGGCCGGCGCTCAAGCGCTCGCCAAAGGATCGCATTCCGATCACGGACTGGGTGCTGGCGGTGGTGGCCGCCTTCTGCGCGCTGTATATCTATCTATTCTACGCCCAGCTCTCCGGTCGTCCCGGCAACCCGATCCTGCAGGATGTCATCGTGGGCGTGACCGGGCTGGTACTGCTGCTGGAAGGCGCCCGCCGGGCGCTCGGGCCGCCGTTGATGATCGTGGCGCTGGTCTTTCTGGGCTATTCGCTGGCCGGCCCGTACATGCCGGGCATGCTCGCCCATCGCGGTGTGAGCTTTGATGCCCTGATCAACCATCAGTGGCTGACCACCCAGGGGGTGTTCGGCATCGCGCTGGGCGTGTCCACCAGCTTTGTTTTCCTGTTCGTGCTTTTTGGCGCCCTGCTCGACAAGGCCGGCGCCGGCAATTATTTCATCAAGGTGGCCTTTTCGATGCTGGGCCACTACCGCGGCGGGCCGGCCAAGGCGGCCGTGGTGGCCTCGGGGCTGACCGGTCTGATTTCGGGCTCCTCGATTGCCAATACGGTCACCACCGGCACGTTCACCATCCCGATGATGAAGCGCGTTGGGTTCTCTCCGACCAAGGCCGGCGCCGTTGAAGTCGCCTCCTCGGTCAACGGCCAGATCATGCCGCCGGTCATGGGCGCGGCCGCCTTTTTGATGGTCGAATACGTCGGCATTCCCTATGTCGAGGTGATCAAGCACGCCTTTTTACCGGCGATGATCTCCTATATCGCGCTGTTTTATATCGTGCATCTCGAAGCCATGAAGGCCGGCATGCAGGGGCTTACGAGCGCCAATCCGCCAAAGCCCTGGCTTTTCAAGCTTTTGGGCTTTGCCACCGGACTGGTGGGCCTGATGGCGCTGAGTGCGGCGGTCTATTACGGGCTGGGCTGGCTCAAGCCGGTACTGGGTGATTCCACTCCCTGGGTGGTGTCGATCGCGCTGATGGTGATTTATATCGGCCTTTTGAAGCTGGGTGCACGCTATCCGGAGCTTGAAACCGACACGCCCGACAGCAGCATCACGACGCTGCCGCAGACCCGACCGACCGTCATGGTGGGGCTGCACTATCTGCTGCCGGTGGTGGTGCTGGTCTGGTGTCTGATGGTCGAGCGGCTCTCGCCGGGACTGTCGGCTTTCTGGGCGACCGTGCTGATGATGGTCATCATGGTGACGCAGCGTCCGCTGAGTGCTTTCTTCCGCGGCCGGCTTGCCCTGGGCGAGAACCTGCGCCAGGGCGTGCTGGATCTCTGGAGCGGGCTGGTGGATGGCGCGCGCAACATGGTGGGCATCGGTATTGCCACCGCCACGGCGGGCATCATTGTCGGGGCGGTGTCACAGACCGGCGTCGGGCTGGTGCTGGCGGATCTGGTCGAGCACCTGTCGATGGGCAGTCTCTTTTTGATGCTGCTGCTCACCGCCGTTTTGAGCCTGATTCTGGGGATGGGGCTGCCAACCACTGCCAACTACATTGTGGTGTCGGCGCTGCTGGCGCCGGTCATCGTGCAGCTGGGTCAGCAGCAGGGGCTGATCGTGCCGCTGATCGCGGTGCATCTGTTCGTGTTCTATTTCGGCATCATGGCCGATGTCACCCCGCCGGTGGGGCTGGCCTCCTTTGCCGCCGCCGCCATTTCGGGCGCCGACCCGATCCGCACCGGCTTTCAGGCCTTCTGGTACAGCCTGCGTACCGCCGCGCTGCCGTTTCTGTTCATCTTCAATACCGATCTTTTGCTGATCAATGTCGATCTCTGGCACGGCATTTTGATCTTCGTGGTGGCGACTCTGGCCATGCTGGTCTTTGCTGCAGCGACACAGGGCTGGTTTATCGTGCGCAACCGCTGGTATGACACCATTTTGCTGCTGCTGGTCGCCTTTACGCTGTTCCGGCCCGGCTTCTGGCAGGACATGATCGTATCGCCCTATGAGCAGATGCCGCCGGCGCAGTTTGCCCAGGCCTACGGCGAGCTGGGCCCGGAGCAGTCGCTGCGGGTCGGCATCGAGGGGCTCAACGATTACGGCGCGCCCATGAGCCTTGTGGTCGAAGTCCCGGCCGTTGAAGGCGAGACCGGTCAGGCGCGACTCGACAACCTGGGGCTCGCGCTTCGTCAGGATGGAGACACCACGCTTGTAGACATGACCACCTGGGGCAGTCAGGCCAGCGAGCTGGGCTTTGACATGGATCAGACGATCACCTCGGTGGCCCTGCCGCGCGAGCGTTTTGCCAAGGAGTGGCTGTGGATACCGGCCCTTCTGGTACTGGGGCTGATCATCTACTTGCAGCGACGGCGTCGAACGGATCACACTGACGCACGCATGGCGTCAGCGTCCTCCTGACAGACTGCGCCGCCCGGCAGGGGTACGGGCGGCGCAAAAGACCCATGCCACAGCAGGTTGTCGAAACTATAAAAGTTTAAACCGCGCTCAACTTTGTAAAGGCAGGCTGTGGATTAATTTCTGCCAAGGGCGTTAAATAGGACCAGATTCATACCATTTTGAGGTACCGTCATGACCGGTGAACGACCCAAGCGAATCGATGCGACCGATATCTACCACACCACCCGTGCGGTACGACATTGCAGTCTCGACCCTTCCATTCGCTGTCTGGCAGAGCTTCGTACCTCGCAGATCAACGGCGGCTGCGACAACTGCGAGAATCTGCGCGTCAGCGAAGCCGAAGCGCTGGGCATTGATGCCGACAAGCTTCGCGAGCTGGCACGCTGGGCCGATTCCGACCGCTTTACCGCCCGCGAGCGCGCCGCCCTTGCCTGGTGTGAGTCCTTTACCCACTTTCGCCCGGTGGATGCCAGCACCCGCATGATGGCCATCAACACCTTTTCGCCGCGCGAACTGGCCGATCTGACCCTGGCCATCGAGCTGACCAGCACCATGTCGCGCGTGGCGCGTCACATGGACAGCGACGCTCGCGTCGGCTGAAAGACCGGATGACGATGCCTCATCCGGCATGATTTGATCCAGATCAGACGCCGGTCATGACGACGCTCGTAGCATGGCAGTCTCACTGCCTGCCACGAGCGTTGCCCATGTTGTCACCTGCTCCCCGACCCGGCCGTTTTGATGCCCCGTTTTCTCCGGACGCGACACTGCTTGAGCGTTACGACGGCGCCGGGCCACGCTATACGTCCTATCCCCCCGCCACCGCCTTTACCGATCACTTCGGCGCAGACCAGCTGACGCAGGCTCTTGCACGCAGCAACGCCACCGCGCGCGCGCTGTCGCTGTACGTCCACATTCCCTTTTGCCGGCGCATCTGCTTTTACTGTGGCTGCAACCGCATTGCCACCCGTCAGACCGCCATGGCAGAGCCCTATCTGAACCGGCTGAGTCGCGAAATGAGCCTGATGGCCCGTCATCTGGACGAAGGTCGCACGGTGGAGCAGCTTCACTGGGGGGGCGGCACGCCGACCTTTCTCGATCTGGATCAGATGAGCCGGCTGATGGATCAGCTGGGCGAGCATTTCACCCTCTCCGATCATCCCGACCGCGACTTTGCCATCGAGATCGATCCGCGCGAGGCCAACGTTTACACCCTGCGTCATCTGCAGTCGCTGGGGTTTAACCGGTTGAGTCTTGGCGTACAGGATCTGGACGGGCGCGTGCAAAAGGCCATCAACCGGGTGCAGCCGCGCGAGCTGAGTGAAAACCTGATCGACGAGGCGCACCGGCTGGGCTTTCGCTCACTCAATCTTGATCTGATCTACGGCCTGCCGCATCAGAGCGTGGCAAGCTTTGCTGACACCCTGGATCAGGTGATCGACATGGCCCCGGCCCGGCTGTCAGTGTTCAACTACGCCCATCTGCCCGAGCGCTTTCTGCCCCAGCGGCGCATCAACGCCTCGGACCTGCCGGACACGGCCACCCGCCTGGCCATCCAGTGTATGACGGTGGAGAAGCTGACGCAGGCGGGCTATATCCACATCGGCATGGATCACTTCGCAAAGCCGGAGGACAGCCTGGCCGTGGCACAGCGTGACGGCGCGCTGCAGCGCAATTTTCAGGGCTATACCACCCATGCTCACTGTGACCTGGTCGGTCTGGGCGTTTCGGCCATCAGCCAGATCGACGATGCCTATGCCCAGAATGCCGTGCAGCTGGAAACCTGGCAGGACGCCATCGATCACGGCCAACCGGCCACCGCTCGCGGGGTACGCCTGAGCGCCGATGATCGACTGCGCCGTCACGTGATTCATCGGTTGATGTGTGACATGCACCTCGATTTTGATGCCCTCGAAGCCGCCTTCGGCATCAATGCGTCATACTATTTTGCCGACGTGTTTGAAAGGCTTGCCACCTTTCGACGAGACGGCCTCATCGAATATGATAAGCACTCGCTGATGGTCACGCCCATGGGACGACTGTTGATACGCCAGCTGGCCATGACCTTTGACACCCGTCTGCCGGCCGAGCGTCGCCGACAGTTTTCCCGGCTGCTCTAGGGCGCGGGTATCCAGTGGCAGGACTGACGCCCGGCGCCAGCATGAGGATGGAGTACGCTCATCCTGAACACGCCCGGCGCACCACTCACATGCACAGGAACAGGCCAGGCCCATGAACACCTCACATCTTCACCAGACACGCTGTCAGACCTGCTCGCTGAGCTCTCTGTGTCTGCCGCTGTCCCTGTCTCTTGATGATGTTGAGCAGTTCGACACGATCGTGCGGCGCCGCGCCCCGCTGAGTCGCGGCGAGACGCTCTACATGCAGGGCGAGACGTTTGAAAACGTCTACGCCGTGCGCAGCGGCAGCCTCAAGCAGACCATCATCGAGGCCGACGGCGAAGAGCAGATCACCAGCTTTTATCTGCCCGGCGAGCTGGTGGGGCTGGACAGCATCGACAGCGCCACCCACCCGGGCTTTCTGACCGCGCTTGAGCGCACCACGGTCTGCGAGATCCCCTTCAAGCGGCTGGAGAGCCTGTCGGAGCATCTTCCCGAGCTTCGTCACCAGCTCTATCGCTGCATGAGCCGTGAGATCGTCGATGACCGCCGCCTGATGCGGCTGTTGTCGAGCAAGACGGCCGATGAGCGTCTGGCCAGCTTTTTTCGCAACCTTTCGGTGCGCTTTGACCGCTGCGGCCACAACGCGATGCGCTTTCGCCTGCCGATGTCACGCAGCGATATCGGCACCTATCTGGGCCTGGCCATCGAAACCATCAGCCGGGTACTGGGCCGGTTCCAGCAGCAGGGATTGCTCAACATTCAGGGCCGTCACGTCGAGATTCTGGACATGGCGGCACTGGGCGAGCGCGCCGGCATCATCGCGCCCTGCTGTGGCGAGCAGCGCCAGCACGCCTGACCCCCTGTCATTGGCCGGGCGCCCGGCAAAAAAAACGCCCCGACATGGTCGGGGCGTTTTTGTATTCCTGTGGCGGCGACGTCAGTGCGCCTCGGCCACCGATGCAGACTCACCCACCACACGCTCGCCGCGCAGCGCCTCCAGGATCACCTCACGCAGGATGGGCAGATGGGAACTTTCCAGATCGCGCACGGCACTGACCAGCGTCAGCCGGCGCTGACGCGCCTGAGCCAGCAGCGGCTCGAGATCGCCCGGGTTGAGTTCCAGACGATAGCGACGCTCGAAGGTCATGCGATCGATTCGCCCGCTTTCCCAGGCATGACGCAGACGGCGCGACGGCGCCACGGCGCGATACCACCGCTCGACCGAGAGCTCCTCTTCACGCTTGCCACGCGGCCATACCTGATCCACCAGCCATCGCGCCCCATCGTGATGGGTCGAGTGCTGATAGACGCGCTTGAGGCGGACATCGCCAATAAGCATATTACCCCCTGACATGATGTTCCCAGAGCCAAAGCCCTTCTTTTTTTGAGGTTTCAGCCCGTCAAGAATACACCGGGTGCCAGGTCGTTTCACTCGACAGGGACGGCTCGGCACAGTCAGCCCCTGTCATGATTTGCCATTCCTGCCGGCCACGCGGGTGACAGCGCGCTATCAGACGGTACGGGGTTCAGCCATGCCCTTGCGGGGCGTCATGCCACGAAAGGATGGCCCCGGCAACATCATCGGGGTACTCCTCGTGCACCGACAGCCGACCGCGGGACAGTAACACCGTCTCGACCCGGGGCAGCGCCCCCATGGCGCGCATCTCGGCACGCGAACGCGGCGGCATGCTTTCGCTCATGATCAAAAGCGTGCGGGCACTGGCGCCCTTGAGTGCGGCCACGCATGCCTCCCGGCTGCTGAAGGGATCCACTCCACCGGTCACGAAACGGATCGAGCCGTGGCGGGCGCCGGGCGTGCGCGCCACCCGGCGCTTGGCAGCCAGACGCTCCCCCGACAGCCAGTTCGGGGTCTCATAGACGTGCTCGCCGGCCATGCGGCGCAAAAACCAGTTGCTGACGTTGAGCCGGTAGATGCCCGCCCCGATGACCGGCCGATCGAACCAGGCACGCAGATGTCCGAACCAGGGTTTGTGCTCGCCGGCCATGGTCGGCAGCGGCCCGCGCCAGGTCGGCGCGATCAGCACCAGCCGGTCGGCGGCATCCGGATTCTGTTCCAGATGCCGGATCACCATGCCCGCCCCGTGACCGGCGGCCACGATCATCTCGGGCAGAAAAACGACCTCATCGAGCAGGTAATCGATAAAGGCCGTCAGCATGTGCGGCTCGGCCTCCATGAAAGGCCGCGGGCGGTCGCCAAACCCCGGCCAGTCCACCGAGACCGTGGTGAAACGCTCGGCCAGCCGCGTCTGCAGCGCATCCATCTCGTGGCGCGTCGAAATGCTCGACAGCGCCGGCAGCAGCAACACTTCCGGCCCCTGCCCGCGACGGGTCACACCCACTTCGATGGTCATGCCGCCCCAGGACCAGTGAAGCGTCTGCTCTGTCACATCACTATCCATGTCGTTGCCTCTCTTGCCGGAACATCCTGCGTATCGATAACCCATCATGACACAGGATCACCGCCACCGATGCCGACACGGCCGCACCGCACGCGCCGCACGGTGTCATCAAAATGTCATCACACCGACACAAACTAAGGCGCCATGATCCATGACCCAATCCGAGAGCCATCAAAAGGAACGCTGATATGCAGATGCTGGCGCTTTACAGTATCAAGGGCGGCGTGGGCAAGACGGCATCGGCCATCAACCTTGCCGCGCAGGCCGGCCTTGCCGGACAGCGGGTGCTGATCT
This sequence comes from Kushneria sp. EE4, assembly GCF_977968315.1. The sequence goes on from NZ_OZ386212.1 coordinate 2,706,227, forward strand.
GGGATCTGGACCCGCAGGCGGCCACCACCTTTTATCTGCGCAACAAGCCAAGGATTCGCGGCGGTGGCGTTGAAAAGCTCGTCAAGGGCAAGGCCACGCTTGAAAAGACCATTCGCGACACCGACATGGCAAATCTGGATTTGCTGCCGGCCAGTCTTGAATCCCGCGAAATGGACATGCTGCTGGAAGGACGCAAGGACAGTCGCCTGCGCAAGGTGCTCAAGCCGGTCAGCGATGACTATGACCTGATCATTCTGGACTGCCCGCCCGGTCTGACCACGCTGTCGAAACAGGTCTTTTCAAGCGTCGACGCCCTGCTGGTGCCGGTGGTTCCCACGACGCTGTCGATGAGAACCCTGACCCAGCTACAGCAATACCTGGACGGGGAAAACATCACCACGCCGCTGTGGCCCTTTCTGACCCTGGTCGATCGCCGGCGAAAAATGCATCAGGAGAGCGTGTCAGAGTTTCGAACGCAGTGGCCGACGCATCTATCGGCCAATATCCCCTATGCCAGCTCCGTGGAGCAGATGGGCAGCCATCAGGCACCGCTGGCGCAGTTTGCGCCGCGCACCGCCGCTGCCGTGGCCTATCGCAACCTGTGGGAAGAGATTTCGGGACGTCTTTAGGCGAGGGCATCGACAGGCCGGCGATGCCGGAAAGATCGGGCCGGCGCAAGACGCCGGCCCGTGCAGAAGCAGATCTCTAGCGACCGGCCGCACCCCAGATGCCGCCCAGCGAGCCCAGCAGGCTGCTGGACACGCCTTCCTGACCGAGATAGTTGAGCATGACCGGCGCGAACTGGCTGACCATGCCGGCATCCATGCCCAGCATGCTGAAGGCACTCGAGGTCAGCGACGGTGTGCCCCCGCTCTGGCCGTTGCCGCCCATGCCGGAGAGTTTCGACAGCATCGACTGGTTGCCGGAAAGCGCCTGAGCGCTGGAGAGCAGGCCATCCACGCCCGGCGCCTGATTGGAGAGCTGATTGAACTGGTCACTGCCCAGCTGGTTTTTTGCCGCCGCCAGAAGCGCCGCCGACCCGCCGATGGCCTGGGTCTGGCTCACCCCCAGCTGATCGGTCAGCTGGCTGATCAGCTGCGATGCCTGCCCCAGATTGTGATCGGTCGTACCCACCACCGCGGCCTGCTGCTGACGCGGCGTGTTTTCCAGATTCAGAAACTGACCCAGCTGCGAGGAAAGCCCCTGCTGCTGTGAATGCTGCTGCGTGGCAGGCTGCGCCTGCTGACTCTGCGTGTTCTGGCTGTTCATCGCCTCCATGGCTCGATTGACGTCCCCCAGATTGAACGCCAGCGCCGACGTCGACATGCCTACCAGACCTGCGCTTGCCAGTACCGCGATTGTCTTTTTCAACGCTGCTCTCCTGCAATGGATGTGCCAGAAACTGACGCACCCGAAAATGATCACTCCGGAGCGGTTGGACAGATACGCGCCGCCGAGGTTCGGCCACCACTGCCGGAAATAACGGGAAACACCTGGACTGCTCGCACTTTTGAGCCAGAGACAAGCAGATATCATGGCAGCCACTCTCCATCAGGAACTCATCACATGACCGTCATGACTCGCACGCTGCTTGTTGCGCTTGTACTAAGCCCCCTTCTGGCAGGCTGCAGCTATCAGCCGGCCCGCATCCATCCGGAGCCGGCCGTGATCATTGATGACGGTCATCATGGTCACGGCAATCACCACGGTAACGGCAACTTCTGCCCGCCTGGACAGGCTAAAAAGGGCAACTGCTGAGATAACGGCGCCTTCAGGCGCCGTTTTTTATTTCAGCCTTAAGGCGACCCGCGAGGCAATCTGTACCAGGCTTGCCAGACAACAGGGAGTCTCATCATGTCCGGTTTTACAACCTCGACACAGCGCGCTCCGGGGCGCGCCTCGTTTGTGCTGATCACCTTCGCCTTCTTGATGGCCATGCTGGGCACCACGCTGCCCACGCCGCTCTATCCGATCTATCAGGCGCGGATGGACTACTCCCAGATCATCATCACGGTGATCTTTGCCGCCTATGCCGTGGGCGTGATTACCGCCCTGATCGGTTTCGGCAGCTGGTCGGATCAACTGGGGCGACGACGGCTTTTAATGGCGGGGCTGGCACTGGCTATTGTCAGCAACGTGGTCTTTCTCTCGAGTCCCGAGCTGGTGCCTCTGTTGATTGGCCGGCTGCTGTCGGGCCTGTCGGCGGGCATCTTTACCGGTACGGCCACGGTCGCTGTCATCGAGCAGGCGCCGAGCGAATGGCAAAAGAGTGCCACGCTGACCGCAACGGCCACCAACGTCATGGGGCTGGGCCTGGGGCCGCTGGTGGCGGGCTTGCTGGCGCAGTACGCAGTCTGGCCGCTGCACCTGCCCTATGCGTTGCATATCGTACTGTGCGTGCTGGCCATGGCAGGCGTCTGGTGGGCCCCGGAAACGGTTGAGCGCCCCGAGCGCGTGCGCCTTCGGATCCAGCGCCTCGGTGTCCCCGATGAGGTGCGCGGCGTTTTCGTACCGGCCGGCATCGCAGGCTTTGCAGGCACCGCTGTGCTGGGGCTTTTCACCGCCGCCGTGCCGTCATTCGTCCAAAAGCTCCTGTCGATCGACAATCTGGCCATGATTGGCGTGGTGGTCATTACGCTCTTTATCGCCTCGGCGCTGGGCCAGGCCTGTATGCGCTTTATCCCCGAGCGCCAGCGTCTGATCATCGGCTGTCTGATTCTGGCCGTCGGCGTGCTGGTGGTGGGCGGTGCCATCGGGCTGGCCTCGCTCTGGCTGATGCTTGTCGGCGCGGCCATTTCGGGCGCCGGCCAGGGGCTGACCCTGCGCGCCGGGCTGGGTGAGGTAGTTGGCGCCTCGCCAAAGGATCGCAAAAGCGAGGTCACCTCGACCTACTTTGTGGTGATCTACGTGGCGATCTCGCTGCCGGTGGTGGGGCTGGGCGTGACGGCGGCGATGACCAGCCTGACGGTCGCCGGCATCGCCTTTTCCATCATTGTCGCGGCGCTGGCGCTGACCGCCATGGGGCTTTTGATCCGGCGTCAGCGCCGCGAGGGCTGAAACCTACATCAGCAGAGAGAGCACGAAGGTCCACAGGCAGGCATAGACCAGCAGCGCCAGGCTAAACCGCAGCGTGGCGCGCATGATGTCGGACTCGTGACCCACCAGCCCAACGGCGCCGGCCGCAATGGCAATCGACTGGGGCGAAACGACCTTGGCCATGACGCCGCCGGCGGTATTGGCCGCCACCAGCAGGGCCTGGCTGGTCCCGATCTGTCCGGCCGTGACGGCCTGAAGATGGGCAAACAGTACGTTGTTGTTGACCACCGAGCCGGTAATGAACACGCCCAGCCAGCCGATGATTGGCGAAATCAGCGGGAAGGCCCGCCCGGTCTCGGCCAGCGCCAGCCCCAGCGTTGAAGACGTGCCCGAGAAGTTGGCCACATAGGCCACCGCCATCACCAGACATATTGTCGCCAGCGGCTTCCAGAGATCGCGCGCCACGCTCAAAAGCTGCCCACCGCTCTGACGCAGCGACAGCGTTTTCGAGGTCAGCGTGGTGACGATCACGGCAAGCAGAATGGCCGTGCCGGCCGCCCCCACCAGCTCGATCTTCCACAGCGCCGCCAGCCCGTGGGGTACTGCAGCAATGGGCGGCAGCTCCTGCACCTGTAGATGAAGCCACGGGATCGGCAGCTGTAGCACGGTGGCGGCCAGTGCCCCACCCGGTGCCAGCAGAGCCCGAAAGGCGGGCAAGCTCCACACCATGATGATGGCGGTCAGAATGTAAAACGGCGACCAGGCCAGCAGCACGGCCTTGAGCGGCCAGCGCTTTGAGCTGACTGCCGGCGCGCCGGGCTCACGATAGAGGTGCCTGGGCCGCCACACCCGCATGAACAGTGCCAGCGCGCCCATGGAGAGCAGCGGCGGCACCACATCCACCAGCTCCGGACCCAGCAGCCACAGCACCAGCGCTTGGCTGCCGGAAAACAGGACGCCGACCAGCCCCACCACCGGCCAGGTCTGTTTCAAACCGCGCCAGCCGTCCAGAATCATCACCAGCAGGGCCGGAATGAACAGCGTGGAGAGCTGCAAAATGGCGATCAGCATCGGGGCCAGCGCACTGGTGGTGACCCCGCCCTGCTGTGCCCCGACAATGATGGGAATGCCGATCGCTCCGTAGGCGCCGGCCGCGGCATTGGCCACCAGACACAGCATGGCGGCGCGAACCGGCTTGAAGCCCAGCTCCACCAGCAGCGCGGCACAGATGGCGATCGGCACACCAAAGCCCGCCGCACCCTCCAGAAAGGCACCAAAACAGAAGGCGATCAGCAATACCTGAATGCGCTGATCCTCCGAGACGGTCGCGATGCTGGCGCGGATGATCTCGAACTTGCCGCTTTTGACCGCCACCCGGTAAAGCCACACCGCCATCAGCACGATATAACCGATCGGCCAGAGTCCGTTGGCCACACCAAAAAGCGCCGCCATCACGGCTTTTGAAAGCGGCATGTTGAAAAGCCACAGCGCCATGACCAGCGACAGCACAAGCGTCGTAGCCGCCGCCGTCAGCGCCTTGAGCCGGAACACGGTCAGCGCCAGCAAAAAGAACACCATCGGCACGGCCGCCACCAGCGCCGACAGCAGCGGTTGACCAAGCGGATCGTAAAGCTGTTGCCACATGGGCAGACCCTCCCGGGATCAGTAATCAGCGTGCGGTGGCGTCACCCTGCATCAGGGCGTTCTCGCAGTGGGCACCGCGCGACAGGCACAGCAGGTTGTTGAGGGTGACCTGAGCGATCTCGCGCAGAGCCTCGACCGTAAAAAAGCCCTGGTGGCCGGTCACCAGCACGTTGGGAAAGGTCATAAGGCGTGAGAACACATCGTCATCGATGATCTCGGAGGAGCGGTCCTTGAAGAACAGTCCGCTCTCCTGCTCGTAGACATCGATGGCCAGTGCGCCGAGCTGGCGTGACTTGAGCGCCTCGATCACCGCGCAGGTATCGATCAGCGCCCCGCGGGAGGTGTTGATCAGCATCGCACCGGGTTTCATGCGCAAAAGCGAGGCTTCATTGATCAGGTGATGGGTGGCCTCCAGCAGCGGGCAGTGCAGCGACACGATATCGGCCTGCGCCAAAAGCGTATCGACCTCCACGATCTCGCCGATGGCGTCAAAGCCCTCGGCCGGAAACGGGTCGCTACCCAGCACCCGACAGCCGAGTCCCTTGAAGATACGCGCCGTGGCCAGACCGATTCGCCCGGTGCCGACGATGCCGACGGTTTTGCCCTGCAGCGTCACGCCCAGCAGGCCATCAAGGGCGAAATTGCCTTCACGCACCCGGTTGAAGGCGCGATGGGTATGGCGATTGAGCGTCATGGCCAGCGCCAGCGCATGCTCGGCGACGGCTTCGGGCGAGTAGGCCGGCACCCGGGCGACGAAAAACCCGAGCCGCTCGGCGGCGGCCAGATCGACGTTGTTGAACCCGGCGCAGCGCAGCACGATCGCCTTCACGCCCATGCCGGCCAGCGCTTCAAGCACGGCTTCATCCAGCACGTCGTTGACGAACACGCACACGGCGTCGCTGCCTTCGGCCAGCGCCGTGGTCTGGCGAGTCAGCGTGGCCTCTTGATAGATCAGCTCGAACGGCTGATCGGCAAACCCCTCGAGACGGGCCTCTTCAAAAAAACGTTCATCGTAGGGCTGAGCACTATAAAGCGTGACTTTCATGGAGTTCTCCGCAGGATGACTGCTCCGACAGGCGGCTGTTGGCTCGCCACCTTCTACGACTTTAGCAGGGGGTTCGATGACGATTTTGATACAGGACAAACCGGCGAAAAAAGACACGCCCCGGCCTGCCCGGGCGCATGAAACGGCGTAACATGATTTTTAGCCCGGCCCGGTTTTGGACGCGATTGACTGATCAAACGCTATCGACCTGAAGAGTGCCCCATGCTGCAACCCGTATCCCGCCAGAGTGACCTGACGCTTGAAAAAACCGCCCTGCCGCCGCGCCCGGAAAACCTGAGCACCTGGGCACCGCTGTCGATTCCCGCCTTTCGCATCATCTGGATCGCCAATCTGTTCGCCAATCTGGGCGTCTGGGCGCAGTCGGTGGCGGCGGCCTGGGTGGTGACCTCGGCGCATGGCAGCCCCGTCATGGTGGCCATGATTCAGGTCGCCGCTGCCGCCCCGCTGGTGTTGATGTCGATCGTGACCGGCGTGATTGCCGACAACTACGACCGACGCAAGGTGATGCTCTTCGGACTGTTCATCGAGGTCCTCGGCGGGGTCTTTATCACCGTTATTGCCTTTATGGGGCTGCTGACGCCGACGCTGTTGATTGCCTCGATCCTGTGCGTTTCCGTGGGCGGGGCCATCACCACGCCGGCCTGGCAGGCGGCCGTCAACGAACAGGTGCCGCGCCATCTGGTCAGCAGTGCGGTGCTGCTCAACAGCGTCAACTATAACGCCGCCCGCGCCATTGGCCCGGCCATCGGCGGCATGCTGCTGGCAGCCCTGGGGCCGGCGTGGATCTTTCTGCTCAACGTCCTGTGCTTTTGCACCCTGATCTGGGCACTGTGGCGCTGGCGCCGCGACGTCCCCAAAAAGAGCCTGCCGCCGGAGCGGCTGTGGGAAGGGGTCAAGGCCGCCATTTACTTCACCCAGTACTCCAGCGTGACGCGGCTGATCATGCTGCGCTCGTTCATCTTTGGCATCTCGGCGAGCGCTATCTGGGCGCTGCTGCCGCTTTTGGCCCACGACCACCCCGGCGGCGGCGCCTCGCTCTATGGCTACATGCTGGGCGGGCTGGGGGTGGGCGCGATCGCTGCCAGCATGCTGGTCAACCGGGCGCGCCGGCGGCTGGGCAGCAGTCGGTTGATCAGCGTGGCCGCCATGGTGCTGGGCGGTGTGATGCTGATACTGGGCGCGGTCAATGCGCTCTGGGCGATATTTCCGGCCCTGATCCTCGGCGGCAGCTGCTGGATCGCGGCGGTGGCCTCTTACAACTCCTCCGTGCAGATTCTGGTGCCGGACTGGGTCAAGGCGCGCGCACTGGCGCTGTATCAGACCGCGCTCTATGCCGGGCTTACCATGGGCTCGTTTCTGTGGGGCAATATGGCCGAGGGCCTGGGCACGCAGACCGCCCTTTTGATGGCCGGCGGATTGCTGCTGGTCTCGGCGCTGGTACTGTTGCCCTCGCGCCTGCCGGCGCTGGACAGCGACAGCCTCATGGTCGCACCGGAAGCGCGCACCGAGGCGCCGGATTTCGAGTTTGACCCGGCCCGCGGCTCGGTGATGGTGACCATCGAGTATCGCATCGAGGCCGATCAGGTCCGCGACTTTGCCCGCGCTGTGCGCCCCCTGCGCCGGCTTCGGCTGCGCAACGGCGCCAAACGCTGGTCGCTGTATCGCGATATCGAAGCGCGTGATCTGTGGCAGGAGGTCTTTCTGGTGCCCAACTGGCTGCAGCATCTGCGCATGCAGGACCGCCAGACCATGGCCGACCGCGCCATCATCGAACGGGTCGCTGCCATGCATGTCGGGCCCGAGCCGCCGCGCATGCGCCACGGCGTGAGCTATCGCACCGCCCGCTACGAAGGCGAAGGCGCCGCCCTCAGGCCGGTGCAGACCGACGCGCCGGATGAGCACGCGCCCTGGGCGGAAGAGGATCATCACGCAGACCCTGACAGTTCGCGCCCCGGGCGTTAGGCTGTCGCTCCCTGCCGTGATGACCGGAGTTTTCCATGCCCACTGACGCGACCGCCCCCGCGCGCCACACCCTGAACACGGTCTTCGGCCTTGAAGACTTTCGCCAGGGCCAGGCCCCGGTTATCGAACGGGTGCTGGCCGGGCGCTCCACGGCGGCCATCTTTGCCACCGGCGCCGGCAAGTCGCTGTGCTATCAGCTACCGGCGCTGCATCTGCCGAATCTGACGCTGGTCATTTCGCCGCTGCTGGCGCTGATGCAGGATCAGCTCGCCTTTTTGAAATCCCGCGGCATTGCGGCTGAAAGCATCGACTCCACCATGGACCGCGACGCGGTGCGCGAGGTGATGACCCGCGCGCGCCAGAACGAGCTGAAGATTTTGATGGTCTCGGTCGAGCGCCTGCGCAACGAACGCTTTCGCCACTTTCTTCACCAGATACCGATCTCGCTGATGGTGATCGATGAGGCTCACTGCATCTCCGAGTGGGGCCACAACTTTCGCCCGGACTACCTGCGCCTGCCCGAGTACCAGCGCGAGTTCAACATCCCTCAGGTGCTGCTGCTGACCGCTACCGCCACGCCCGGCGTGATTGAGGACATGGAGCGAAGCTTCGCCATTGCCGAAGGTGATGTCATCACCACCGGTTTTTATCGCCCCAACCTGAACCTGCAGGTGCGCCCGGTGGCGCAACAGCGGCGTGTCGAGGCACTGATCGAGTGGCTGGCACCGCAGCAGGTGGCCGGGCAGGAAGCCCCCACCATCATCTACGTCACTCTGCAGCAGGGCGCCGAGACGGTGGCAAGGGCGCTGGCCGCCCGCGGCATTCAGGCGCGCGCCTATCACGCGGGCCTGGGGGCCGAAATTCGCGACGAGATCCAGCAGCAGTTCATGCGCGGCGAGGTGCCGGTGATTGTCGCGACCATTGCCTTTGGCATGGGCATCGACAAGCGCAACATCCGTAACGTCGTGCACTTTGACCTGCCCAAATCGATCGAGAACTACAGCCAGGAGATCGGCCGCGCCGGCCGTGACGGGGCGCCCTCGACCTGTCTGATGCTGGCCGGGCGCGACGGGCTGGGGGTGCTTGAAAACTTCACCCATGGCGATACGCCCGAGCGCGAGGGCATCCAGCGGGTGCTCGAAGAGATTCAGGCCGCCGGGCAGACGCCGGAGCGCCAGTGGCCGGTGGTGATGAATACGCTCTCGCGGGACAGCAATATCCGGGCGCTGCCGCTGAAAACGCTGCTGGTGCGCCTTGAAATGATGGGGGTCATTGCCCCGCGCTTTACCTACCTGGCCGAATATCGCCTGCGCTACGTGCTGTCGCCTTCTGAGCTGGCCGCGAAATTCGAAGGCGAACGCGCCGATTTCATTCGACTGGTGATCAACAACATTCCCATCGCCCGCACCTGGGGCACGGTGGATTTCGAGCGCGTGCATCAGGCCGGGCTTGCCGCCGGCATCGATGCCACCCGCACCCGCGTGATCACCGCGCTTGAGTACTTTCAGGACAAGGGCTGGGTGGTGCTTGAGGGCAAGCGCATGACGGATGTCTTCGAGGTGTGCCAGAGCGATATCGACCCGGCAGGCATGGCGCGCGAGCTGCACGAGGGCTTTTGCACCCGCGAGCACGCCGATATAGAGCGACTGTCACAGATGCTGGCGCTCTTTGAGACCGACACCTGCCTGTCGCGACGTCTGGCGCTGCACTTTGGCGATACGCGCGTGCCCGAACAGTGCGGCCACTGCTCGGTGTGCGACGGCCACGTGGCACGTCTGCCGGCCTCGCCGACGCAGACCTCGCTGGAAGACATCGACTTCGAGGCGCTGGCCGAGCCGCTGATCGCTCGCCATAAGGCGCATTTCAGTCAGCCGCCCACGCCCGAGCGGGTGGCACATTTCCTCTGTGCGCTGGCCATGCCGGTGTTCACGCCGCTCAAGGCGCGAAGTCTTGAAACGTTCGGGGCACTGGAGGGCTATTCGTACCCGCAGGTACGCGCCCGGGCCGAACAGCACCTGGGCACGCGAGGCTGACATGCGCCTGCCGCTGATCCACCATCCGGGCTATACGTTCGAGTGGCCCGAGCGCCATCCCTTTCCGATGGCCAAGTTTCGCGCCCTGCGCCACAGGCTCTCGACGCTGGGCCTGGATGACGACCCGCTGATCGACTGGATCACACCCAAACCGCCCTCCAGCACCCAGCTGCTGCGCGCCCATACGCCGGAGTATCTCCAGACCTTCTATCTGGGTGACAGCGACCCGAAGGCCCGAAAGCGCAGCGGCTTTGACTGGTCACCGCAGCTGGTCGAGCGCACCCTGCTGGAAGTGGGCGGCACGCTTTCAACGCTTCGCGCCGCACTCGAGACGGGGCTTGCCTGCAACACCGCCGGCGGCACACATCACGCCTACCCCAACGCCGCCAGCGGCTACTGTCTGCTCAACGACCTGGCCGTGGCCGCCCACGAGGCGATGGCCGTATACGGCGTGACCCGTATTTTGATCATTGACTGCGACGTGCATCAGGGCGATGGCACCGCATTTGCCTTTCAAAACGAGTCGCGCGTGTTTACCTGCTCGATCCACGGGGCGGACAACTTCCCATTTACCAAGCGCTCAAGCGATCTGGACATCGCCCTGCCCCGCGGCACCGATGACGCGGCCTACCAGAACGTACTGGAACGCGACCTTCCCGCGCTGCTGGACCGCCTTCGCCCCGAGCTGGTGTTTTATGATGCCGGCGCCGATGTGCACGCCGGTGACCGGCTGGGCCATTTCGAGCTCAGTCTTGACGGCATCTACCGGCGCGACCTTTATGTGCTGCACCAGTGCCGCGAGCGCGGCATTCCGGTGGCGGCGGTCATCGGCGGCGGCTACGACCGCGATCTTGAGGCACTCGTCGAGCGCCACATGCAGCTGTTTGTGGCCGCGCGCGATCTTGTGCGCCAGCCATGAAAAAAGCGCCGGGGGCATGGCCCCGGCGCTTTTGATGACCAACACGTTACGGCCGTTGATTACTGCGCCGTCGGCCCGCGAATGCCGGTGACAAACCCGTCCGGGCGAATATGGGCCCGGAAGGCTTGCTGCACGTCATCACCTGTGAGCTCAACGAACTGTTCCGCCGCCTTCGTGGTGGCATCCAGCGGCTTGTCGGAGAGCGCCAGACCCAGCAGCGATGCGCTGATCGCGCCGTAGCTGGATGCCTGCATCGGCATCGCTCGCAGCAAAATGCTCTTGGCGCGGTGCAGGTCGCTGTCGCTGACCGGCTCGTTCTGCATGCGCCGGAGGTTATGGATGATCAGCTCGCGCGCCTGGTGGACCTTGTCGGGGTCGCTGCCAAAGCTCACGTTAAAGCGCCCGCGGTGGGCCTTGAGGTCCAGATTCGAGCTGACGCCGTAGACCAGCCCGCGGCGCTCGCGCAGCGCCTGATGCAGCCGTGACGCAAAGTCACCGCTGAGTACCTGGTTGCCCAGAAACAGGGCAAAGCGATCCTCACTGTCGCGGTCGACATCGATCATCTGCGACAGGGTGACCTGTGACTGGCGGGCCTCGCTGTCGGGCGTATTGAACGCGCCGGCCTGATTGAGTGCCACGGCCGGATAGTCCACCTCGGGTTTCGCCCCCTGCGCCTGCCAATCGCCAAAATAGCGCTCGATTTGATCGCGGACCTGCTCGGGGTCGACGTCGCCGACCACGACCATGGTGGTCATGTCCGGGCGCGAGACACGCTCGAAGTACTGCTTTACGTCTTCAAGCGTGACGGCCTCGAGCGACTCGGGCGTCATGTGGCGCTGCTGGGGGTCATCCTCGGGCAACAGCGCCCCGAGCATGGCATAGGCGTTCTGAAATCCCGGACTTTTCATGCGACCGGGCAGCGCCTGAGCGTTTTGCGCCTTGATGGTGTTAAAGGCGTCCTCGGAGAAATTCGGATTGAGCTGGTGCTCGGCCAGAAGCGCCAGGCCCTCATCGAAGTTCGCTTTCGCCACGACCAGTCCAAAACGGGTACCGGCGCCCTCTTCGGCGCCCAGCTCGTCGACGGCGGCGCGCAGCGCCCGGCGATCAAGCGACTGGCTGCCGTAGCCGTACATGCCTTCCAGAATGTCGCCGACGCCCTCCTTGTCTGGTGGCGTCTGCAGATCGTCATTGGTCTTGATGGCGCCGCTTAACATGACGCGGTCGCTGGCGGTTTCGACCTGCACGATCAGACGCAGGCCGTTATCCAGCCGATAGTCCTTCGGGGCCAGCGTCGAGACCGGAATATCAAGGTTATCAAAGGCGTGCGCGGCCCATCGGGGCAGCTCGACCGGACCATCGGGCGGGGTGACCAGCTCTTCCGGCTCGCCATAGTCGTCGCTGCTGGTCGGCTCGCCGGAGGTTTCCGGCGTCAGCACCGCCGTAATGGCCTGCTCGGGCTTTAAAAGCCTTCTGGCAAGGGCATTGACGTCATCGACGGTGACGGCCTCGTACTGCGCCTTCATGGCCTGCGGTGAATCGAGACCCCGCTTGATCAGGGCATCCGACCAGGCACTGGCCAGCCCCGAGACCGATTCGCGGCTGGCGTCCACCTCGGCGATGATCCGGCGTTTGGCGGCTTCAACCAATGAGGGGTCCACGCCGTTTTCGGTCACCTCCTCGATGATCTCACGCATGCGCGCCTGGATCGGCGCCGGGTCGCCCCCCTGAGGAAAGACCCCCACGGCCATGGCCAGACCCGCGTGCGGCTGGAGCTGACCGCCCATGCCGCCGGCCAGCGCCGTGCCGTCATAGCCCATGGCGGTCAGTTCGCCGCGCTCGGAGCCCAGCACATCCAGCAGCACCTGGGTGGCGGCAAAGTCGTCATCCTGCAGACCGGGCGTGCGCCAGCCCATGTAGATCGAGCCATAGGGGCTGTTGGTCGCCAGCTCGACGGTGCGCGCCGTCACCGGCTCGAAATCAAAGGCGGGGCGCTCGGGCAGGGCCTTTTCGGGGATATCGCCAAACAGTGTCTGCACCCGGGAGAGCGCATTTTGTGGATCGACGTCGCCGGCGATGACCAGCGTGGCGTTATTGGGTACGTACCACCGATCGTGGAAGGCCTTCAGGTCGGCGGCGGTGGTGTTGTCAAACGATTCCCGCGTGCCCAGCGGGGTCCAGGCGTAGGGCGTGCCGTGATAAAGCTCCCCGACCAGCTGGGTATAAAAGCGAAAGGCCGGATTGGAAAGATTGCTGGACACCTCCTGCTCGATGGCGCCGCGCTCCTGCGCCCAGTCCGATTCGCTCATGTCGATGGCCTTCATGCGTGAGGCCTCGATATGCAGCGCCACGTCCAGATCATCGGCCGGCACGGTGAAGTGGTACTGAGTGCGATCGTTTTCGGTAAAGGCGTTCATGTTGCCGCCCATGTTGGCCGAAATGACCGAGAGCTGATCCTTGGAAAGCCCCGGACCGCCGCGAAACATCATGTGCTCGACGGCGTGCGCCGTCCCGGGAAAGTCCTCGGAGCCTTCGCTGGAACCCACGTGATAGTTGACCTGGGTGGTCACCACCGGCGCCAGGTCGCTGTGCACGATCACGACCTCAAGCCCGTTATCCAGCGTGGCGCGCAGCACGTCATCGCGCTGGTCCTGCGCCTGGGCCACCCCCATGCTCGCCATGACCAGACAAAGCCCGGCCAGACCGCGCCCGGTGCGTGACAGTCGAGCGCGCCACAAAAGGCCGGCGTTACCCGTGATGCCTGTTAACTGCATGTCCATTGATCCCTGACACGTTGATGCGTGACGCGCCATAAGAGAAGCACGGCGCGCCTCGATTCGAAAAGACACAAGGCGCGCGGTGGCACCATGAAAAAGAGCGCCCGCAGGCGCTCCATGAAGGCATCGACAAGGCTAGCTGGTGTGTTCGCTGGGCTGCGGCAGCGCCGGCAGCGAGCGGTCCAGCAGCTCCACGCTCTTGCGATAGTAGTGCTGGCTCTTGCTGTGCTGGCCAAGGCTTGCGTAAAGCCTTGCAAGCTCGGCACAGGCCACGCCGCTGGGGCGCTGGCGATGGCTGGCCTCGAAGTACTCCTGCGCCTTGCCCCAGTAGGCGTTGCGCAGCGACAGCCGCCCCAGCGCCATCAAAAGCTCCGGGTCGTTGGGACGCTCCTGCAGCCACTTTTCGGCGGTGACCAGCTGGCGTTCAGGCTCGACGGAGAGCAGCCCGTAGTGCGCCACCAGGCGGCTGTCCCAGCGGTTGCGCAGTGACTGGCGGATCATGCTTTCAGCTTCGGCGGCATCCCCACCGCGCTCCAGAATGGCTGCCTGCAGCAGCACCAGGTCCACATCGCCCTTGAGTTCTTCCGGCATCTCGGCCCACAGCGTGCGGGCCCGGTCATGATCCTGCTGCTGGTCGGCCTGGTTCAAAAGCGCCAGATAGGTGCGACGTTCAAGTACGCGGCGCTCCTCTTCGCTGATCAGGTCGTGACGCTCGAGTTTCGGCAGCAGCCGGCGCATGCCTTCCCAGTCTTCCACGTTGAGATAGGCCTGCTTGAGCAGCTTGAGCACCTGCGGGTGCTCGGGCATCTGGGTCTGCAGTCGCGTCAGGGTGGCGAGCGCCTGCTCGGACTGCTGACGATCCAGCATCAGCTGTGCTTGCATCAGCCCCACGGCGCTGTCGGCGCCCTCGGTGCTGTGGTGCGCCTTTTTCAACAGCTCATCGGCCTGCTCGTGACGGCCTTGATAGTGGGCCGCCAGCGCTGCGGACAGATAGTTGACCAGCGGCGTGGAGGAGTCCTCGGCCGAGCGCGTCAGCGACTGCTCGGCACGCTTCCAGCGCCCCTCGGCAAGGGCTACCAGTCCCTTGACGGTGCGATGCATGGCCTGACGGTTACGCGTGCGGGCATTCCAGAGCTTCATGCGGCTGACCGGACGACGCAGGCGCCAAAGCAGACGCAACACGAAATGCACCACCAGAAAGAGCGCAAACAGCAGCAGCATGCCGAACCAGAAGGAGGTCTGCAGCGAGATGTCGCCCACCCGGATCAGGATGTAGCCCGGCGTGGACATCATCAGCTGGCCGATCAGCGCCCCGGCAGCCAGCCCGACGACAATGAACAGGATCAGCTTTCTCATGAGGACGCCCCCTGACCGTTGCGACGGGCGTTTTGCAGCTTGTTGAGGGCTTCGATCGAGCCGCTGATATCAGGCAGCTCGGGGCTGATATTGCGCTGGCCGAGCTGATTGAGCTGGTCACGCACGCGCTGGACGTTGCTGTCCTCGGTGCGGAAATAGGTCGTGATCAGCGTGCCGGCGCGCTCAAGGCTTTCACGATAGATCTCTTCGTTACTGCGCATCACGCCCAGCTGGGCCTGCTCGAGCAAAAGGCGCACGTTCTGGCGCAGATAGCCTTCCTGAGCCGGCGTAATCAGCGCTTCCAGCGGTTCGTCATGACGACGTACCGTGACCAGGTCCTTGAGCTGGGTGCCCATGCGCGAAAGCTGTTCGCGCCAGCCGCCGGTAAACAGTGACCCGTCATCCTTTTGCGCGGCAAGCGCCTCGCTTTCCTGCGACAGCGGCAGCGTATCCACCTGATTGGCCATGGCCGACAGCGTCAGGAACAGGCCGTTTTGATCGACCTCGGGCAGACTTTCAAGCTGGGAAAGCTCCGAGGCAATCGCGCGGCGCACCGGCAGCTGGGCCGGGTTGTCGATCTGGCGCAGACGCTGGTCGGCGGTTTCAAGCAGCGATCGCGCGCCGCTGATATCGCGCTCAAGCTGCAGGCGCTGGTTGGCCATGCGCAGCAGGTATTCGATTTCGGCACTTTGCCACTGGCGCTCGTCGGTCTGCTGGCTGCGCGTGAGCTCTTCCATCACACGCGACAGCGCCTGATCGTTGTCTTCAAGCTGCGACTCGAGCGAGCTGATGCGCTGATCACGCGAATCCAGCGCGCTTGAGACCTCGCGGGAGGACTGGCTGCTGCTCTGCTGAACCTGATCGACGTCCTGGCGCAGCTGAGCCATGTCGTTGCGCTGCTGCTCGAACAACCAGGCGCCAAAGCCGATGGCGGCAAGCGAGAGCAACAGCAGAACAAGCAGGAGGGGCAGCAGGATCGAACGACGCCCGTTTTTCTCGCGCGGCCGGTGCTCGGGGCGCATGTCACCGGGCTCGAACGCCCGTCCGCTGCTGCTGACGCCGGCATTCGGCGAGGTGGTGCCGGTCATGCTGCCGGTGCGGGCGCTTTCGCCGGCCACCGAGGCGTTCTCTGCGGCGCCGCCTGTCCCGGTACCGGACTGTGCCGGTGCATCGCCCGCAGGCGTGCTGTCGGGAGAGGCGCTGCTGCGATTGTCGTTATCGTTTTCCTGCTTGCTCATTTATCGCTGCCCTTTTTTTAATCGGGTATGCCCGGCGCCTGCTGCCAGGCCACTGCCGAGGTCTCTGCCAATGTCTGCGGCGTGGCATCGCCGGCAATGAAAACACATTCGAAGTGATCCCTGCCTGCCATTGTAGCCAATCGCTGGCTGGAAACGACCAGTGGACGCCTCCGACTGGCTGGCGTGCACCACTGATTGAGGTATTCAAGCTGCTCCTGACTGGTCACGATCAGCAGGGCAAAGTCGCCGCGCTCAAGCAGTGCAGCGGCCTCTGCCTCAGGCGGCTGCAGCTGCCGCTCATAGAGTGGCAGCCGTGACACCTCGGCGCCACGCTCAATGAGCGTGTGCTCAATGAGTTCACGCCCCCCCTCCCCTGACACCAGCGCGATGCGCGTGCCCTTGATGTCCTGAAGGCCCGGCAGCGCCAGAAGCGCTTCGCTGGCACTGCCGCTGCCCGTGGCCGGAGCACTGACCTCAACGTCCAGCCCCGCGCGCAGCACATCGGCCGTGCTGACACCGGTGGCATGAAAGTCGATGCCTTCGGGCAGCTGAGGCCAGCGCGCCTCGATGGCCTCGATCAGACAGGTCGCGGCAAACGGGCTGGTGCAGATAACGTGGCGAAAGTTATCCAGATCATACAGGAGCGTGCGCTCGTGTGGGGTCGGCTCGCGTGCGACCAAAGTCATGATGTTGAGCGACCGCGGCGCCAGTCCGACCCGTTCGAGCGCCTGCTCCAGCGCCTGCGCGCGGGCACCGGGGCGAGCGATCAGAGCCGTGGCGGCGTTGTTCGAACACGAAGCGGACATGGCAGACCTTCAGCGCGGCGGGCGCTCGTCGGCATAAACGGCATCAAGAATGGCGCCGGCACCGCGCGACAGCAGATCCTCGGCCACCTGAATACCCAGCGCCTGGGGGTCGTCAGCGGGGCCGCGCGCCTCGGCATGAATCACCTGCGAGCCGTCCGGCGCGCCCACCAGCGCTCGCAGCCACAGCGTCTGATCATTGTCTTCCAGCACCGCGTAGCCGCCGATGGGCACCTGGCAGCCGCCTTCAAGGCGCGTGTTCATGGCGCGCTCGGCCAGTACCCGCAGGCTGGAAGGGGAGTCGATCAGCGGGGCAATCAGGGCGCGCAGGGTGTCGTCATCGCTGCGACACTCGATGCCCAGCGCCCCCTGGCCGCAGGCCGGCAGCATCACTTCCGGCGCCAGCCGCTCGGCGATGCGAAAGTCCAGGTTGAGCCGCTCAAGACCGGAGGTGGCCAGCACGATCGCATCGAACTCGCCGGCGTCGAGCTTGCCCAGCCGCGTCTGTACGTTGCCGCGCAGGCTGAGCACCTCAAGGTCCGGACGGGCCGCGCGAATCTGCAGGGCGCGACGCAGGCTCGAGGTACCGATGCGCGCGCCCTGCGGCAGGGCATCGAAATTCGCATGGTCATTGGAGACAAAGGCGTCGGTGGGTGCCCCGCGGTCCAGAATGGCGTGCAACCCGAGCCCTTCGGGGAAGCTCATCGGCACGTCCTTCATGGAGTGCACGGCGATGTCGGCAAGACCGGCCAGCATGGCCTCCTCGAGCTCCTTGACGAACAGGCCCTTGCCGCCAATCTTGGCCAGCGGCGTATCCAGAATGCGATCACCGCGCGTGGACATGCCCACAAGTTCGACCTCAAGGCCCGGATGCAGGGCTTCAAGACGAGACTTGACGTGTTCCGCCTGCCACAGGGCGAGCTGACTCTTGCGGGTGGCAATTCTGATTGTGGCTCTGTCGGACACGAGCGCTCCTGATAGCGGTCAAAACGAGGGGTGCATAATAAAGCAGTGGCGCCCGGCAAAAAACAGTCATTGCAGGCGTCAGGGCGCGTGTGGCGTGCCGACAGGCCATCGACTTCTTGTTACACTGACGCGCCCATGGGGGCGGCGCCTTGCCTGCCTCCCGGTCCCGACCCTTTCGATGCAGGATCGCCAGCAGATGACGCAAACCACCAATCAATCCTGGGGCGGTCGCTTCAGCGAGCCGACCGACGCCTTCGTAGCGGCCTTTACCGCCTCCATCGGCTTCGACCAGCGCCTTTATCATCACGACATCCGGGGCTCCATCGCCCATGCCACCATGCTGGCACGTGTGGAGGTGCTGACCGAGGACGAGCGTGACGCCATCGTCGACGGTCTCGAACAGATCGAGGCTGAAATCGAGCGTGGCGAGATCGAATGGTCCGTGGCGCTTGAAGACATTCACATGAATATCGAGGCGCGCCTGACCGAGCGCATCGGTACGGTCGGCAAAAAGCTCCACACCGGGCGCTCGCGCAATGATCAGATCGCCACCGATATTCGCCTGTACCTGCGTGATGGCATCGACGCCGTTTCTAGCGAGCTTTCGCGCCTGCGACAGGGGCTGATCGAGCTGGCTGACGCCGAGGCCGACACCATCATGCCGGGCTTCACCCATCTGCAGAGCGCCCAGCCCGTGACCTTCGGTCATCACCTGCTGGCCTGGCAGGAGATGATCGCCCGCGATCAGGAGCGTCTGCTGGATGCGCGCAAACGGGTCAACATCATGCCGCTGGGTGCGGCGGCACTGGCCGGCACGACCTATCCGATCGACCGTCACGTCACCGCCGAGCTGCTGGGCTTTGACCGTCCGGCCGAGAACTCGCTGGACGCCGTCAGCGATCGCGACTTCGCCATCGAATTCACGGCGTTTGCAAGCCTCTTGATGATGCACCTGTCGCGCATGAGCGAAGAGCTGGTGCTCTGGACCAGCGCGCAGTTTGATTTCATCGACCTGCCCGATCGCTTCTGCACCGGCTCCTCGATCATGCCGCAGAAGAAAAACCCGGATGTGCCCGAGCTGGTACGCGGCAAGACCGGGCGCGTCTATGGCCACATGATGAGCCTTTTGACCCTGATGAAGTCCCAGCCGCTGGCCTATAACAAGGACAATCAGGAAGACAAGGAGCCGCTGTTTGACACCCTCGACACCGTGCTCGGCTCCCTGCGCGCCTTTGGTGACATGATCCCGGCAGTACGCGCCAAAAGCGACAACATGCATGCCGCCGCCAGACGCGGTTTCGCCACCGCCACCGATCTCGCCGATTACCTGGTGCGTCAGGGTGTGGCCTTTCGCGACGCCCACGAGATCGTCGGCAAGGCGGTCGCCTTCGGCATCGAAGAAGGCCGTGACCTCTCCGAGATGACGCTTGAGGAGCTCCAGCGCTTTTCGGACCACATCCACGGCGACATCTTTGAGGTGCTGACCCTGGAAGGCTCGGTGGCCGCGCGCAACCACATCGGCGGCACCGCCCCCGATCAGGTTCGCGCCGCCGCCCAGCGCGCCCGCGAGGCGCTGGCCGCCCTGCCGAAACACGCCCACAATTTCGAGGATCATGCGCAATGACCCGCCTGATGACTGCCATGATGGCCGCGCTGGTACTGGCCGGCTGTGGCCAGACCGGACCGCTGTACATGCCCGACAACGAAGCCGCCCGCGAACGCTACGACCCGCAGGGCGACTATCAGCCAGACGAGGCGCAGCCAAACGACGCGCAACAAAACGACAGCCGTCAAAGCGACGCCGCCGAACGCACCTCGCAGTCGACCAGTGACGGTGTCAGCACCGGCGGTGCCGGCAGCGAGAGCCGTGATGGTGCCGTGAGTGTGCCCGAGGGCGACAGCCGTCCCGCGACCACCACGGGAGGCCAGGTCGGCGGTGCCGCCTCGACCGGCGCGCCGGCAGCGACGCCTACCGGCGCCGGTCAGGGGGGCACATGAGCACGCATTTTGTCTGGCACGATGACCAGCTTCACGTCGAGCAGTTGACCCTTGCAAGTGTCGCCGAGCGCTTCGGCACGCCCTGCTATGTCTATTCAAACGCGGCCTTTCGCCAGCATTTTCTGGACTACGCGCGACCGCTCGAGGGCACGCCGCACCTGATCTGCTACGCCCTCAAGACCAATTCAAATCTGGCCGTGCTCAACGTGCTGGCGCGGCTGGGCGCGGGTTTTGACATCGTCTCCGCCGGTGAGCTCGAACGGGTGCTGGCCGCCGGCGGCGACCCGGGCCGGGTGGTCTTTTCCGGCGTGGGCAAGCGCATTGATGAGATGGCGCGGGCGCTGGAAGTAGGCATCAAGTGCTTCAACGTGGAATCCGAAGCCGAGCTTGAACGTCTCAACGAGGTGGCCGAAAGCCGCGGTCAGGTGGCGGCGATTTCCATTCGGGTCAATCCGGATGTCGATGCCCGCACCCACCCCTATATCTCTACCGGGCTCAAGGACAACAAGTTCGGCATTGCCATTGCCGATGCCGAGCGCGTCTATCAGCGCGCCGCCGAGCTGGCCCACGTCCACCCGGTCGGCATCGACTGTCATATCGGCTCGCAGCTCACCGAACTCTCGCCCTTTCTGGACGCCCTTGATCGTCTGCTGGCGCTTTATGACCGGCTGAATGATCAGGGTATCCACATCGATCATCTGGATCTGGGCGGCGGTCTGGGCGTGGATTACGCCGGTGAGACACCGCCGCCGGTGGCGGACTACATCGCCGCCCTGCGCCAGCGCATCGGCAGCCGAGAGGTCGAGCTCATTTTCGAACCCGGCCGCTCGATCGCCGCCAACGCCGGCGTTTTGCTGACCCGGGTCGAGTATTTAAAACCCGGTGAGGCGAAAAACTTCGCCATAGTCGATGCCGCCATGAACGATCTGATCCGGCCCACGCTCTATCAGGCCTGGCAGAACATTACCTGCGTGGACCGGCGCGAAACGCGGGAGACGAAATGCTGGGATATCGTCGGGCCGGTGTGTGAGTCCGGTGACTACCTGGGCAAGGACCGCGAGCTGGCCATCGCCCCGGGGGATCTTCTGGCCGTGCACTCGGCCGGCGCCTATGGCTTCGTAATGGCCTCGAACTACAACACCCGGGCGCGGCCGCCGGAGGTGATGGTGGTCGGCGATCAGGCACATCTGGTGCGCGAGCGTGAGCCCTTGAGTTCGCTCTGGGCCGGGGAAGCGCTGCTGCCGGAGGCGGCCATCGCCCCGCAGGGAAACCACACCTCATGATGCTGCATTTCACCAAGATGCAGGGTCTGGGCAATGACTTCATGGTGGTCGATCTGGTCACCCAGCGCGCCCGCCTTGACAGCGAGCGCATTCGCGCCCTGGCCGATCGTCGCTTTGGTATCGGCTTTGACCAGCTGTTGCTGGTCGAGCCGCCGTCGCGCCCGGACAGGGACTTTCGCTACCGCATCTTCAATGCCGACGGCAGCGAAGTCGAAAACTGCGGCAACGGCGCTCGCTGCTTTGCCCGCTTCGTACTCGATCAGAAACTCACCGCGCGGCGCGAGATCGCCGTGCAGACCGCCGGCGGCGATCTGGTATTGAGAGTGGCCGACGACGGCCGGGTGCGTGTCGACATGGGCGCGCCCCGTTTTGCCCCGGTCGATATCCCGCTGAGTGCCGAGACCCAGGGCCATGACTACGCGCTGGACGTCGACGGGGAGACGGTGCATCTGGACGCTCTGTCGATGGGCAATCCGCATGCCGTCATCGATGTCGACAGCGTCGATCACGCCCCCGTGACCACGCTTGGCCCGCGGATCGAGGCGCATCCGCGCTTCCCGAAACGCGTCAACGTGGGCTTTATGGAGATCGTGTCGCGTCAGAGCGTGCGCCTGCGAGTGTTCGAGCGTGGCGTGGGCGAGACGCTGGCCTGTGGCACCGGGGCGTGTGCCGCCGTGGTCAGCGGCATCCGTCGCGGCCTGCTGGACCCGCACGTGGCGGTGACCCTGCCCGGCGGCACCCTGAGTATCGAATGGCCGGGCCCGGGGCAGTCGGTCATCATGACCGGCCCGGCCGAGCGCGTCTTTGATGGCCGCGTTGTTGTTTAGCCCAGTGTTGTATGGCAAAGCCTGCGGGAGATGACATGACCCATGACCACGACGCATCGTCGCCCCCTCGTTGCGAAACGCTCGAGGCCGATCAGGTCAGCGACTGGCTTTCACGCCATCCCGACTTTTTTGAAGGCCGTGAAGCGCTTCTGGCCTCGCTGCAGCTCTCCCACCCCCAGACCGGCGGCGCCGTGTCGCTGGTCGAGCGTCTGATCGCGACCCTGCGCGCGCGCACCGAGCAGGCCGAAGGACAGCGTCAGGCGCTTTTGAACGCCGCGCGGCAGTTTGATCAGCAGGCCGGCGCCATGCGCGGTCTCACCCTATCGCTTTTGCAGGCCGAAAGCCCTGATGCGCTGGCACAGACCCTGACCGCCGAGCTGAGCGAGCGCTTTGGCGTGGCCCATCTGGCGCTGTGGCGACAGCTCTCAAGCGGCGAATGGGCGCAGCCGCCCACCCACGCCCTCGATGACGACACCGATCAGTGGATCGCTGACCAGCGTTCCACCGCCAGCGGCTGTCTGACGCTGGACGCTGCCACCGCGGCGCGCCTGCTGCCCGGCACCACGCTCTCGGGCGGCCGCGGCGCCGTAACCCGGCTGGCACTGGGCGAGCGCCATGGCTATCTGGTGCTGGCTCATCCGGAGGAGACCGCCCTGCCGTGGATCATGGAGGCCGAAAACATGAGCTATCTGGGCGATGTCGTGGCCCGGCTGCTGCTGCGAACACCGTCATGAGTGCCCTGCAGCCGCTGGTCGATACCTTCATCGAGCGCCTGCGTCAGCGGCACAGCCCCGCCACGGTCGATGCCTATCGCCGCGATCTGACGGCACTGATGGCGTTCATGGACCGCGAGGAGATCGCCTTCTGGGCGGCGCTCGACATTCATCATCTGCGCCGTTTTCTGGGCCGCGAGCGCACTCGCGGTCTGGGGGCACGCAGCCTGGCCCGGCGTCAGGCAGCCATCCGCCGTTTCTGCGATCTGCTGATTGAACAGGGCCTGATGGGACACAATCCGGCCCGGCTGCTGGATACGCCGAAAATGCCGCGCCATCTGCCGCGCCCGGTCGATGTCGATGTGCTCGGGCAGTTTCTCGACACGCCGCACGACGACTCGCCGCTGGCGCGACGCGATCAGGCCATACTGGAGCTGTGCTACTCCAGCGGCCTGCGTCTGGCCGAACTGGCCGGCATCGATCTCATGGATATCGACACCCACCGTGCCCGGGTGCGCGGCAAGGGTGACAAGCCGCGCCAGGTCCCCATCGGGCGCCGCGCGGCCACGGCGCTGGCGGCCTGGCTGAATGTGCGGGGCATGCTTGCCGGCCCGCACGAGCCGGCGCTGTTTGTCGGCATGCGCGGCCAGCGTCTGGGCCATCGCGCCATTCAGCTGCGCATGGCGCACCTGGGGCGCGAGCGCGGCCTGCCCGAGCATCTGCACCCTCACCGCCTGCGCCACAGCTTTGCAAGCCACCTGCTGGAATCCAGCCAGGATCTGCGCGCCGTCCAGGAGCTTCTGGGCCACGCGCATCTTTCTACGACCCAGGTCTACACGCGACTGGACTGGCAGCATCTGGCCGACACCTTCGATCGCGCCCATCCGCGAGCGCACCGACGGCCAGGTCGTTCCCATGACACTTCTTCTTCCCGCGACGCTTCAGGCAGCGGGACCCCGGACAATCAGGACACGCCCTCATGATCAAGGCCATCACATTCGATCTCGACGACACCTTCTGGGACAACGGCCCGGTGATGGCCGCGGTTGAGCCCGGCCACTATCAATGGCTCGATGAGCAGATCGGCCATGCCGCGCACTTCCCGCTGGAGGAGTATCAGCGTCGGCGCATGGCGCTGGCACAGGACAATCCGCTGCATCGGGGCGATTTTACCTGGCTGCGCCGTAAAACCCTGACCGACATGCTGCTCGAGTTCGGCCTGGCCGACAACGAGGCACGCCGCTGGGCCGATGACACCATCGAGCACATGCTGACGCTGCGCCACGATGTCGCCATCTTCGAAGAGGTGCCGGCCATGCTGGAGAGACTGCGCGCCCGGGGCATTCGTCTGGGCGCGATTACCAATGGCAACGTGGATCTGGAGCGACTGGTCATCGCCGAGCACTTCGACGTGATCATCAAGGCGGGGGTGGCGCTGGCGCCCAAGCCCGACGCGCGTTGTTTCCTGTCGGCCATGGCGCGTCTTGGGGCGCAGTCACCGCTTGAGGCGGTTCACGTGGGGGATTCATGGGCCGAGGACGCGCTGCCGGCACAGCGCCTTGGCATGCATGTGGCCTGGATCGATGCCAAAAATACCGGCCTGCCCGAGCAAACGCCCCGCGGCATTCACCGGCTGAGCCATATTCGCGAACTCGAGGCACTGCTGGCTGACATCGAATCATCAACCAGTGATCAGCCAGCGTGACCATCAAAGGGCTGAAAAATTCAGTTACCTTTTAAAACACTCGACTATTATTAGGACATGAAATAATAAGCACGCTTTTATAGCGCTTCACGGGGCATCACGACATGCCCCGATCGATAATAATGACTGCCTGACGTGGGTGTTCATCCTTTTTTCATCGACCCTGATAGGCTCTTCGGATCATGCGTCCTCTCGATATTCTCAGCATCACGCTGGTGCTTTGTGCCATGGCACTGGTGATTGCCCTGCCCATGTCGGCCAATCAGACGGCACTGTCGAGTGACGCAGGCCTGAACAGGGGGGCAATCCTGCACTACCCGGGCCAGCAGAAACAGGCCGCCGCCCTTTTGCGCTTCGATGACGATCAGGGGCAGTCACGGCCTACGCTGTTTGATCCGGACCGGACGGGAAGCGACACGCTGCCGATGCAGACGATGCCGGTGCCCGGCATCGTCACCGAACCGGCAACCCCCGCTCCTTCAATGGGCATGCGCTATCCCACCGGCCGCCAGATCTACAGCTTTTAAACAATTCGGACCGTTGCAGGGTCAGGCCTGATCCTGCGATGGCTTTTCGGGTGTGAGCCACTGGCACAGACGCTCGTTGAGCTCTTCCACCCCCTTTCGGTCGTGAGACGAGAAAAGCTGCACGCTGACCAGATCCTCCCACTCCTTGAGCTGATGGCGCACTTTCGACAGCACGCCCATGGCCGCGCCGCGCTTGAGCTTGTCGGCCTTGGTCAGCAGGATGTGCAAAGGCATGTCGTTGTCATCGGCCCAGCCCATCATCATCTGGTCAAACTCGGTCAGG
This sequence comes from Kushneria sp. EE4, assembly GCF_977968315.1. Next base: position 2,731,360 of record NZ_OZ386212.1, read on the forward strand.
GGATGGCGCACATCCATGACCAGCACCGTCCCCTGCAGGGAGCGACGCTCGCGCAGATACTGCGCCAGATGCTGCTGCCATTCACGACGCACGGCCTCCGGCACCTTGGCATAGCCATAGCCTGGCAGGTCGACCAGCCGATACTGCGGCTCGCCCAGGGTGAAGAAATTGATCAGCTGCGTACGCCCGGGCGTTCTCGAGGTACGCGCCAGCGACTTCTGATTGGTCAGCGTATTGATGGCACTGGATTTACCGGCATTGGAGCGCCCGGCAAAGGCCACTTCAAGCCCGGTATCCGCCGGACAGTCGGCCAGCTTCGGGGCGCTGGTCAAAAACGTGGCCGACGGAAAATGATGACGCATGACATCCGACATGGGGGGATTTCCAACGATGAGACAATGGGCAACGATGAGATAATGAGGCGAGTGTAACACCCTGCATCGATGCCCCGCTCGTCAGTCGTGGTCGCTTCTGCCAGGATGGCAGGGAACCGTTCGCCCGTCGGGTGTTCAAAGTAACGATGAATAACAGGCTGATAACAACAGCGCTCAGGCACCATTGACACCATATTTGCTGTTCAGGGAGTAACACTGTGATGTTGAAGCATTTTCCGGGCGCACGCTGGCTGATGGCCGCCGTCGCCGTTTGCGGTCTTTCAGGCATGGCCATGGCGGCCGAACCGGTCGCCGGTCAGGACTACGAGGTTCTCGACAAGCCGGTATCAAGCGATCTACCCGAGGGCCAGATCGGTGTGACCGAAGTGTTCTGGTATGGCTGCCCGCACTGCTACGAACTTGAAGAGCCGCTGGAGTCCTGGGTCGATACCCTGCCCGATGACGTCACCTTCGAGCGTCTGCCGGCCACCATGGGCAAGGTGTGGATGCGCCATGCCACGGCCTACTACGCCGCACAGGAACTGGGCATCTTTGACACGCAGTTTCATCGCGACTTCTTTGACGCCATCCAGAAGGACGGTCATCGCATGACCGATGACGACGAGATCGCCGAGTTCTTCACCAACTATGGTGTCAGCAAGGACGAGGCCCTCAAGGCGCTCAGCTCCTTTGGCGTCAAAAGTCAGCTCAATCAGGCCAATGCCCGCATGAAGGCCTACAAGCTGATGGGGGTCCCGGCACTGATCGTCAACGGTCAATACGTCATCACCCCACGCTCTGCCAACGGTCTGGACAACATGCCGAAAATCGCTGAAGCCCTGATCGAGAAAACGCGCCAAGAACAGGAATAAGGCACTCGCTGATTCATTGTGCCGGCGGCCCGATACCGACCGTATCGGGCCTTCCTGCCTTGCCAACCGGGATATTGAATGCAGGACGATAGCCAGAGCGAACGCATTACCTCTCTCAAACTGCTGACCTTCAACATGCAGGTCGGCATCCATACGCACGCTTATCATCACTATGTGACACGCAGCTGGCAGCACTTTCTGCCCCATCGCGGCCGGGCCACCCGCCTTGATGCGATGTGCGACACCTTCCGCGAGTTTGATCTGGTGGGCCTTCAGGAAGTCGACGGCGGCAGCTTTCGCTCGAGCAACATCAACCACGTAGAGTATCTGGCAGCGCAAGCCGGCTTTCCTTACGCCTCGCAGCAGCTCAACCGCGATTTCGGCCGGTTCGCCAAGCACAGCAACGGCCTGCTCAGTCGCCTGGCGATCAGCCATACCGATAACCACCGCCTGCCCGGGCCCAAGGGGCGCGGCGCCATGCACATTCGTTTCGGCGAAGGCCCCGAAGCGCTGCATCTTTTCGTGCTTCATCTGGCGCTGGGCACACGCACCCAGAATCTCCAGCTCGACTACATCAGCGAGCTGGTCGCCCCGCTCAGAAACGTTATCATCATGGGCGATCTGAACTGCACCCATGACAAGCTCAGGTCACATCCGCGCTTTTCCCGTGCGCTGTCTCTTGATCAGGGTCGTGGCATCCCCAGCTACCCTGCCTGGCAGCCCACTCGCGCGCTGGATCACATCGTGGTGACCCCCTCGCTCAAAATGAACCATCTGCGCGCGCTGCCACCGCTTTTTTCCGACCATCTGCCGCTGGCCGTGGAAGTGACCCTGCCGCTGCCGTGCGCGCGCAGTATTTCCATTGCCGGACTCGGCGGTACCACACCGCACAGCGTGCGCTAGCACCCAACAGCGTTTGTGTGTGGCAGCCACACGAAAAAGCGCCCCATCCGCAGGGATGGGGCGCTTTTTTATGGTCCGGCCTTCAGGGCTCAGCCCAGGGTGGCACCACTGACCAGCATGATCATCGGCTGCGGATAAACCCCCAGTACCAGCACGGCCAGTGCCAGCAAAATGACCATGATACCGCCGGCACGCTGTCCCCAGTCGCTGGAGGCGTCGTACTGCTCCTCCTCGGTCGGGTGCAGATAGAGCATGACCATAACGCGCAGATAGTAGTAGAGGCTGAGAGCACTGCCGATGATGACACCGGCTACCAGCCACCAGAGCTGTGCTTCCACGCCGGTTGCCAGCACGTAGAACTTGCCGATAAAACCTGCCGTCATTGGAATGCCGGCCAGCGAGAGCATCATCACCGTCATGACTGCCGCCAGATAGGGGCGACGCCAGAACAGCCCCCGATAGAACTTCAAGGAGGCCACATCGCTGCCCTGCCAGGGGCTCGACACCAGCGCGATCACACCAAAGGTGGCAAGCGTGGTCGCCACATAGGTGATCAGATAGATGCCGGTGGTCAGAAGCGCCAGATCGTCGCTGGCCACCACCACGGTCAGCAAATAACCCAGATGGCCGATGGAGGAGTAGCCCATCAACCGCTTGATGTTGTCCTGACGCAGCGCCATCAGGTTGCCGACCAGCATCGACAAAAAGGCGATGAAGGCAACGGTCGTGTGCAGGCTGGCGATATCGGTCACCGGCGCGCTTAAAAACAGACGCATCAGCAGGGCAAAGACCGCAATCTTGCTGACCGTGGCCAGAAAGGCCGTCACCGGGGCCGGCGCGCCTTCATAGACATCGGCGGTCCACAGATGAAACGGCACCAGCGACAGCTTGAAGGCCATGGCGATTACCATCATGCCGATGCCCATCAACAGCCAGCTGGCATGCCCGCCACCCTCGGTCAGACGCGCGCCCAGATCGGCGAAGGCCAGCGAGCCCGACTCGGCATACAAAAGCGCCATGCCAAAGAGCAAAAAGGTCGAGGCCGCCGCGGACAGCACCATGTACTTGATGCCCGATTCCAGCGACAGCCGGGTACGGTAGGCGTAGGCCGCCATGCCGTAAAGCGGCACGCTCAGAAGCTCAAGGCCGAAAAACAGCGACAGCAGATGATCGCTTGCCACCATGGTCAGCGCGCCCAGCACCGAGCAGCCCAGCAGCATGTAAAACTCTTCCTTCTGGTCGTCGAACCCTTCCAGATAGGCATGCGCAAGCGTTGTCGAGGCCAGCCCCGCAATCAGGATCAACGCCATGTAAAGCACGGCATAGTTATCGACCAGAAGCAGCGGCGACACGCGAATCGGTGTGACCGTCAGCACCGCCAGCAGGGAGAACAGTGCCGCGTTGAGACCGATCGTGGTCAGCGTGGCCGTCACCACATGATGGCGACGCCAGGCGATGCCCAGCATGACAACGATGACCGTGATGCACACGATCAGAAGCGGTAACAGGGCGATCAGATGTGACAGGGTCAGATTCATGTCGGCTCAGCCCGCAAACGAAGGTGAAACAGCAAACCAGTGACGCACTTCATGCATCGCGCCCTGCGAAATATCGAGCACTACCTGAGGGTAAAGCCCCAGCGCAATGGTCAGCACCAGCGTGCTCAGCAGCATGGCGTACTCACGACCATCCAGACGCGCGATGGTGCTCTTTTCGCGCGGCGGCCCCCAGTAGACCCGATGCATTAAAATCAGCGAGTAGATGGCCGACAGCACAAGCCCTGCACTGGCGATCACGACCACCCAGGGCACCACATCAAAGGCGCCGAACAAAATCAGGAACTCGCCGATAAAGTTGCCGGTGCCCGGCATGCCCAGCGAGGCCATGACAAAGACCAGTGCAAAGCCCGGCAGCGCCCCGAGACGGCCAAACAGCCCGCCCATCTGGCGCATGTCACGAGTGTGCAAACGCTCGTAGAGCTGGCCGCTGATCATGAAAAGCCCGGCCGCCGAGAAGGCGTGCGCCACCATCTGCAGGATGACCCCCTGCAGCGCCAGCAGCGTGCCGGAGTAGATGCCGATCAGGACAAAGCCCATGTGCGAGATACTGGAACAGGCGATCAGCCGCTTGATATCGGTCTGGGCAAAGGCCAGTACGCCACCGTAAAAGATACCGACCAGCCCCAGCGTCATCGCAATCGGCGCAAAGGCCTGTGAGGTTTCCGGAAACAGCGGCAGCGCAAAGCGCAAAAGCCCGTAGGCGGCGGTCTTGAGCAGGATGCCGGCCAGATCCACGCTGCCCGCGGTCGGCGCCTGAGCGTGGGCATCCGGCAGCCAGCCGTGCAACGGCACCACCGGCAGTTTGACGGCAAAGGCAATGAAAAACCCGAGCATCAGCACCCACGACATGACCCCGGTGATCGGCGTTTCGCGCAGGATGGAGTAGTCAAAGGAGAACACGCCGGTCTGGGTATAGTGCATGAACACCAGCCCCAGAATGGACACCAGCATCAAAAGCCCCGAGGCCTGGGTATAGATAAAGAACTTGATGGCCGCCGACACCGGTGACTTGCCTTCCGATTCATGCCCCCAAAGGGCGATCAGGAAGTACATCGGCACCAGCATCATTTCCCAGAAAAAGAAGAACAGGAACAGGTCGATGGCCAGAAACACCCCGACCACGCCGCCGATGACCCACATCAGGTTGAGGTGGAAAAAGCCGACGCGCCGATCGATCTCCTTCCATGAGCAGACCACCGCCATGATGCCCAGAATGCCGGTCAGGGCGATCATGATCAGCGACAGGCCATCGAGTGCCAGATGGAACGTAATGCCAAAGGCAGGAATCCAGGGCAGCTGGAACTGGCTCTGCCAGTCGGGCGTATTGCCCACAACCTGCGACAGGCTGTAGTCGCCGCTCACCCACAGGACAATCGCCAGTACCAGCAGCAACACCATGGAGAGCAGCGCAATCCAGCGCGGCATGGCCGTGTTGGGTCTGATCAGCTCGAACTGCCAGCACAGCAGCCCCCCGATAAAGGGTATGAGTAGTAGCCAGGGCAACATCATGGCGTGAGCGCATCCTTGATCGTTATTGTGGGCACGGTGGGCACAAACAGCCGGGCAGTCCCGTCACCGGCAGCGTATCGCTTTAAGGCAACTGCCCTGAATTGAAACGACCTGATCATGTCCCCTCCCTTCACAGCAGCAGCAAAAGCAACAGCGTGGCGATGGCGCCACCTGTCATGACAGCGGCATACCAGCGCAGCCGCCCACTCTGGGTATCGGACAAGAGCCCGTTGAGCATCAGCGCCAGTCCCGGCCAGAGGTTCATCAGGCTATTGACCCAGTCAAGCCGATGCAGACGCGCAATGAACAAAAACGGTCTGACCACAATCCGGTTATAGAGCCAGTCAAAGGCAAAGGCACTATTGAAAAAGCGCCACAGCCGATTGCCTTCCTTCGTCTGCGCCAGCGAGGTCACCAGTCGACGGCGACCAAGGAACAGGCCTGCGGCGATGCCTACGCCTACGACCGCCACGACAGCGGCCAGCACCTCGAGCATCAGCTGCACATTGTGGCCGTACTGACCGTCGGGCCCGGCCGGCAGCACGTTTTCCAGCGGCGGATGAATCATCGCCCCGACAAAGGTGGACAGCACCGCCAGCACGATCAGCGGCACGTGATGCGCCAGTCCACGACCGGCATGCGGATGAATCTGTTCGCGCCCGTGGAACACGATAAAGATCATGCGGAAGGTATAGACCGACGTCAGGAAGGCCCCGAACAGCGCCCCGAGCCACAGCCAGGTATGGCCGTGATCAAAGGCAAGCCACAGGATCTCGTCCTTGGAGTAGAACCCGGCCGAGATCAGCGGCATTGCCGACAGCGCCGCGCCCCCGATCAAAAAGCAGGCATAGGGCAGCTTGAGCGTTTTGCGAAGGCCGCCCATTTTGAAGATGTTCTGCTCGTGGTGGCAGGCAATGATGACCGACCCCGAGGTAAGAAACAGCAGCGCCTTGAAAAAGGCGTGCGTCATCAGATGAAATATTGCCACATCCCAGGCCTGCACCCCGAGTGCCAGAAACATGTAGCCGATCTGGCTCATGGTGGAATAGGCCAGCACGCGCTTGATATCGGTCTGCGCCAGTGCGGCAAACCCGGCGACCAGCAGCGTCAGCATGCCGATCAGGCCGACCAGGCCAAGCGTCATGGGCGCCAGCTCAAAGATCACGTGCGTCCGGGCGATCAGATAGACCCCGGCGGTGACCATGGTGGCCGCGTGAATCAGGGCCGACACCGGCGTGGGACCGGCCATCGCATCGGCAAGCCAGGTCTGCAGCGGCAGCTGGGCCGACTTGCCGACCGCCCCGCCCAGCAGCATCAGCGCGGCCAGCTCTGCCATCAGATCACCGCGCCCCCAGGCCTCGGGCGCCAGACGCAACAGCTCCTGGATGTTGAGCGTGCCGAACTGGGCAAACAGCAAAAACATGCCGATGGCCAGAAACACATCGCCGATACGAGTGACGATGAAGGCCTTGAAGGCGCACCAGGCGTTGTCTTCGCTCTCATAGTAGTAACCGATCAGCAGATAGCTGCACAGACCGACGCCCTCCCAGCCCAGGTAGAGCAAAAAGAGGTTATCGCCCAGTACCAGCAGCAGCATGCTGAACACGAACAGATTCATGTAGGCGAAAAAGCGTGCAAAGCCCGGACCGCCTTCAAGGTCCTCGCGCATGTACCAGGCCGCGAACAGATGAATCAGAAAACCAACGCCGGTAATGATGCTGATCATGGTCAGCGACAGGCCATCGAGATAGAGCGAAAAGCCTACCTGAAAGTCTTCTACCGCCACCCACTGCCACAGCGTCTGGGTCACGCCGTTATCGGCACCGCCGTAAAAGGCCACGTTGAGCCAGACCATGACCAGCGCCGCCAGGCCAATCGAGCCCACGCCCACCAGCCCGGCAACGCGGGTCGGCAGGCGCGGATTGAATGCCAGGACAAGCGCGCCCAGCAGCGGAAACAGGGGAGTCAGGAACAGTATATTCATCCTTTCATCTCGCTGGCTGCGTCAATATCGAGCGTTTTGAAACGGCGCTGCAGCTGGATCAGAAAGCCCAGTCCGATACTGGCCTCGGCCGCTGCCAGCGTAATGATCGCGATGAACATAACCTGACCGTCCGGCTGCCCCCAGTGCATGCCGGCAACGATAAAGGCAAGCCCGGCCGCGTTCATCATGATTTCAAGACTCATCAGGATAAACAGCAGGTTGCGTCGTACCAGAAGCCCCGAAAGCCCCAGCACAAAGAGGATGGCGGCCAGCGCCATGCCATGTTCCAGTGGTATGCCGCTCATGCCTGCCCTCCCTCATCGTTGCCTGCCGGCGCGCGCTGCACGCTTTCATTCATGTCGCGCTCAAGCTGTGGGTCATCGTTGCGTCCGATATGTGACGCCGCAATCAGCGCTGCCAGCAACAGCATGGCCGCAAGCTCTACTGCCAGCAGATAAGGCCCGAACAGCTGAGTGCCGACTTCCTTGGCGCTGAGCTCCTCACCGGAGATCGTGCCGATCCCGCCGCCGTGCCAGAAGGAGAACACCAGAATCACCAGCAAAAGCGCCGCCATGATCGATGGGCCAATCCAGATACGCGGTGCCAGCCAGCTGCGCTCCTGATGCGCCGTCTGACTGCCCAGATTGAGCATCATGACCACAAAAACAAACAGCACCATGATGGCACCGGCATAGACGATCACCTCGAGTGCGGCCGCAAAGGGCGCCCCGAGACTGTAGAACACGACGGCGACCGCCATGAGCGAGATGATCAGATACAGCAGCGCATGCACGGCATTGGTGTGCGTGATGACGCGAAAGGTGGCGACAATGGCGACCAGTGCGGCCAGATAAAAAGCGATTTCCACGGCAAACTCCCCGATGCTGCCTGCGCCCTAGGGCAGAAGCGTTTTGACGTCGACCGGCTCGGCCTCGTTTTGCGCCGCGCCCTTGGGCTTGCCGGCCACCGACAGTCCCGCGACACGATAGAAGTTGTAGTTGTGATCCTTGCCTGGCCCCGAAATCAAAAGGTCGCGCTTTTCAAAGACCAGCTCCTGGCGGTTGTATTCGCCCAGCTCGAAATCGGGCGTCAACTGAATGGCCGAGGTCGGACAGGCTTCTTCACACAGACCGCAGAAAATGCAGCGGGAAAAATTGATGCGAAAAAATTCCGGATACCAGCGCCCATCATCCTTTTCGCCCTTTTGCAGCGAAATGCAGCCCACCGGACAGGCCACCGCGCACAGGTTGCAGGCCACGCAGCGCTCTTCGCCGTCAGGGTCGCGGGTCAGCACGATGCGTCCGCGATAGCGCGGCGGCAGATAGGGAAGTTCTTCGGGGTAGTTGACCGTCTCGCGCTTGTGGAAGGCATGCTTGAATACCATCCAGCCGGTACGCAGCTGCGTCCCGGTGCCGGTGACTACCTTGATGATCGAATGCAGCATGTTTTCTGCCTCGTTCGTTGTTCGATGACCGGGATCAGGCCGTCAGCAGGACGACCACCCCGGTTACCAGAAGATTGATGAGCGTCAGCGGTAGACAGAACTTCCAACCGAACTGCATCACCCGGTCATAGCGCGGACGCGGCAGTGCCGCACGCGCCAGAACGAAGAGCATGACGAAAAAGGAGGTCTTGAGCAGGAACCAGACAATCGGCGGCAGCAGTGGCCCGTGCCAGCCTCCCATGAACAGGGTGGTCAAAAGCGCCGAGACCAGAACGATGCCCACGTACTCACCGATGAAGAACATGCCGAACTTCATGCTCGAGTATTCGACGTGATAGCCGTCGGCGATTTCCTGCTCCGCCTCGGGCTGGTCAAAGGGGGCGCGGTGCGTCACCGCAACGCCTGCAATCAGAAAGGTTAAAAAGCCGAAGAACTGCGGCACGATATACCAGAGCCCTTCCTGACCGTTGACGATATCGCGCATGTTGAACGAGCCGGTCATGGCCACCACGCCCATCAGCGACAGCCCGATGAAGACCTCATAGGACAGCGTCTGGGCCGAGGCGCGCATCGCCCCGATCAAAGCGTACTTGTTGGCGCTGGCGTAGCCGCCAAAGAGCACCGCATAGACGTTGATGCCGGCCATGGCGAAGAAGAACAAAATGCCGATATTGAGATCCGCCACGCCCCAGGTGGGGGTAATGGGAATGATCAGAAACGACAGCAACAGCGAAGCGAAGGCGATCGCCGGGGCCAGCACAAAAAGCTTTCGATCGGCAAAGGGCGGGATCCAGTCTTCCTTGAAAAAGATCTTGATCATGTCCGCGATCAGCTGCGCCGACCCGAAGATGCCGACCCGGTTGGGGCCATAGCGGTCCTGCCACAGGCCCAGCAGCCGTCGTTCAATCACGGTCAGAAAGGCACCCGACAGCACAGCGGCCAGCAGGATCACGATCGCCTTCAAAACGCCTGCCACGATGGCCAGCAGCACATCGGTACTCATCCAGCTCATGCGCTTACCTCCACGGTCACGGTGGCACACTCACCGGCAAGCCCGCGGGGAATGCCGGGCAGATGCGGCAGGCCGATCAGCCCCGGGCGCATCTCGCGGCTGATGCGCACCGGCAAATGGAGCTGATGGCCGGAGGTCTGCAGATGGATCGTTTCTCCCGGCGTCACACCAAGGCGGTCGGCATCGTCCTGACCCAGCACCACGAACGTCTCGCTCATGCGCTCCTGGATCGGCTCGGCGCGGGCCGACATCTCCTCGCCCCCGAAAAGCTGCGGCAGGCTCACGACGTACCAGCAGTCATCCCGCGGCTCAAAGGTGTCGGGGATGTCGGTAAACCAGGAACGCTCTCCTGCATCGCTGCGCTGCTGATCGAAGAGTCGAATGCCCGGGTCACCGGCACTCAGATGCCCACCGACCTCGTCCTGAAACTTGTTCCAGGCCTGCGGCGAGTTCCAGCCCGGCGCCCAGGCAAAGGCCACCTGGGAGCGGGGCTCGCCATAGCCGCTGTAGCCTTCCATCGAGAAGGCGAAGGCAGAGTCGGCATCCTGCGGGGTACGGGGCTCATGCACGCTGAGGTTGGCGCGCATGGCCGTGCGGCCGCTGGAGCGGTGCGGCGAGCGGGCCAGCTTTTGCCCGCGGATACGAAACGAGGCACTCGGCGCGGCGTTGCGAATGCCGGCAAGCTCGGGATGCACCTGAGCGCAGTCAGCCGTGACGTCATCGATCTGTGTCCAGTCGACGCCGCGCCCTTCCATGGTGGTATGCAGGGCGTGCAGCCAGCGCCAGCTCTCGTGGGTGAGATCGTTGGGGCGGTAATAGCTCGGGTCATAGACCTGGAAAAAGCGCTGGGCGCGGCCTTCATGGCTGACCAGCGTGCCGGCACCTTCGGCAAAGGTCGCCGCCGGCAGCGCCAGATGGGCACGCTCCAGCGTGGGCGTACGCTGATGATCGATCACGACCAGCGTCTCAAGCGATGTCAGGGCCTGATCAATGGTGGCGCTTGCCAGGCGCTGATACAGGTCGTTTTCCAGCACGAGGGCGGCATCGGCTCGACCGTCGTCGGACTGCATGGCTTCAAGCGCCCACTCCAGCGAGTGCCCGCCCAGCATGGTCAGACCGGTGCTGTTGGCCTCACCGCTGATCAATGAGACAGAAGGTGTCTTGCCGACCGCGCTCAGCGCCTGCGCCAGATTGGCGGCAGACTGCAGAACGTGGGTGCTGCCAAGGCTGGTACCGGAGATGATCAGCGGACGCTCGGCGCCCTTGAGCGCCTCGGCCATGGTGTCAACCAGCGCTTGCGCGGTGTCATCCATGTCCTCGATGGCCGGGGCCGACGCATCAAGTGCATGGGCCAGCGCCATCCCCAGCCGGGCAATCTCTTCCGGGGCGCCGTGCCAGGTATCACGGGCGATGTCGTCCAGCCGCGTTTCGGTCAGCGAGGCGATAAAGACCGGTCGGGTGCGCCCCTGGCGCAGCGTCTCGACCGCGTTGGCATTCCATGCCGGAATGTCGTTGGCCTCGGCCATGTCCTCGCCGCGGGCGTTGGCCGCCTGGCGCACGGCCAGCGCCACACGCGCCGCACTCTGGATCAGATCCTCACCCAGCACGATGACCGCGTCGTGCTCCTCGATCTCGCGCATGGACGGGATGTGCCAGTGTCCTTCGCGCTGAAGCGTCTGAATCAGCTCGAGACATTCGAGCTCGCGACCGGCAATCCCGGTCGAGAAGTTCTCGGCGCCGACCATTTCGCGCAGCAGGTGGTTGCTTTCCAGGCTGGCGCGCGGCGAGCCGATGCCGATGACCCGGGCACTGCCTTTCAGGCGCGCCGCGGTGCGATCCAGCGCATCGTCCACGGTAAGAAGTTCAGGCTCTTGATCATCGAGTCGGTGGGTCGGCTGCTGCGGACGATCGGCTCTGTTGACGTAGCCATAGCCAAAGCGACCGCGGTCACACAGGAAATAGTGGTTCACGTCACCGTTGTAGCGGTTCTCGATCCGGCGCACTTCCCCATAGCGCTCGCCCGGGCTGGTGTTGCAGCCGCTGGAGCACTGGTGGCAGATGCTGGGGGCAAACTGCATGTCCCACTTGCGCGTGTAGTGCTCGGAGTGGGTGCGGTCGGTAAACACACCGGTCGGACAGACCTCGGTCAGGTTGCCGGAAAACTCGTTTTCCAGCGTACCGTCGACCGTGCGGCCGAAATAGATGTTTTCGTGGGCGCCAAAAGCCCCCAGATCCTCGCCACCGGCATAGTCCTTGTAAAAGCGCACGCAGCGATAGCAGGTAATGCAGCGGTTCATCTCATGGCCGATGAAGGGGCCGAGATACTGATTTTTGTGCGTGCGCTTTTTGAAGCGATAGCGGCGACGGTCGTGGCCGGTCATGACCGTCATGTCCTGCAGGTGGCAGTGGCCACCCTCTTCACAGACCGGGCAATCGTGCGGGTGGTTGGTCATCAGCCACTCGATGACGCTGGCGCGAAAGGCCTTTGCTTCCTCGTCATCGATCGAGATATACGAATCATTCTTGATCGGCGCCATGCAGGACATCACCAGCATGCCGCGCTCGTCGTCGGCGTCCTTGTACTGTTTGACCGCGCACTGGCGGCAGGCGCCCACACTGCCCAGCGCCGGGTGCCAGCAGAAATAGGGAATGTCGAGGCCCAGCGACAGGCAGGCGTGCAGCAGATTGTCACTGCCGTCGACCTCGTAGTCCTTTCCGTCTACATGAATGGTTGCCATGAACCCTGCCTTTTGCCTGTCACGGCCCGGCGATCACCGGGCACCTTGATCGTTATCTCATTCGTTGCATCACGTCCGCTCACTACACCGAACCTACCGGGATCGGCTCGGCGTGGGCTTCGCGTTCCGGGTGGCGAATACCGGCTTCAAACTCGTGTCTGAAATGCTCGATGGCCGTTTCCAGCGGCATTGCCGCCCCCGGGGCGTGGGCACAAAACGTCTTGCCGGGCCCGATGTCATTGGCAAGCGCCACCAGCATGTCGATATCGCCCTTTTCACCCTCGCCGCCCTCGATGGCACGCAGGATCTTCACGCTCCAGGGCAGCCCGTCACGACACGGCGTGCACCAGCCGCACGACTCGCGGGCAAAGAACTCCTCGAGATTGCGGGTCAGCGACACCACGCTCTGGTTATGCGCCACCACGGTCATCAGCCCTGTGCCCAGGCGACTGCCAGCCTTGCCGATGGCATCAAATTCCAGCGGTACGTCCAGATGCTCCGGCAGCAAAAAGCCGGTACTGCCGCCGCCCGGCAGCCAGGTCTTGAGCTCAAGGCCGTCGCGCATGCCGCCGGCCATATCGAGAAGCTCGGCACCCGTGATGCCCATCGGCAGCTCAACAAGCCCGGGCTTTTTCACCCGACCGGAAACGCCGAAAATCTTGGTCCCACCGTCTTCGCTGCGATCGCCGGAAAGGTTCTGGTACCACTCGCCGCCGCGCAGGGCGATGGCCGGCACGTTGCACAGCGTCTCGACATTGTTGACCACGGTCGGCTTGCCCCAGGCCCCGCTCTGGCCCGGAAAGGGCGGCTTGGAGCGCGGGTTGGCGCGTCGGCCTTCCAGCGAGTTGATCAGTGCGGTCTCTTCGCCGCAGATGTAGCGCCCGGCGCCGGTGTGCAAAAAGATGTCGAAATCAAAGTCGCTGTCGCACACCTTCGGACCCAGAATGCCGGCCTCGCGAGCCTCGGCCAGTGCCTGTTCGATACGCGCAGCCGCCAGCACGTACTCGCCGCGCAAAAAGATATAGCCCATGCGCGCATTGTTGGCGTAGCCGGCCAGAATCATCCCCTCGATCAACAGATGAGGCGTTTCCTCCATCAGCATGCGGTCCTTGAAGGTACCCGGCTCCATCTCGTCGGCGTTGCAGACGATGTAGCCCCGCGGGTGATCGTCACCGCGCGCCGTCAGGCTCCACTTGGTGCCGGCCGAGAAACCGCCGCCGCCGCGACCGCGCAGATTGGCGGTCTTCATGTTCTCGATCAGGTCATCCGGCGACAAATCACGCAGGGTGGTGCGCACCGCCTCGTAGCCGTCCTTTTGCTGAAATTCTTCCAGCCCCACATAGCCGCGATCCTCGCGCAGACGATAGGTCAGCGGATGGGTTTCGCCGTTGGTGCTGGTGGAAAAGAGATGGCTGGTCATGTGTAGCGCTCCAGAAGTGCCGACACGTCGCCGGGTTCAAGCGGTCCGTGCAGGTCTTCATTGATCATGAGTGCCGGCCCCCGATCACAGGCCCCCAGACAGCACACCGGCAACAGCGTGAAGCGATCGTCACCGGTGGTCTGACCCGGATTGATACCCAGCTCGCTTGAAATGGCCCCAAGCAACTCGTCATGGCCGGTCAGAAAACAGGAGCTGCTGTCACAGACCAGCACCACGTGACGCCCGACCGGCTGGCGAAAGATCAGGCTGTAAAACGTCGCCACGCCCTCGACGTCACTGGAGGGAATGCCCAGCACGTCACTGATGGCGATTACGGCGCCGTCCGAGACCCAGCCGCGACGCTTTTGCACGATCTTGAGCGCGCCGATGGAGGCCGCCCGCGGGTTTTCGTAGTGCCCCATCTCGTGCTCGATCTCGGAGCGCTCTTCCTCGGTCAGCTCGAAATCGTCCGGACGCCCGGCGGTGGCGATCAGGTTACCCTGACTGGCCTTGCTGACACGGGTATTGCCGGTTGCGGGAGTATCCATGGTCATGGTTATCGATCCACGTCGGCCATTACAAAGTCGATGCTGCCCAGATGCGCGATCAGATCCGGTACGAAACCGCCGTTGATGACGGCCGGAATATGCTGAAGGTGGGCAAAGCTGGGCGTACGAATCCGGGTGCGATAGCTCATGGTGTTGCCATCGCTGGTCAGGTAGTAGCTGTTGAGTCCCTTGGTCGCCTCGATCATCTGAAACGACTCGTTGGGCTTGAGCACCGGCCCCCAGGAGACCTGCAGAAAGTGCGTGATCAGGGTCTCGATGTGCTGAAGCATCTTGTCGCGCGGCGGCGGCGTGGTCAGCGGATGATCCGCCTTGTAGTCGCCCTCGGGCATGTTTTTCAGACACTGCTCGATGATGCGAAGGCTCTGACGCATCTCCTCGATGCGCAGCATGCCGCGATCAAACACATCGCCGTTGGTGCCGATCGGAATATCAAAATCGAAGTTTTCATAGCCCGAGTAGGGTTTGGCCTTTCTCAGATCATACTTGAGACCGGTGGCCCGCAGGTTGGGCCCCGTCACGCCCCAGGTCAGCGCCTCGGCCGTGGTATGGGTGGCAATGTTGACCGTACGCTCGCGCACGATGGAGTTGTCCATCATGGCGCGCTCGTACTCATCAAGGCGCGGCGGCATCCAGTCCAGAAAATCGCGGACCAGCTTCTCCCAGCCGCGCGGCAGATCATGCGCCACGCCCCCGATACGAAACCACGCCGGATGCATGCGAAATCCGGTGATCGCCTCGATCACGTAATAGGCACGCTGGCGGTCGCTGAAGGTATAAAAGACCGGCGACATCGCCCCCAGATCCTGCAAAAAGGTGCCCAGAAACAGCAGGTGGGAGTTGATGCGAAACATCTCCGCCATCATCACGCGGATGGTTTCGGCACGCGGCGTGACGGTAATGCCGGCGAGCTTTTCGGTCGCCAGAATATAGGGCAGGTTGTTCATGACCCCGCCGGTGTAATCGATCCGGTCAGTGTAGGGAATGTAGCTGTGCCAGGACTGGCGTTCGGCCATCTTCTCGGCGCCGCGATGGTGATAGCCGATATCCGGGACGCAATCGACTACTTCCTCGCCGTCCAGCTGCAGCGCGATACGAAAGACGCCGTGCACGGAGGGGTGGTTGGGCCCCAGGTTCAGGAACATGTAGTCGGTATCGCCGCTTTGACGCTTCATGCCCCAGTCTTCGGGCTTGAAGCGCAGCGCTTCCTGTTCGCGGTCCTGACCTTCCATCGTCAGCGTGTAGGGATCGAACTCGGTTGCCCGCGCCGGGTAGTCCTTGCGCAGCGGATGACCGTTCCAGGTCGGCGGCATCAGCATGCGGGTCAGGTGAGGGTGCCCCGCGAACTCGATACCGAACATGTCAAAGACTTCACGCTCGTACCAGTTGGCGTTGAGATAGACGTTGCACAGGGTCGGGACGCGCAGGTCATCCTCGTGTAGTGCCACCTTGATCATCAGCTCGCTGTTACGCTCAAGCGACATCAGCTGATAGAACACCGTAAAGTCTGCCGGCGGCAGGCCGCGTCGATGCATGCGCAGACGTTCGTCCACGCCGTGCAGGTCATAGAGCATGACAAACGGTTTTTTGACCTGCTGCACGAAGCGCATGACCTCGATGAGCTGTTCACGCGCGACCCATACCACCGGCATGCCGGTCAGCGTGGGCTGCACCACCAGATTCGCCTCGCCGAAGCGGGCCTTCAGCTCATCGACAATGGCGAAGGTGGTGTCGCCTGCCTTTGAAGTCTCGGTCGTCATCCGTTGTTTTCCATCGCCAGTGATCCGGACCTGTCTGCCCCGTGGTGGCTCTTGTGCCGGTCGCTACACTTCATCGGGTGAACGCAGCTCGGTAACGGCAATGCGCTCTTCGCGCCTTTTTTCACGCTGAGAGGGCATCTTCGCCTTGTAAACGCCCTGGTCGCCGACCACCCAGGTCAGCGGACGACGCTCCTGCTGGATGGAGTCCTGCAACAGCTGCAGCCCCTGAAGGAAGGCTTCAGGTCGAGGCGGGCAGCCCGGTATATAAACATCGACGGGGAGAAACTTGTCGACGCCCTGCACCACCGAATAGATGTCGTACATGCCGCCGGAGTTGGAACACGACCCCATCGAGATGACCCATTTGGGTTCGAGCATCTGGTCATAAAGCTGCTGAATGATGGGCGCCATCTTCACGAAGCAGGTGCCCGAAATGACCATCACATCGGCCTGACGGGGCGAGGCACGCAGCACCTCGGAGCCAAAGCGCGCGATGTCGTGCGGCGCGGTAAAGGCCGTGGTCATTTCGACGTAGCAGCAGGAAAGCCCGAAATTGTAGGGCCAAAGGGAGTTCTTGCGCCCCCAGTTGACGACGTTGTGCATGATGTTTTCGAGCTTGCCCATGAAAACATTGCGATGCACCTGATCATCCATGGGGTCATCGACGACGCGTCGCTCCCCGACTGGATACTGACTGTTCTGGGAAGCATCGGGGTCGATGCGCGTAAGCTTGTAGGACATTCAGAGTCCTCCCGGAAAACGTCATTGATCGGTACTGAAGCCCTGTCAGGCGGCCACCCGGCCTGCGTCTGCGGTACTCAGTCGTCGGTATGATCACGCTGGGCAGGCTGGTGAACCCGGTCCGGCTGGGTTCGTCGTCTCGGCACCCAATCCAGCGCACCGACACGGCTGTCGTAGATCAGACCGGCCAGCAGGATGAAGATGAAAATGCTGGCGCCGATCAGTCCGGCCCAGCCGGTTTCGCGTATGGAGATGGCCCAGCCGAAGAGATACAGGGCTTCCACGTCAAAGATGACGAAGAGCATGGCAACCATGTAGAACTTGACCGAGAAACGCTGGTGGGCACTACCGGTCGGCACGATGCCGGACTCGTAGGGCGTTTCCTTCTTGTGCCCCCATGCCCGCCCGCCAAGCAGGGCGGATGCGGTCACCATGAAGGTACAAAGAGCCAGTACGGCGACAATGAAAACACCGACTGACCAGTTTTGGGCCAGTTGCGCTGCCAGATCCATGGGCGCTCACTCATCTCGGTCTGCTCCGGCGACGTTGCATCAACCGGAACTTTCGTTATTCAACCACCCGGAAAACATCGCCCGAATGACAGGAAATTCTCGACTGCAGAAGGTCAGGTCAGCCTCGAGATCACCATCGTTACATTAGAAGCCGATGCGGGATTTTGCCAATGCCGTCAGCGGCTTTTTTGATGTCGATTTTGGAATGCTCTCCCTGTAGCCTTCGTGTATCCAACCAAAATATTGTAAAGCTGCATTAGACTTTGGTTGCATCCCTTTCACCAGCGCAGATGCCGGCACCGTCGCCTGTCATACAGTACGCTGTTTTCAATCTCTGGATAGCCCATGCGCCCGATTCGTTTTCTCTCCATTGCCGGTACCGATCCCAGCGGCGGCGCCGGGCAGTCCGCTGACATCAAGGCCGCCAGCGCCCTGGGCGCCTACACCACCAGCGTACTCACGGCCGTACTGGCCCAGAACACCTGTGGCGTTCGCGATGTCATGGCCCTGCCCCAGCGCCTGATTCGCAGCCAGCTTGATGCCGTGTTCGAGGATATCGCCATCGATTGCGTCAAGATCGGCATGGTCAGTGATCTCGACACGGCCCGTCTGATTCGGGAATTCATCGAGCGCTACCGGCCGGCCCATGTGGTACTGGACCCGGTCATGGTGGCCAAAAGCGGCGACATGCTGGTGGACCGTAACGGCTTTCACGCCGTGCGTGACGTGTTGATACCAATCGCCGATGTCATCACGCCCAATCTGCCGGAAGCCGCCGTGCTGCTGGACACCGACATCCCGTCAGACCATGACGCCATGGAGGCGATGCTGCCGAAACTCGGCGCGCTGGGCTGCGATATCGTGGTGCTCAAGGGCGGCTATCTGAAAGGCGATGTCAGCAACGATCTGGTGCTCACGCCCGACGGCACCCACTGGCTGGAGGCACCAAGGATCGCCACGCGCTCGCTGCACGGCTCGGGATGCACGCTGGCCTCTGCCATTGCGGCCCTACTGCCCCGGCATGACACGCCGATCGAGGCCATCCGCCAGGCCAAGGTCTACATGAGCCAGGCGCTGGAGGCCGCCGACCGCCTGAACATCGGCAAGGGACAGGGGCCGGCGCATCACTTTCACGCCTGGTGGTAGCTGCACGGGCAGGCAACCACTATCATTTCAGCGGTGCTCCTGACATTACCGACCCCTGCAAGCGCCCTCCTTTTTACCGGGCAAGGATTCAGCCATGAATACGACGCTGCTACTGGCCACAGATCTCTCCCATGAATGTCAGGCAGCCCTGGTACGGGCGCTGCATCTGTCGCAGCGCAGCCAGTCGCGCCTGGACATCCTGCATGTCGTGGACCCCTATCTGCCCGAGCAGACCCTTCCGGCGCTGGTGCATGCCATCGAAGAAGAGATCGATCGCAACCTCAACGCACTGTGCGAGCATCATGAGCTGGTGCGCCCGGCCACCGAAATTCATATCGTCAGCGGCGTGCCCTACGCCGAGATCATTCGCGAGGCCTACGAGCGCAGCGCCTCGATGATCGTCATGGGCACCCATCGCAAGCAGGGCCAGCCGGACCTGATCGGCGGCACGACCCTGTCGCGCGTCATGCGCCGGGCGCCCTGCCCGGTGGTCAGCATCCCGCACGACGGCGAGCCGGACTGGCAGGACATCCTGGTGCCGGTGGATTTCTCGCTGGCCTCGCGCCACACCCTCAAGGAGGTGCTGACGCGCTTTCCCAACGTGCGCCTGACGCTGTTGCACGCCTGGGACATGCCAGTGGCGATGGAGCTTTGTGAAGGCACCAACTACCAGCACTGGCGCGACCTGGAGCGCCAGCGCCTGCGCCAGCAGCTCGAGCTCGAAACCGAGCGGCTGATGGCCGATTTGCATGCCAGGCCCGATCTGGAGCTGGTGCTGCAGCAGGGCGACCCCTCGCAGGTGCTGCTCGACCGGCTGCGCCAGCAGCCGCCCGACCTGCTGGCGCTGGGCAGCCACATTCGCGTCGGCATCGGTCGCGCCACCGACAGCCTGCTGGAGCGACTGCTGACCGAAACCCGCGGCGATCTGATGCTGTGTCGCACCTGGTAGCCGGGCGCGGCGGGTCCTTTCTATAACCCTGTTGACCACGGAGAGACCATGCGGGCGCTGATTCAGCGGGTAAGCCAGGCAAGCGTACATGTTGACGGCGAGCGCATTGGCGCCATCGATGGGGGGCTTCTGGCCCTGATCGGCGTCGAGCGCGATGACACCCCCGAGCGCGCCGACAAGCTTCTGCAAAAAATGCTCAACTACCGCATTTTCGGCGACGACAAGGGCCGCATGAACCTGGGGCTGTCAACGACCGGTGGTGGGCTTTTGCTGGTTTCTCAGTTCACCCTGGTGGCTGATACCCGCAAGGGGCTGCGCCCGGGGTTTTCCAGCGGCGCCACACCGGAAGACGGCAAGCGGCTGTTCGATCATCTGGTCGCCTCGGCCCGCAGGGCGCATACAAGCGTCGAAACCGGGCGCTTTGGTGCCGACATGCAGGTCTCACTGGTCAACGACGGCCCCGTCACGTTCATACTGGAAAGCTGATCACGTTCGCTCTTTTGGAAAGGCAAAGCACATGAGTATCCCCTCTTCTACCGACAACGTGCGCGTGGCGCTGATCACCGGCGGCGCGCAGGGTATCGGCCGCGGTGTGACCGACTACCTCATCGCCCGCGACTGGCGCGTGGCGATTCTCGATATCGACGCTGACGCCATCGAGGAGATGCGCGAACGCCATGACTCGACAAGGCTTCTGGCCATCACTGCCAGCGTCAGCGATGAAGCAGCGGTCGGTGATGCCTTCAAACAGCTGGAAAACTGGCAGGGCCGGCTGGATCTGCTGGTCAACAATGCAGGCCCGGCCGATCCATACTGCGGGCCGCTGGAGTCGCTGTCGCTCGAGCGCTGGCATCACTGGCTGGACAATCATCTCACCGGCGCCTTTCTCTGCTCACGCGCAGCGATCCCGCTGCTGCGCCGGACACAGGGCTCGATCATCCACATGGCCTCGACCCGCGCGCTGCAGTCCGAACCCGAAAGCGAAGGCTATGCGGCCAGCAAGGGCGGGCTTCTGGCGCTGACCCATGCGATGGCCACCAGCCTTGGCCCGGACATTCGCGTCAACGCCATCTGCCCCGGCTGGATCGAAACCGGCGACCATCAAAAGGCCGCCAACCGTGAAGCGCCGTCGCACAGTGACATCGATCGCCAGCAGCATCCGGTCGGCCGCGTGGGCCATCCCGATGATATCGCCGCGCTGGTGGCCTTTCTGGCAGGTCCGGAAGCCGGCTTCATTACCGGCCAGCACTTCCCCGTCGATGGCGGCATGACGCGAAAGATGATCTACGCCGAATAGGCGCCCGCCGGTCATCGGTCGTCAGACACAAAAAGGGCCGCCACAATGATGTGGCGGCCCTTTTCCGGAATCGGCAGAACGGCAATATAGATGGAGTCCGAATCAGTGTTTCGGGTGCCACTTGCCATCATCGCCCTTGTGATACTTCGACTCGACAGCCTTCCAGGCCACGGCGTGGGCCGTCTCTTCCCGCGAGGCATTACCGCGGCGGTCTTCAGGCCTGGCGTACTCCTCCCAGGCGCTGTTGAAGGCTTCCTTGTAGATGGTGCGGGCATGCGGCGGCAGTACCTTGCGGGCACTGTCGGGAATGTCATCACGGTTATCGTAGGGCATCTCTGCTCCCTGAAGTCAGTCAGTGTCGGGCAATGCCCTCCCAGTGTAGCCCGCTGCCGACATCTGCCCACCACCGGCATGTCAGGAGGCGGTAAGCTGCGCCTGCATCTCCTCGAGCGCCTCTTCGGCCTCCATCCAGGCCTGCTCGTCGCTTTCCAGACGCGCCTTCCATTCGCCCTGCTCGCGCAACAGCTCGGTGAGTCGCGCCTTTTGATCGGCTTCGTAGATTGTCGGGTCCGACAGCTTTTCTTCCACGGCCTCAAGCGCCTTTTGCGCCTTTTCCATCGACTTCTCGGCGGCGTCGCGCTGCTTTTTCAAGGGCTTTAACTGCTCGCGAAGCTCGGCGGCGGCACGGCGGGTGGCCCGGCGATCCTCCTTCGGCGCGGCGCTCTCCTCGGCCTCCGGGTCGGGGCTGCGGGCAGCCTCGGTGAGGCGATTTTTCAGCCACAGCCGGTAGTCCTCCAGCGTGCCGTCAAAGGCAAACACCCGGCCATCGGCCACGCACCAGAACTCATCGACGCTGGCGCGCAGCAGATGGCGGTCGTGCGAGACGATCAGCACGGCGCCGTCGAAGGCGGCCAGCGCCTCCGTCAGCGCGTCGCGCATGTCCAGATCCAGGTGGTTGGTCGGCTCATCAAGCAGCAGCAGGTTGGGCTTTTGCCAGGCAATCAGGGCCAGCGCCAGGCGGGCCTTTTCACCGCCGGAAAAGCGGGTAATCACCTCAAAGGCATCATCGCCGCGAAAGCCGAAGCCGCCCAGAAAGTCGCGAATCACCTGCTCGGAGGCCTGCGGCGACATGCGCTGCACGTGCATGAAGGCACTGGCACTTAAATCCAGCGCGTCGAGCTGATGCTGGGCGAAATAGCCCACCGCCAGATGCTCGCCCTCGGTGCGCTCCCCCTTGAGCAGGGCCAGCTCGCCGGTCAGCGCTTTGATCAGCGTTGATTTACCGGCGCCATTGGGACCCAGCAACCCGATACGGCTGCCCGGCGCCAGCGACAATCGCACGTTGTCCACGATCGGCGATTCGCCGTAGCCGATGGCGGCGTGGTCGATCGACAGCAGCGGATGAGAGACCTTGTCGGAACAGGGCAGCCGGAAGCGAAACGGCGATTCGGCGCGCAGCGGGGCGATATCCTCCATGCGCTCGAGCATCTTGAGCCGGCTCTGGGCCTGCTTGGCCTTGGTCGCCTTGGCACGAAAGCGGCGCACGAAATCCTCGATCTC
The DNA here is from genome assembly GCF_977968315.1 of Kushneria sp. EE4. The sequence goes on from NZ_OZ386212.1 coordinate 2,753,706, forward strand.
GGCTCGGCGCGCCTGCTGCTTCTCGCGCTCGGCCTCGCGCTGGGCCAGCCGCTCGGCGCGGGTGCGCTCAAAGGTGGTGAAGTTGCCGCGATAGAGCTGCACGTGGCGCTGATCAAAATGCACGATGTGATCGCACACCGCATCGAGAAAGTCCCGGTCGTGCGAGATCAAAAGCAGCGTGCCGGGATAGCGCACCAGCCACTGTTCGAGCCACAGCAGCGCGTCCAGATCCAGGTGGTTGGTCGGCTCATCGAGCAGCATCAGATCGGAGGGTTTGAACAGCGTCTGCGCCAGATTGGCGCGCATGCGCCAGCCACCCGAGAAGTCCGACAGCGGTCGGTCAAGGTCGCGCTGGGCAAAGCCGAGCCCGACCAGCAGCTGTTCGGCCCGGGCTCTTGCCGTGTAGCCATCCAGTGATTCGATCGCGCCGTGCAGCTCGGCCTCGCGATGGTGCTCACCGGCAGCGTGCGCCGCCTCCAGCGCCTTTTGTGTCTCGCGCAGGGCGTGATCACCGTCGAGCACGAAATCGGTCAGGCTGCGCGAAAGCGTCACAATCTCCTGGCTCATGTGGGCAATCCGCACCCCGCCATTGAGCGCCACCTCGCCGCGCTCGGGCGTCAACTGCCCCAGAATCAGCTGGAAAAGGCTCGATTTACCGGTGCCGTTGGCGCCCACAATGCCGGCGTGGTGTCCCATCGAGAGCATGAAGTCTGCGGACTCGATCAGCGGTACCCCGCCACGTTGGAGCTCGAGCTGGCGAAATGCGATCATGCAGTATCCTGTCCGGCCGGTTGCCGATAAGTGGTCGAATGAACAAGTCAATGGGTTCCCATTCTAACCGAAATCTCGCCCCGCTTTGGCCCTGGGCGCTGGCCCTTTATGCCCGCCCCGGCGTCAGCGAGACACTGCTTGCCCTGCAGGACGAGGCCGGCCTCGACGTCTGCGAGCTGCTCTGGGGGCTCTGGCTGCTCGCCCATGGCCGGGCACCGGGCCTCGATATTGACCAGGAGCTTGTTCCCGTGCGCCAGTGGCAGCAGCACTACACGCAGCCGCTGCGACAGCTGCGCCGCGATCTAAAACCACAGGCCCTCGACCGGCCCGAACTTGAAGCGATGCGCACGCATATCAAACAGGCCGAGCTGCAAGGCGAGCGCGAAACGCTGCGACGGCTCGAGGCGCTGGGCATTGCGACCGGCGTACCCTGCCCCGCCTCTGCCTGCCGAGAGACGCTTTTAAAGCCGCTGACCGGCGTGCTAGAGCAGCGTCATCAGCGACTGATTTCCCAACTACGCCTTGAAAGTGACAATATGGCGCCCCCATCGTGCTGATAGTCCGTTGAAAGGCAATCGACATTCCTTCAGGGATTGGCGTGATTTTTTTCACTGGGTGTTGTCCAACATCCCTTGATGACCATGTGTACAAGGAGATTTCATGAATAAACTGTTGAGCGCGGTCACTCTGAGCACGCTGATCGTACTGACAGGCTGTTCCGATGCCGACGACAGTCAGGACAACAGCGCCGATGACCAGGCCCCGCAGCAGGAGCAGGCCCAGCAAAACGGCAACGACAACGACGCGCAGCAGCAGGACGACTTCGAGTCCGATCAGGCGCGTCTGGCCTATGCCGTGGGCGTGACGCTGGCCCGCAACCTTCATGAAGACATGGAGGATCTGGATGTTGATAACTTCACCAGCGGCATCAAGGATGTCTATGACGGCAGCGACATTCGTCTGAGCGATCAGCAGATCGGTGATGCCCTGCAGCAGTATCAGCAGCAGATGATTGCCGAGCAGCAGCAACAGATGCAGCAGCAGGCCGACGAAAACGCCCAGGCCGGCCAGCAGTTTCTGGAAGAAAACGCCGACAAGGATGGCGTGGAAACCACCGAGTCCGGCCTTCAGTACCGTGTCATGGAAGAAGGCGACGACAGCGGTGCCCAGCCCGGCGATGAAGACCAGGTCCGCGTCAATTACGAAGGCCGCACCCTCGATGGCAACGTCTTTGACAGCTCCTACGAGCGTGGCGAGCCGGTCACCTTCCAGGTCAATCAGGTGATCCCTGGCTGGCAGGAAGCCCTGAAGATGATGCACCCGGGCGATGAGTGGGAAATCTACGTGCCGTCCGAGCTGGCCTACGGCGAAGCGGGCACCGGCCCGATCGAGCCGAACCAGACCCTGATCTTCAAGGTGGAACTGCTGGGCGTGGGTGACGACGCCACCGCTGCTGAAGGCGACGCGACCGGCGCCACTCAGCCAGACAGTGCCGAGACCCAGCCGGCCGGTTAAAACGACAGCATCATGATGCTGATCTGCCACCGGGTGTGACCGCCCGGTGGCTTTTTCATGTCTGACAGTCTGTAACGGTTCGTCATTAATCCCGAGCCGAACGCCCTGTGGATAAGGCTGTGAGGTAGTGTTTTATTACCGCCTGACGGCCTGTGCATAAATGTCGCATCCCTTCGTCATGCGCATGGCACATCCGGCAAAGAAAAGTGACAAAAAATTTTTAACACGCTGTTTAATATCATTATTTATGAAAACAGCGACGCTCGGTGTCAAAACGGCCTCGGTGAGCGCCTTTTGCCGGTGTCAAGAAAAAATTCCCAACGCCGTGTGGATAATTAATAGGAAAATTCATGTGTCAGCCGCCGTGACATTGTGCATCAGCGACACGGCAGCGACAGATCGTACCAGCTGCCCAGCACGCCGCGAGCCGTGGTCACCGCAAGGCTGCCTCGTAGGCGCTGCGCCTCACCACCGCACGAGGGAAGCTCGAACGTACCCCGATACTGACCGGGCGCCGTGGCCGACAGCAACGTCGTCATGTGCCGCGGATGAGCGTCTGTTTCTTCAAGCTGCGCGCGGACCTGCTCGGCGTCGAGACCGTCAAGCGTCATTTCCACACTCAACTGCGCCCCTTGCCAATGCCACCGTGTCTGCATCTCGCCAAAACGCCCCAGCGCCGTGAAGCAGCGCTCGGTCAATGGCCGGCATTCAAGCTCGGGGGCAAACCAGGTCACCTGTGAGCGATTGCCGGCGCCCACGTAGTAATATCCCAGATAGGTGATGGCCACGGTCACCGTGATCAGCGTGACCACGACCAGCGTATTGAGCCAGCGCAGTGACGGTATCCGGGAAGACGATTCAGGTAGCGGCATGGTCACAGCGTCCGATGATCGAGCGGGTGCCGGGCAGCGCGCAGAAAAGATGCAGGGCCGCCGAGCAATAACAGCAGACATTCATTTAAAAAATATTCTCATTTGCCTTGACCGGCCAAATGAGAATGGTTATCTTTGAGATGTGGTGATCGCCAGTCACCACATGAACAACCCGATATGTCAGGTATCGAGTGGTTCATCTCCTCATCAAGCTAGTCACGGTCCTTGAGCCGCCCCTTTGGGGCGGCTTTTTTACATCATGCGTACGGCCCGGCTACTCTCGGCTCAATCACTTGTCCGGTCAGTCGCAGCGCCGATAGATCAGATCCCACACGCCATGACCCAGACGCTCGCCGCGGGTTTCAAACTTGGTCAGCGGTCGGAAATCCGGGCGCGGTACGTAATCGCTGTCTTGCGCCAGTGTCTCAAACCCGGGCGCCTCGTTCATGGTCTCGACCATGTACTCGGCGTAGGGCTGCCAGTCGGTGGCCATGTGAAAACGCCCCCCTGGAACAAACACACGCCGCACGCGATCGATAAAGGCCGGCTGCAGGATGCGGCGCTTGTGATGGCGCTTTTTGGGCCAGGGGTCAGGGAAGAAAAGCTGCAGCGTATCGATCGACTCACCCGGCAGGCAGTCATCGAGCACCCTGAGGGCATCCTCACGATAGACGCGCACGTTGGACAGTCCCGCCTTGTCGACATCATCAAGCAGCTTGCCCACGCCCGGCGGGTGCACCTCGATGCCGATAAAATCGGTCTCCGGGTTGTTTTGTGCCTGCTCGAGCAGCGAGCCGCCCATGCCAAAGCCGATTTCGACCACGCACGGGGCGCGGCGGCCAAACAGCGCTTCCAGATCCAGCCGCCCCTGCTCGAGCGTCAGACCCAGCCGGGGAAAGACCTCTTCCAGGCCGCGGCGCTGGGCCAGGGTCATGCGCCCACTGCGAACCACATAGCTCTTGATGCCGCGGTGCGGCGTCTGTTCACCGGCATCAGCGCCCGGCGTTGTTTCTTCTGTCATCACAAATATCGTCAAAAACGGTGGAACGGGGCATGGCCCGCAGTCAGCCGGTGATCAGGCCTTCCGTGGGCGATGAGGGACTGGCGGCATAGGTCTTTCTGCCCATGCGCTCGGCCAGGCGGGCTTCACGCCCGGCTTCAACGGCCTTTCTCATGGCGCTGGCCATCAGAATCGGCTGGCGTGCGTGCGCGATGGCCGAATTGACCAGCACGCCGTCACAGCCAAGCTCCATGGCCATGGCCGCGTCAGAGGGCGTGCCGATACCGGCATCGACCAGAATCGGCACGCGGGCATTATCGATGATCAGCGACAGCGCGTGCGGGTTGAGCAGGCCGTGGCCGGAGCCGATCAGCGAGCCCAGCGGCATGACCGCGCAGCAGCCGATCGATTCAAGCTCGGCGGCCACGATCGGATCGTCACTGGTATACACCATGACATCGAAGCCGTCCTCGACCAGCGTGCGCGCCGCGCTGAGGGTCTCCATCACGTTGGGATAAAGCGTTTTGTCATTGCCCAGCACTTCCAGCTTGACGAGGTTGTGACCGTCAAGCAGCTCACGGGCGAGCTGGCAGGTGCGCACCGCGTCGCGCGCGTTATAGCAGCCGGCCGTATTGGGCAGGATGGTGTAGCGCTCGGGGGAGATGACATCAAGCAGATTGGGTTCATCCGGGTTCTGCCCGATGTTGGAGCGACGCACGGCGACCGTCACGATCTCGGCACCGCTGGCCTCGACCGCCGCGCCGGTTTCTTCCAGATCACGGTACTTGCCGGTGCCGACCAGAAGCCGTGAGGTGAAGGTTCGCCCGGCAATGTGCAATGGGCTGTCCCACTGGGAGTCAGTGCTCATGATGTTCTCCTCGAACCCGTTTGACGAGCTCTGATGCGATTGCCTTCGCAGCGGGCGTCTCACCCGCCGCCGATGGCATGAACAATCTCGACGCGATCGCCCTCGTTGAGCGTCGTCGTCGCATGGCGGGTGCGTGGCACGATGGCCTCGTTGACCTCCACGGCGATGCGCCGTCCGGCCAACTCAAGCGTGTCGATCAGGTCGGCCACGCTGCCGACCTGATCAAACCGGCGTGCTTCCCCGTTGATGTAAAGCTGCATGTCATATCCTGCATTGGCATCAGGGAGAGGCATTATAACGTCGGCCCCTGGGCGCTCCTACCGTTTCGCCGCGCCTTCAGGTGACGTCCAGACACCCTTTGCCAGCTGCTCGGGCTTTTTGAGCACGCTCGGATCAAAGACCGGCTCCTTGACGCCACTGTTGCGCTGGCGCTCGTAGTCTTTCAAAACGCGGATGGCCACCGGCGCCAAAAGCAGCATGGCAATCAGGTTGGTGGTCGCCATCAGTCCCATCGCGAGATCGGCGAAATTCCACACAAACGTCAGATTGGCCACCGCCCCGATCATCACCATCGCCAGAATCATGATGCGAATGACCGACACTGCCCGGTCGCTGTGGCGCGGGAACAGATACTCGACGTTGACCGCACTGTAGGCAAAGTTGGCCAGAATCGAGGTGAAGGCGAAAAAGAAGATCGCAATGGCGATAAAGATTTCACCGAAGCTGCCCAGGTGATCGACCATCGCCTCCTGAGTCAGGGTGATGCCTTCGATCGACTGGCCTGGCGAGGTGGTCATCAGCGTGTCGTAGACACCTGAGAGCAGAATCACCACGGCCGTACAGGTACAGATGATCAAAGTGTCGATGACCACGCCAAAGGACTGCACCAGCCCCTGTGCGGCAGGATGCTTGACCGTGGCCGTGGCTGCCGCGTTGGGCGCCGAGCCCATGCCGGCCTCGTTGGAGAACAGACCGCGCTTGATGCCGTTTTCCATCGCAATCTTGATGGAGTAGCCGGCCGCCCCGCCGATGGCCGGGCCAAAGCCGAAGGCACTCTTGACGATCAGCGCCAGCATCTCGGGAACTGCCGTGATGTTGGCAAACAACACGTAGAGCGCGACCAGCAGATAGGCGATCGCCATGATCGGCACGATCTTTTCAGCAGCGCGCGCCACCGAGCGGATACCGCCATAGATGACCAGCGCGGTCAGGGCCACCAGCACGACACCGGTGATCCAGGTGGGCACGGCAAAGGCGCCGTTGACCGCCTGGGCGATGGTGTTGGACTGCGCGCCGCAAAAGGCCAGACCGAAGGCAATGATCAAAAAGATCGCGAACAGACAGCCCATCCAGCGCTGGCCCAGCCCGCGCTCGATGTAATAGGCCGGACCGCCGCGAAAGACACCGTCCTTGTGCTCGATCTTGTAGACCTGCCCCAGGGTGGATTCGATAAAGGCCGTGGCCAGACCGATAATGGCGGTCATCCACATCCAGAAGATCGCACCGGGGCCGCCCACCCACAGCGCTAGCGCCACACCGGCCAGGTTACCGGTGCCCACGCGCGCGGCCAGTGAGGTGGCAAAGGCCTGAAAGGCGCTCACGCCTTCACCGCTGCCCCGGCTGGTAAAGGTCACACGGGCCATGTGGCCCAGCAGACGAAACTGCATGAACCGGGTCGCAATGGTAAAGATGATACCCGCCCCCAGCAGCAGATAGACCAGTATGAACGACCAGATAAAACCGCTGATCGGGTTCATCACGGCATAGATGGCATTTTCAACGGTAGTGATAAATTCCATGGGAAATCCCCGCCATGCCTCACTGTCACGGAGGCATTACTCTTATGGTGTGTTATTGATCAGAGCCACCGACCCGGGCGCGCCGCCTGGTGGCTCGGGCGCGTGCGTGCGACCATACACGGATTCAGGGGCGAATGCCCGAATCGATAGGAGTATATGCCCCATGCCATCGCGCCTTCTCTGGCTTGTTGTGGCCCTGTCCGGACTGGCAGTGGTGGTGCTGGGCGCCTGGGGTGCCCACGGCCTGGCCGACCGGCTGGATGCCGACGCTCTCAACGCCTGGCACACCGGCGTACGCTATCAGGCCTGGCACACGCTGGCCTTCATGATGATTCTTGTCTGGCGCGAGAGTGTGGCACTCAGGGGGCAGTGCCTGGTACTGGCCCTTTGGGGTACGGGCGTGGCGCTTTTTTGCGGCTCGCTGTATCTGCTGGCGCTGGGCGGGCCGGCGCTACTGGGACCGGTGACGCCGCTGGGCGGGCTTGTGATGATGGCCGGCTGGGTCATGCTGGGTGTGACGGCCTTGCGTCGTCGCCTTGAGCCCTCATAATGAACTCCGGCTGCGCGACGGGCGTGGCGCGCACGTGAGCGTTTTCGACAATGTCGCTACCCGATTTTTCCGAGCTTCTGGAGGCCGGCCCGCTGGCCCCCCTGCCCCTGCCGCCCACCGGCGTGATGGATGAATATTTTCGCCATTACGCCCTGGACGATCTGATCGCGCAGGCCGGCGGGATCGAATCGGGCCATATCCAGGTCAACGAGTTTCGCCTCTGGACGCAGATCTGGACGCCGCGACACGAATCGCTTCGCGGTACGGTCGTGGTGGTCCACGGCTATTTTGACCATCTGGGCCTTTACGGCCACCTGCTGCGCCTGCTGCTGGAAGAGGGCTTTCGCGTGGTGCTCTGGGACCTGCCGGGGCACGGCCTGTCCAGCGGCGAGCGCGCCGCCATCGACGACTTTGCCACCTACATCCAGTGTCTGCGCGCCCTGCTCGCCCGGCTCGAAGCGAAAGACCTTCTGCAGCATCCGCTGATCGGGATCGGCCAGAGCACCGGTGCCGCCATTCTCACCACCGATGCGCTGGAGCGCCCCGGCCGTCACCCCTGGCAGTCGCTGGTGTTGCTGGCCCCGCTGGTACGCCCCTGCAAATGGCGACGCTCCCATCTGATGCATCGACTGGCGACCCCCTTTATTCGCAGCATCCCGCGTCACTATCGCCCCAACACGACCAATCTGGCCTTTTCCGCCTTTTTGCACCGCGAGGACCCGCTGCAGGCTGACACCCTGCCGCTGGTCTGGGTCGGGGCCATGCGCGACTGGATGGCCCATGTCCGCCGGCTGCCGCCCAGCGATCTGCCGACGCTGATCCTGCAGGGCGAGCAGGATGCCACCGTGGACTGGCGCTGGAATCTCGAGGTCCTGCGCCGGCTGCTGCCGGCGGCGCAAATCATCTATCATCAAACGGCCCGACACCACCTGGTCAACGAATCAACGGCTATCCGCCAGACCCTTTTCAGGGATCTGCATCACTTTCTGGCCACACGGACCCAAGGCTCATGCATGACCACTGCCGACACGCCCGAGGCGCCGTCATGATGCGACAGGCCTTTATCGTGCTGCTATCGCTTGTGATGGCAGGCTGCGCCGGTCAGGATGGCGACCCGTCGCGCCATCGCACACCGCTTGAAAACCTGGGGCAGGCCGCCGCGACCGAGGTTCTCCGAGAGCCGCCCTGGCAGGATGACCCGCAAAGCCGCGTTCTGCTTGTCACGCCGGTACAGGCCGATGCCGACTTCGGCGAGCAGGCCGACGCCCGCTTCAACGACGCCCTGACGCGACGCCTGCTCAGCGCCCGGCACGGCCCGCAGGTGCTGTCCGTGACCGAGGCGCCCGCCCGAAGTGACGCCCCTGCCAACCAGTGGCGCCTGTCGTCCCATCTAAGGGCCCCGCTGGGGGCCATCACGCTGTCGGATCGAAGGCTTTATCCCTACGCGCTGACAGTGACCCTCCAGCGCGGCGACAGTGACGACATCTGGTGGCAAAAGGAGATCGACGGCGCCTTCGACGAGCTGGGCCTGCCGCTATCAAAAGCGGCCGTGACCCCGGCGCCCTGATCTCTCTGCATTGACCCGGTCACCATTCATTCATGACGTGGAGTGTGTTTTCGTGCGTGCATCTCATCTTGATCGCAAAGGGCCGGACAACCCCTTCCCGGGGCGGCAGGCACTGGAGCGGCGCCTGGACCGGGCGCTGCCTCACCAGCTGGGCTCCAATGAAGGTCTGGACATGCCGCATCAGGCGCTGACCGAGGCGCTGGGGGCCCCGGTGGCCGAGCTGGCACGCGCCTATGGTGATGCCCAGGCGTTTGAACTGCGACAGCGGCTGGCCAAACACCTGATGACCTCTCCGGACGCCCTGCTGGTGGATGCCGGCGCCGACAGCCTGATCGCCCTGACCCTGCGCGCATTGTGCGATACCGGCACGACCGTGATCACCAGCGCCGGTACCTATCCGACCTTTCGCTACTTCGCCGAGGGCCACGGCTGTCGGCTGGTCGAGGTCGCCTATCACCAGGCCCCCGGCATTCTGGCCCCGGATGTGGATGCGCTGTTGCAGGCCGCCTGGCTGCACCACGCACGGCTGGTGTATCTGGCCAACCCGGACAACCCCAGCGGCCACTGCCTGTCGGATGCCGATATCGCACAGCTCGTCGCCAACCTGCCGCCGACGTGCCATCTACTGCTGGATGAGGCCTATCACGAGTTTCGCCCGGCCCCTGGCGACAGCGCCCCCATGGCCGGCGTGGTGCGACTTCGCACCTTCTCCAAGGCGCACGGGCTTGCCGGTCTGCGCATCGGCTACGCTATTGCCCCGCCCGAGCTGCTCGCGGTGATGTACAAGGTGCGCATTCATTACGCCGTATCCTCCGTGGCGCTGGCCGCCGCCGAAGTGGTACTGGCCCATATCGATGAGGTCGAAGAACATGTTCAGGCCGTGATCGAGCGGCGCGAGCGGCTGGCAGTCAAGCTGCTTCAACTCGGCGCCGAGGTGCTGCCTTCGGCCACCAACTTTGTAACCCTTCGCATGGCGAATGCCGAGCAGGCCCTCGAGGCGCAGAAAGCGCTGCTGGCAGACGGCGTCATCGTTCATCGCCCGCCGCATCCGGCCCTTGCCGACATCCTGCGGATCTCGGCCGTCGAAAACGCTCTGGCCTCTGACCGCCTCACCGCGCTCGAAAACATTCTTCAGCGTTGACAGCCCTTCTTTCACGGCCCTTCTCTCATGACATCCTGCTGATTCTGGAGGCGGGATGTCTCCGCCCGCGCCCTGCCTCTATTGCCTCGACGCGATGTCGGGTCGACCTTGTGATATTGCCTGCTACCATTTAATTGTTAAGTTTGTGTTAAAAGCTTCTGGACATAAGCGAACAGCGTTCTTATATTGCAGAAAAGGTTTAGCCTGTTAACGAATCGTGATGTCAATACCGTGACACAGTGCTTGATCCCATCGCCTGCCCAGGATCTGTACCGGTACTTCGATCATGAATATCTCCGAGCGCCAGCGCCGCCGTGGACGACCCGACGTCCTCCAGCGCTACTTTCACGGCCCCGTCTGCTTTTCCGGCTCCCCCTGGCAGTGGTGGCTGGCCGACGACCCGCGCGCGTACGAAGCGGCGCAGCGCATGGATCAGCACCTGCGCGGCCAAAAGAACAGCAGCGTCACGACCCTGCGCGAGCGCAAGGGCCGCAGCATCTTTCGCATTCAGGCAGCCCCGGGCGATTTCTTCGCCAAGGAGATTGCCCTGCCGTCACTGCGAAAGCGTTTCGGTGCCCTGCTGGGGGTGCAAAACCGGCTCTTTGGCCATGACCACGGCAGCGCCGAAGTCGACAACACCCTGACGCTCAACGAGCGCACCGGTCAGGGCCTTGACGTTCTGTGTCTAGGCGAACTCCTGCGCGGCGGCATACCCGATCATCAGCTTTTAATTCAGCCCTGGCTTGAGGGCTGGATCAATCTGGGTGAGGCCTTCAGCGCGGCCGACAGCCACCAGCGCCGCTCGCTTTTGCAGCGCCTTGAGGATCTGCTGCGCGATTTTCATCACGCCCGCATCTGTCATCTGGATATCAACATCGGCAACCTGATGGTCTCCACCGAAGACCCGCAGGCCCCACTGCGCGCCATCGACTGCGCGCGGATGACCACGCAAGTGACCCAGCCGGCGATCTCCACGGCGCTGCAGATCGGCAAGATGCTGCGCGAACTCTACGGCCGCAGCGAGGCGGACTTCGCTGCCCTCTACGCCCAGGCGCGCGCCATGCAGCGCCGCATTGCCGGCGAGGAAGGCGTGAGCGAGGCCACCGACACCCTGCTGGCCCTGTCGCTGCGCTATCGCCTGAGCAAGAACCTGTCCCGTCGCCGGCTGGTCACCGCCACCACCGTTAATATCGACGGGCCTGCGCTGGAACAGCGTGTGCGCGCCTCTCACAAAAATGCCGACATGCCTGCCATCGTCTGGAATGATGATCATCCGGCCATGGCGGATGAAGAGCCAATCTATTCCAACCACTAGAGAAACCGGTCGGGCATGACCTGTCGCTAAAAGCCGCTACGCTCAAGAGAGTCGTCCTTCACGGTCTGTCTGGAGCGTTGTGTCATGAGCTATCACCCCGGCATTTTCAAACCCCTGCCTGCCGAATATTTCCGCCACCCTGAAGAAGGGGGCGCCACCAACGTCGAAACCCGACTGTCGCGGCTGCCCGGCTACCTCACCCCCGTTCATCAATTCTTCGTGCGCAGCCATTTTGACATTCCCGAAGTGGACGCCACCGACTGGCGGTTGACGCTGACCGGGGACGCCCTGTCGCGTGAACAGTCACTGAGCCTGACCGATCTCGAACGCCTGCCACGCATCAGCGTCACTCGCGCCATCGAGTGTGCCGGCAACGCGCGTGCCTTCTTTGCCCGTGACTTCGGCAAGGCGGCCGAAGGCGCCCAGTGGGGACTGGGCGCTGTGGGCGTGGCCGAATGGAGCGGCGTGCGTCTGCGTGACGTGCTGGCACTGGCAGGTCTTGAAGAAGGCGCCTTTCACGTGCTGCCCGAGGGGCTCGACAGCGGCCGCTTCGCCCGGCCGCTGCCGATTGACAAGGCACTGGCCGACGACACAATCATCGCGCTTTCCATGAACGGCGAACCGCTGCCGATCGACCACGGTTTTCCCGCACGTCTGGTGGTCTCCGGGTGGCTGGGCGCGGCCAGCGTCAAGTGGCTGGGCCGCATCGAGGTCTCGCGCCAGGCGCGCAACACGTACTGGAACACGAAGGACTACACCCTGGCCGGCCCCGACTACCCGGCCGAAGGCGAGGCAGACGGCGTACCCATCACCACCATGCCGGTCATGAGTCTGGTGGATCTGGACGACGACGCCCGACTTCCTGCTGGGAAGACGATGCTGCGCGGGCGGGCGCTGTCGGGCGAGGGGCAGATCACCGATGTCGAGTGCCGCCTTGACGACGGCGACTGGCAGGAAGCCACCCTTCACACCCCCAACATCGCCGGCGCCTGGGTCTGCTGGTCACTGACCTGCGAACTTAACGCCGGCCGCCATCTCCTGCAGGTGCGCGCGCGTGATGACCGCGGTCATGAACAGCCGGAGCGCATGGTGTGGAACGATCACGGCTGTCTCTATAACGCCGTGACGCGCGTGGCGTTTCATGCCGGTGGCAGTGCTGAAGACTGATCAAACGCCCCATGGCGGGGCGTTCATTGATGTACTTCCGTCTCAGGGCCGGCTTTCATTGAGCCTTTCGGGAAAACGCGGCGGAAAGGCGTTCATGTACGCCCGGCAGGCGCGCAGCACCCGGGCATCATCGAAGCGGGCGCCGACGATCTGAAGGCCGATCGGCAGCCCGGCGGCGGTAAAGCCACAGGGCACGGAGGCCGCGGGCTGCTGGGTCAGGTTGAACGGGTAGGTGAAAGGGGTCCACTCCATCCAGTCGCGCATGCCGCTGCCCGGCGGTACCTCGTGACCGACCTCGAAGGCCGCGATGGGCACGCTGGGGGTGAGGATCAGATCATAGCTGTCCAGAAAGTGATCCATGTGGCGATTGAGCCGGGTGCGCATCGTCTGGGCACGCAAAAGATCCACGGCCGAGAAGGCGCGTCCCCATTCGGCAATCTCGGCAAGCCCCGGGTCGAGCAGTCCCTTTTGCTGCGGGGTCATGTCGGCCGCCTGCGTGGCCGAGGCCGACGCCCAGAGAATGCGATAGGTCTCCAGCGAGCTTTCCACTTCCGGTTCGATGCGTTCGACCTGCGCGCCGAGTTTTTCCAGACGATGGGCGGCGTGGCCCACGCAGTGAGAAATCTCGTCGTCGCGAACGGCGGTGCCCAGCGCCGGGCAAAAGGCCACCTTCAGCCCGTCCAGACGCCCTGTCTCATCACACTGCTCGCCCCAGTCCGCGGGCTGTCCCGGCACCGAGAAGTAGTCGTGGCCGTGGAAACGCCCGATCACATTGAGCATGGCGATGGCGTCATCGACCGTGCGGGTAATCGGGCCGATGTGGGACAGCGAGGCCATGGTGCTCGGCGGCCACTGCGGCACCCAGCCAAAGGTCGACTTGAAGCCGAACACGCCGGTGAAGGCAGCCGGTATGCGAATCGAGCCGCCGCTGTCGCCGCCCTGATGCAGCACGCCCATGTTGAGCGCTGCGGCCACCGCCGCGCCACCGGAGGAGCCGCCGGGCGTCAGGTCGGTGTTCCAGGGGTTGCGGGTAATGCCGGTCACGCGGCTGTCGGTGGTGGCCTTCCAGCCAAACTCCGGCGTGGTGGTCTTGCCCAGCAGTACGGCGCCGGCCTGGCGCAGAAACTGCGCCGGCGGGCCGTCGTGATCGCAGATGTCATCACCGGTTGTCAGCGACCCATCGCGCACCGGCATGCCGGCCACTTCGGAAAGATCCTTCATCGAGGCGGGAACGCCATCGATCGGCCCCAGCGGCTCGCCGCGCTGCCAGCGTGCTTCGCTGTCGCGGGCCGCCGCCAGCGCCCCGTCATGGTCCACATGACAAAAGGCATTGACCTCACCGTTGAAGCGCTCGATGCGCGCAAGCGCTGCGCGGGTGGCCTCGACCGGCGAGGCCTGGCCCGATGCATAAAGCGCGCGCAGCGTACGAGCGTCGCACAATCCGATGTCCGTTGGTCTCTCCTGCATGTCTCTCTCCCGGTCACGGCCCGCCATAGAGTGGTACCGGTACATCATCAGCGGGCCTGTCGATGATGGCCGGTGGCCTCCAGGGCCAGTGCCGCCCCCGACGTCATGACGGATGCCGGGGCGGCATCACTTGTCGATGATATACATGCGCTCGGGGTCAAACTGCTCCGGCCAGTCGCGACGCAGCAGCACCTGACCGTCCTCGCGCAGCGCGGCAATGACGGAGAGATCCAGCTCCACGTGCAGCCACGAGCTGCGATCGATGGTGATGTTTTCACTCTGCGCCACCACACCGCTGGCCGGCATGCCGATATCGGCCGGTACGTAGAGCCCGGCGCGGCCGTAATTGTAATCCAGCGCCTGCGACCAGGCCGCCTCGCCCACCGTGGGCGAGACCGCCACGGCAATCTGGTTTTCCAGCGCGCGAGCCCGCGCGCCGGTACGCACCCGGTAATAGCCGGATTCGGTATCGGTGCAGCTTGGCGAGACGATCAGGTCCACGCCCTGCTCGGCGAGCAGCCGCGCGGCCATGGGAAACTCGTTGTCATAGCAGATCAGGATGCCGAGTTTGCCAAATGCGGTATCAAACACCTGTAGGCCACTGCCGCCCTCGATGCCCCAGTGCTCGCGCTCGAAACGGGTCATGATCAGCTTGTCCTGAGTGCCGATCAGGCCATCGGGGCCAAAAAGCCATGCCCGATTGCGATAGACGCCGTCGTCATCACGCACCGGGGCGCTGCCCGGCACCAGATAAATCCCGAAACGCTTTGCCAGCGCCTCGCACTGCTCAAGCCAGGCCGGCAACATGGGCTGTAGCGCCTCGATGGAGGCGTGCAGGTCACCACGTACTTCGGGCGGCATCTGGCCGGTCATGACCAGGCTTGCATACTCCGGCATCACCAGAAGCTGGGCGCCGCGGCGGGCCGCCTGCTCGATGAGCGACTCCAGATGCGCCTGATAGTCGTATGAGTCTTCAAACAGCTCGATGGCGTACTGACACAGGGCCAGGTGCATGGGCACTCCTTGATAAAAGGGAAAGTCAGAAACCGGCGCCGAAGCGCCGGGCATTGCGTCAGTCGAGCGTCTTGAGCCAGAAGCGCAGGGTCTTGTGATTTGGTACCAAAGCGTCGATATCCTGCCACTCGTAGCGGGCGTAAAGCTCAGGTTTTGGCGTGTAGCCGCGCTTGCGCCAGAAGCTATCCAGCGGCTGGTAATTCGCCGGGCGCAGCGGATGATCGACAGGGCGCTCTACCGCACAGAAGGCTGTATGACGCACGCCGGGAAGCCGGCGCGCATGGGCCTCGCGCGCCTCGAAAAAGCGCACGCCCAGCCCCTGGCCGCGGCACTCGGGCAAAAGGATCGACTCGCCGAAATAGCACACGGTTTCGACAGCGATGCCCTGCTCAACGAAAGGGCGCTTGAACGCCTCGTCTTCATGGGCCAGCGGCAGTGCCGTGCTCATGCCCACGACCTGCTCACCGTCGAGCACCAGGATACAGAGGCTGTCATCGCTTTGCGCGTAGGTCTCCAGATAGTCACGCTCGTAGGCCGGCGTGCCGTCATAGAGATAGGGGAACTCACGAAAGACCCGGATGCGCAGCGCCGCCAGCTCGTCGAGCCACTGGCGGATCTGCGCGCCCTGAAGAGAGATCAGCTGCATCAACGCGTCTCCGCACCATATCAACGAACCGCTCAGGATAGCCTACCGGCGGCGGTGATGCTGCCCCGAACCGGCGCCTGTGCACAGGTGCCGGAGGGCAAAAGGGTGTGGATAACGCAGCCGCGGTTCAGGTCGTGCGGACACCTCCCGGGTAGCGCGCCATCAGATCGAGCAGCACGCCGTTGGTCCAGCCGAAGCCGTCGACCACCTCATACTCGCCGCCGCCGCCCACACCGGGGTTTTCCACGTTGTACTTCTCGACCAGCTTGCCGGTCTCGTCATACACACGCTGGTTGGTGTCGATCCACCGCCGGGCGATGGTCTCGGCCAGCTGCGTCTGGCCGTAGCGAGTCAGGCCATCCACCGCCAGCCACTGCAGCGGCGCCCAGCCGTTGGGGGCGTCCCACTGCTCGCCGGTGTGGCGATTGGTGGTGACCATGCCACCCGGGCGCAGCAGTTCACGCTCGATGGCACTGGCGGTGGCTCTGGCACGAGGCCGGTCGGCCACCTCAAAGGCGAGCGGATAGACCATGGCCGCGGAAACCACCTGACTCAGGCGCTGATGGCGCCAGTCATAGTCGGTATAAAGCCCCCGGTCGGCATCCCAGAACACTCGATTGATCGCGTCACGACGGGTCTCGGCGCGCTGCTCGAACTGCTCGGTGCGGTCGCGGTTGCCCTCGAGCTGCCAGGCATACGCCAGCGTCTCCTCCAGATGGAACAGCAGCGCATTGAGATCTACCGGAACGAAATCGCGGGTGGCAATGGTGGCCTGCTGACTGCCGTCCGCCATCCAGCGCGAACTGAAGTCCCAGCCGCTCTCCGCCGCGGCGCGCAGATCGCCATAGACCTCCGCGGCCGGGCGATCAGACGCCTCCTGCGCCAGCGCGATTTCGCCGACATACGACTCCGGCCGCGGCGTGTTTTCGCTGCCGTGGTAGCGGTTGAGCAGCGTGCCGTCTTCCAGTCTGACCACATGCTCGCTGGCCTGTCCCGGTGCCAGAGAGTCACCGCCGCGCATCCAGTAGTCATACTCGCGCGAAAGCTGGGGCAGATAGCGTTGATAGACCTCATCGCCGTCATGTTCGGCCAGCAGCTCCACCATCGAGGCAAAAAACGGCGGCTGGCTGCGGGTCAGGAAATAGGTGCGGGTACCGTTGGGAATAAAGCCGTACTGATCGATCAGCCAGGCGAAGTTGTCCACCATGTCACGGACCAGGTCAAACCGGTCGCTGTGGGCCAGCCCCAGCATGGTGAAGTAGCTGTCCCAGTAGAACATCTCGTTAAAGCGCCCGCCCGGCACCACGTAGCGATGCGGCAACACCACCAGGCTGCTCCACCGGCCTTCATCGGTGGCCGCCGGGTCACGGGTCAGGTAAGGCCAGAGGTTTTTGATGTGCTCATCGATCGGCGTGCCGGCCGCCTCGGACAGGCGTGATTCGTTCTCGTTCGGCTCGTCGAAGCTGGCCTTCACAAAGTCTTCAAGCGCTGATCGGGAGAGCGGCCCATCAGCGGTACGCGTTTGGTAGTCCGCAACGATCAGACCCGGATCACGCCGCGGGATCAGATCCACCACCGATTTTTCGTCCTCGTACAGACCGGCCTCGGCGATGGCCACCATCACCGGCCCCCAGGCGCGCTCCGGCGACTGCGCCGCGGTTTTGGGGTCGCTGCTGATGGCGCCACTGCCCGCACAGCCGGCCAGTGCCCATGTCAGCACCAGCCCCGTCACAAGGCGACGCATCGCGCTATTTAATGGCGTTCCCTGCATGATGACTCTCCCGTCCCTGTTGGCTGACGACCCGGCAATGCTTCGATGGCGCCGGCGTTCATATTAGCGCAGTCCCATTAAAGCGCGACCCGCCATTGGGCGTAGCGTGGGGGCCTCGTGACAGCCGCCGGAAAACGAATTGCACATCTTATTGTTATGTTATAACGTTTTATTTAACGGCCGGTACATGACCGTTGCCCTCAACCACAAGCTTCAAGGGCCCGAATGGCCCTGCCATCCTTTCCGGAGGTTTTCATGAAAACGCGTGCCGCCATTGCCTGGGAACCAAACCGAGCGCTGGAGATCGAGGAGATCGATCTGGAAGGCCCGAAGGCGGGCGAAGTGCTGGTGCGTATCGTCACCACCAGCCTGTGCCATACCGACATGTTCACGCTCTCCGGTCGCGACCCCGAAGGGCTTTTTCCCTGCGTGCTCGGCCATGAGGGCGTGGGAATCGTCGAGGAGATCGGCCGCGGCGTGACCTCGGTCAAACCCGGCGATCACATCATCCCGCTCTATACGCCGGAAGACCCCGACTGCCCCTACATCCAGTCGGGTCGAACCAACCTGTGCCAGACGATCCGCAAGACCCAGGGGCAGGGCCTGATGCCCGACGGCACCAGCCGCTTTTCTTACAAGGGCAAGACGATTCGCCACTACATGGGCACCAGCACCTTCAGCGAATATACCGTGCTGCCGGAGATCGCAGTGGCGAAAATCAATCCGGAAGCGCCGCTGGCAAAGGCCTGTGTGATGGGCTGCGCGGTGCCCACCGGCATCGGGGCCGTGCGCAACACCGCGAAGGTACGCCCCGGCGACACCGTGGCTGTCTTCGGTCTCGGCGCGGTCGGCATGGCGGTGATTCAGGGCGCGAAGCTGCAGGGCGCCGGGCGGATCATCGGCATCGACGTTAATCCGGCCAAGTTCGCACTGGCCGAGTCGCTGGGCGCCACCGAGTGCCTCGACCCGAACGACCACCCCGAGCCGCTGCACGAGGTGATCATCGACATGACCAACGGCGGCGTGGAGTTTTCGTTCGAGTGCGTGGGCAATGTCACCCTGATGCGCGCCGCGCTCGAGTGCTGCCACAAGGGCTGGGGCGAGAGCATCATCATTGGCGTGGCCGGCGCCGGCGAGGAGATTGCAACGCGCCCCTTTCAGCTGGTGACCGGGCGCGTCTGGAAAGGCTCCGCCTTCGGCGGGGTGCTGGGCCGCTCGGAGCTGCCGGGCATGGTCGATGAATGGCTCTCCGGGCGCTTCGATGTCGATCCCTACATCACCCACAACATGACGCACGATCAGCTCAATACGGCGTTCGACCTGCTCCGTCGCGGCGAGGCGATCCGCTCGGTCATCCACTATCAGCCCCAACAGACCATGACCGGCCCCCTCCCCGGCATCACCCTGAATGAGCCGATCAAGGCGCCGGAACCGGCCTGACCCACAGCGCCCATCAACCGAAACCGCCCCACAGGGACAGTGGGGCGGTTTTTTTATGCCGGTCTTTTTTGAACATGAACGCCCCGCGACCGGCCAGACGCCATGTAAAGTTATGTATACAAGCCGCCGATAACAGCAGAGAGCCCGGTACGACCGGTCTCAGGACGATCACGCTTTATCACCCAGGCCAGACACACGAGGCTGACCATGAAAACCCTATGGGCCGGTGCCCTTTTGCTGATGACATCGTTTAACGCCATGGCACAGGGCTATATCAGTGACGAGTTCAACACCCCCGGCAGCCAGGCGGTGGCGATCTACACCTGCGCGGTCACCGGCGCCGAAAAGGGGTTTGAACCCGCGGCCTTCGACATCCTGCGATCGGCCTTCAGCCAGCAGGGCGCCAACATGAAAAGTCGCCAGGCCGCCAATCTCGAGGCGGACGCCTACCGCTGGTATGAACACGAGCAGGGCCACTTCGACTTCAGCAGCTACTGGCACGGCCAGTGCGCGCCAGTGTTTGACCGCATGGAACGCGCCATCAACGCCTGACCTTTTTGAATATCGGGGCAGGCGATGCTTTTGCCTACACGCCTCGCCCCATCATCCGATCCAGCTGGCGATAGCCGATCGCCTCCATCAGCGCGCCCTTCTCGACCGTTTCCTCACCGTTTAAATCCGCAATGGTCCGCGCGACCTTGAGCACCCGGTGATAGGCCCGTGCCGAGAGATTGAGCCGCGCCAGCACGCCGGAAAGCCAGGCACGTTCGTCGTCTCCCAATGCGCAGGCGGTTTCCAGTTCACTGGTGGAGAGATGGGCGTTGAGCCCGCCGCGGGCGTACTGAATCCTTCGCGCGGCCATGACGCGCTCGCGCACGGTCGCGGAGTTCTCGCCCTAGGTGTTGGCGGTGAGCTGCTCGGCGGGCAGCGCCGGCACTTCGATCTGGAGATCGATGCGATCGAGCAGCGGGCCGGAAAGGCGCGCCTGATAACGCTGAATCTGGTTGGGGGTGCAGCTGCACTGCTGGCGCGGGTCACCCAGATGCCCGCAGGGGCACGGATTCATGGCCGCCACCAATTGAAATCATGTCAAGCAATGATGAACTAAAAAAATTTCTACTGAATCGCTAAAGATTCATCAGGCTTTGCCGATACAACCATTGATAGGTCGCCGGGGGACTTCCTGTCGTCTTCTCCTGTAGAAGGTTACACATCCCCCACCTTTTCTTTGCCCGGTTACGATCCCTCGTACCGGGTTTTTCGTTGTTTTTTGAGAAGCCATAGATTTTAAAGGTGAAGCGGTTTAAATTAGGAAATTTAAAATGCAAGATTGCTTATATTAAGAATATGGGAGATCGAAATGACAGCCCAAGTCCATCCTATGAACCTAAAAGAGATAGTCGATCTTAAAGAAAGAGAGCTAAGCGAAAAAAACGAGGATACCCATAAACTCGATCTAGCCTTACAATCAATCCAGCACCGCATCAACTATTGCGAATACCACTATTCAGAAATAGAAGAAGTTACAAATAAAAAAGCTTTGCTTATAGACCGATTATCTACCCCTAAAAGCGATGAAATACCTATAAGAACGATATACGAAGCAAACACTTTTGCTTTTATACAAAACCTTCATGCACTAATAGACTCTCTTCCTTATGCATTAAACATTTTCATCACGGTTTGTCCAACAATTGAACACTACCGTATAAACTGGAATAATGGAAAGTTCATCAAAAGTTATGAAAGCTATCCTTTTTATGCTTCATTGATGTCTATACATGGGGATGAAATTTTTGCAAAGCTTAAATCATTAAATAACAGAGTAAAGCATAAGCATATAGTGAGGATAAGAAATAATCCAAAATCCTTGCTTTTTGATAACTTCACTTATAAATATAATGGGCAGTCAAAAAGCGTATTGGATGAGGATGTAAAAACATTTCTTGAAGACTGCTATAATCATCTTTTGCCGAAGTTTATGGGATTCTGGAATGAAGTTAGAGATTACAAAAAGACAGAGCTTGAAAAAAGAAGCTGATTCAGGAAGGCTGGATAGATAGCTATAGATAAGGACGAGGGCAAATAACCGATGGCATCTTTTCTTTCACTTTTAACAGCACTGATTGCACTGGCGGGTGCTTTTCTCATTTTTCACTATAAGCAACTATGGCAAAAGAAGCATGACCACTACGAAGCAATAATGTCCGTTGTTGGCGAGATTTATCTAGATACCACTTCTCACTTATCAGATTTATATACTTTAGCCATGTGGGCGGACGAAGGTCGCACAGATATAAAAAGCATTCTAGATACCTCTGAAAAGCTAAAATCGTTAAACAGCAAGCTACCAATGGCAGGAGTATTCATTAGTGAAGAAGCGGCTCATATGCTGTATAAATTCGTTAATGTAAACGTGTATGAAAACTACCGAATAGAGGTTCATTATATGGACGAAGGACACATGAACCCAAAAAACTTCCGACAAACTAAACTTGATAGACATAACGAAGTTTTACTACAATCGTCTAATCTGATAACTTCAATGACTCGAATCATACAATCTGACTTAAAGATTAAAAACAACATCATCATACCTTTTACCCTGAGTAAAAAAGATCGTTCTTAATCCCGCTCTATCCATAATAAAACATTCTAAAACTACCCATATTCATAACAACCAGTTATCAACAAATAACAATAACCATTCACACTTACTCCCAACATCCCAAAAGCTTATATAGATAATCATCAATATCCTATTGTGTTGGTATCCACTCACATTATTGGCTTCATATGCCCTTCCAAGTGTGACATTACTTGCTGATTAGATATCTAATGCTTACTACACATAAAAATACTTATGTTAAATGCACAATTACTCATGGTATTTTGCACCAAATTGGGTCATTTAAGCACCCTAAATAAGCCTTGCCAGCACCCTGAATCGACCATTCCAGCACCTTATTCTGACTATCTCAGCATGTAATTCAGTAGCTCTGCACTATCAATTCACCTTCCATCCTCTCCCCTTCCGATACATCACCATCAAATATCTGTTAGTAACTCTGTGGATAGCTGGTAGTTCAAAGTTATCATGATGGCGTGGATAATTGATTCTGATTACTATGGGGGCTTGTTGTTTGATTAACCCATGTAAAGATTCATAGGCTCATAAAAAAGGCCACCACTAGGGCAGCCTTTGAACACTTGCATTACAGCTATTCTCTATCCTGATCGAGCCATCTGGACTGGTGTAAACATCATGATTGGAGCCTGTCACGGGGACATGAAGTAGAAGTGAGACCATGAGAACGAAAGCACCATAGGTCACCGTTCCGTCTCCGGCTCATTCAAGGATGCACTGGCAAACACTCCTTGAAGCCTGTTTTCAATCTCCCAGCCAACCTCTTTGGCATCCATACCTTCACCAGAGATATTGAAAGTGACACCATCAATGGTGTGTCTCACTGACTGGTCATAGTGGTGTGTGCTGTTGTCCGTGTTCAATGTTCTGTTGTCATCCTGCTGGCTCATGTAGGAGTTCTGAACAGACTCCCTTTCCATCCGTCCCAATGTGTCCAGTGCAGGAAGTTGAACACCCGCATCAATCCCCATGTACTTCTGTGCTGTCAGTTGAACGTTGGTGTCATTGGCATCAAAGCCCAGCCAGCTTTTCGTGTCCTGATAGATGCTTTTGATCTTGGTAGCAGGATTGAACCCTGTCACCTTCTCGATCAGTGCTGACAGGTTGTCATAAAGCTGCTGAACACTTGTCACGACAGGATGAATGGCATTGGTCAGTGTCCCGAAAATCTTGTCACCAAGAGAAGCATTGGACTTCCATAGCGCGAAGATATTCTTGGTTGACTCCAGCCAGTTATCCCATACCTCCATCATGTCCTGTACTGGTGTGTACAGTTGGTTGATGGTGCCAAGGACAGACTTGATAGTCTCCTTGTTAGCCAGATAGAAAGTGCCGACCTTGTTAGCCAGTTTCCCCATTCGATCAATGGCGGGGATGATTGCACCATCAGCAATGCTCCCAAAGGCGTCTCCCAAAGCCTTGAGTGCTGGCCCTGCTTCCGCTGTCGTCTCCTTGAGTTCGGTCAGAATGCGGGAATAGCCTTTATCAAGACCTGATTCATTGAGAACGATATTGGAAAGGGTCCGCTGTGTTGTTAGTCGGTTTTCTTTGGCTCTGGTACTTTGTGTGGCCTGTTGCAGTGCTCCACCTTCACGAGACTGCTGGGACCAGAGTGCAGCCAGACGAGGAAGCAAACGGGTAGCCTGAACATTACCCTTTTGAAGCTCATCCTGTAGCTTTTGGACGTTGGCCGTGCCGTCCTTGTTCACATATCCAAGTGCTCTGGCAGCATCACCAACAGCACCGGGAATGGCTTCAGCAAGCTGGCCTTTGAGTTCTTCACTCATGACCTGCCCTTTACTCGCCATCTGTCCCAAAGCCCGTACAGCGTTGGACATGGTGGCAGAATCGACACCTAGAACAGTCCCTCTCTCCTGAATCGCCGTGAACAGGTCTCTGGTGTAGTCAGCGTTCTGGGTACTGGCTGCCAGCTTGGTGTAGTTATCAAGGGCACTTGAAAGGTCCGTTCCGATACGGGTCGATTCCTGAACCACAAACTGGCGCTCAGTCTCTCCTGCCTCACGGCTTCCAGTAATGGCTGTTAAGGCGTTACCGCTACCCTGCCACTCTTGATAGCCTTGAGATGATCGAACAACACGATCCTTTGCCATGCCCAAGCCAAGAGTGGCACCAATACCGGCCAGCCCACCAAAAGAGAGCCTGCCAAGCATCGCCATACCACCACCAGAAGCGGCTGTAGAAGCTCGTGTGAGGCTTGATCCAGTGAACCTGTCTTGAGCTACTGCTGCTCCATTGATCCGGCCTTGAAGTGCCCTGTAGTCGTTTTGAAGCTTATTCAAAAGCCTACTTGAGCGCTCCATGCTGAGATGCCCTTCTCTACGGGCAGAATTGACACGGTAGTAAGCGCCCCGCAGTTCATTCAGTCTGGCGCTATTACGATCAAAGCGTTTGGATAGCTGCTCAAAGTCCCTGACAGCTTTGTTGGTACCAGAGTGTGTGCGCTCATACTGTAGCTGCCTGTACTTCTGGGCCAGTTCACCAAGGAGCCTTTTGGACCTTTCAACGGACATGTCACCAGAGTGCCGCGCATCATTAACCCGCTGATAATCTTTCCTCACCTGCTGCAATGCACCAGAATTTTTATCAAGTCTCTTTTCAATGGCAGTAAGGCCAGTGACAGTCTTTTTCTGCTGGTCGTTGCTCTTTCGTTGTGTCTTTATCTGTTGTGCTAGTTTGCTTTCACTTTGACTGATGGAGCGAGAGACACCATTAAGGCGCTTTTCCACATCACCAAGCACATTTTCAAACTTTCTGAGACCTTTCAGGTCTATCCTAAAGCTGAAGTCAGCAAATAGTTCTGTTATGCCTTTACCGGCCATAGTTATTATCCTTTATTGTTATAGGAGTGTTGTTCCCGTCATCCTTCTTGCATTCGAAAGATTGTCTGTAGGTATTCTGATAGTCGGGACAAGTGATTTAGATGAGAGTGTGGTGTAGGCATCAGCGATAGCATCAATGATGTCATCGTGGTAACCATTACTTTTGGCACCATCGAAGTTTTCAATCTCGGCATAGTCCTGTTCCGAAAATGTGCCTTTGACTACATGCACCTTTCCCTCTTGGAGAGCTAAGAGGAAGGGTTCAGCACGTTTCATCTTGGATTGTCTGGCGCTGCTCAATACCACCTTGTGACCAAGCTTCATGAGTCTGGCTTTCTTCTGGTCTGCTACGGTCTTCCCGGCACTGCCAGAGTCAACGGGGATGGACACATACACCTCACGACCATCCTGTCTAGCAGCCTTCTCGATGGCGTCCTGTACCAGTGCTGAGCGGTCCCTGATGCTATCCATGCTCGTGATGTAAAAAGAGCCATCAGCCTTGTCATATGTGGCTTTAACGCCTCTCGTCCAGTCAGGGTCCGGGTTGACTTCAGAAGGTTTGGTAGCGGCCAAGTCCCAAGCACGTACAGTGGGGAGACCCAGCGGGACATCTGAGAGTGAGCATTCTTTGAACATCTCCCGCTTGGCGTATCCGCTGTTTTCTTCTGCTACGTACCAGTTGCCCAGAAGGTTCTTTTCTCGGTCTATACGCTTTTGGTTCTCAAGGTTATGCACGTATTTAGGCTGATTCTTCAGTAGCCAAGGATTGTCGTAAATGTTTGCCGAATAGAAAACGAAACGGAGAGCAAAACCAGCAACCTCAGAGCCAAACTGTTCTGTTATTTCATTCTTGTCTTTGAAGAATTGAAACTCACCGCCAATCTGAATCATCCAAACCTTTTGACCATCCATATCAGGATTGGGAAGACCAGACTCCAATAGATAGCCACCACGAGTGAGCCAGTCACACAAGAAGGAATTACGATCAGGGTTACAGGTCAGCATGAGTTGGTGCTTTCTTTTACTCTTGCTTCGCATCCTTGTAATCAGGTGCCAAACATCATCAACCTTTGTAAATTGAGCCTCATCAACGAAAGCATGAGTGACCTGAAAACCATAGAAGTCCTGCTGATTGTCCAGAAGATGGTGGCACTTGATTTCAGCACCGGAAGGGAAAGACCAGTTCATCTCCAGCCCATTACTTCTGACACCATATCGGGTGAACAGATTGTTACCTGTAGACCAGAGCGAACCAGCACCCTTGATCATTTTCTGGGAAGACATGGTGATGACTGCTGAATAGTTCTTATCGAACATCCCAGCATTGAACATCTTTAAAAGAGTCATCTGGGATTTACCACTACCCTTTGCACCACCAAAGACAATGATGTCTGATTCATTATCCTGCATGAATGCTTCTTGTTTTTGAGATAAAGGGGAGTGAATTACAACGTCTTCGAGTTCTTCCTGTGTCAGGTGAAACTGATAATTTCTTTTTGCTTGTCTTGCCATATTTGTTTTTATCCTTATATATCTAACTGTACGCCTTCCTCAGCGCTCTTCCCGTTTAATTCGACCACTTGACGGGGGTAGTCTGGAAAAGCTCTCAGGGAGGCTGTGTGAGCCATTTGCGAGGGGTAATAAAAAACCCTGCCTGCATGGAACAGACAGGGCGAAATGCAACAGAGTCCAGCCAATTGACTCGTGTTAGGCGGAAGCGCCCAAGGTGACATCTACAACAGCGCCGTATTGTTCAGCGATGGGTAGGATGTTCATTTCAGATTCAACCTGAACATAACGGTCATGCTCATCACGGAATGAGCGGGCAAAGCGACGAGCGCCACCAGCGCCAAGACCTGTCAGGGTTGATTCCGGGCCAAAGAAACAGCGGCCTAGAGTGGTACGTGGGAACAGAACACCAGCATCAGACGCCAGTAGCTCTACCGGCTCACCATCGTTCGGACTGAAGGTGTCTTCATACATGATGATGTTGAGATTGCCCCAAGAGAGCATCTGGTAGTGCTGTCCTACTGTGCCTAGCTCATTACGCAGCGGGTTACTTGCGCTGTTGCTGTATTGGTAGGCCGCCAGAAGGTCCGGCTCTTTCAGAATCTGTTCAAAGAGTTCAGGACCAGCCAGCATGATGTAGCCTGAAGTCATCCCGCCATTGCGTAGGCCATTCTTTGCCTTGCGCTGTGCTGATCGAATACCAGTGAGCATGTCACCAGTTGCCAGTGCTTCTGTCTCACGCTGTACGCCAAATTCATCAGCCATATCCACGGTGCCAAAGTTGGTAGTGGCATAGCGGCCCTGAATGGTCATGGCGGCTTTCAGGTATTCTTCTGTCACATCGTGATTCTGGGACTGCTGTTCGAGTTCTTCCGCCACTGCTTGAGCGATGGTCATTTCAGTATCACTGCCAAACTGACGGACACCTGCCAGACGTTCACGGCCAATGGTGCGCTCAATCGGATAGTGTGGGACTTCCATCAGGTGACGCCCATAGGGGCGTTCTTCAGTGCTGTTTTTCTGTGCCACGTTGCGGCGCTTGTCTTCCAGAATGTGGAAGCTGTTATCACGAACATCGAACACCACAACATCGTTCCCCACCATGGAATCACGGTAAAGACCGAGAGCGCCCATTAGACCGGGCTGATTTGGGATACGTTGAATTGATTGTGTCTGATCGACAATCTGATTGTTATTGAATAGTGCCATTATAGTTGTGTTCCCTTTCGTTATTATTGGATTACTTGTTTACGACTACGATATTAAGCTCAGCCAATTCAGCATTGGCAATATCAGTATCAAGACCGTTGTAATTGAGAGCCTTGGCATTAACAGTTGTGGGATTACCACGAACCATAATCCGGGCTACTTGTGTGTCTGTGTCCACATCTTCAGCCAGAATTCCACGGGCAGCACCATCAGCGTCTGTGACGATGGTTCCCGATGGCAGGGCTTCCGTGAAGGTACGTTGAACCTGATCAAAAGGCAGGTGGTAGACTCCACCAATATTAACGATGAATCCTTCTCGTGGGACAATGTTGTCTGCAAACTTTGGCATTAATTGTATTCCTTATTTGTCGTTATAGCGTTGCTGTAGAATCTGATCTACATAGTTGGGTGCATCTTCGTCAGTATTCTCTGATTCTTCATGCTCTTGCTTATCTTCCGGGCTGGACTCTTGCTTGAAGTAGTCGCCTGAAGAGAGTTCTTTGATTTGGGATTCTTTTGATTCAAGGAGGGAGTAGATTTGTTCGACTTGTTCAGAATCTTTCAGCTTAAAGAATACGGGTGCAAACTCATCAATCAGTTCATCGTTGTAAAGAATTGGCTTTAGCCGTTCTCGAATGTCTTCTAAAGCTTGCTCGTTATCTTCGGGTGTGGATTCTGGCGGGGTTTCTTGCTCTTCCTGCTCACTCATGAATGCACGGTAGGCACGGGCAAAGGCCGCACCATCAAACTTGGCCATATGGTCTCCTGTGATTGCTTGCAAAGATGGAATCGAAGTCGTCCCAGCTTTCCCTGTCTGAATGCACGATCATCGGGGCTACCCGGTTACGCTTTCGCTTGAGGCTGGTCAGGCGTCTTTCGAGAGTGTCGATATCGTGACGCTCTACTTCATACCCGCCGGCTTTTTCACGCTTGGGAGACAAGGAAAGTTCATTGATCAGGCTTTCCAGCGCCTCCGCTGCTGCCACCTGTACTGATCCGTACTGATCAAACAGATATAGGTAGGTGTCATCTGGGATAAGCGGGGATTCTGTATCGGTATCTCCCACAAGGAAGCGCATCTGTTTGACTAGCTTTTGTTCTTGATCTGTCATGCTTGTTTGTCCGTTTCTAGACGCTCGTCAGGGTCTGCCGTGTTGATTGCCTGAGCACGCTGGGAGCGTTGATAGCCACTGCTACGGGGAGCGCCCAAGGTGTCTCTGATATGGTTTTCAAGGTCACGATCGGGCGTGATGGCACCGGACTGTGTAAGACGCTGGAAGGCTTTGGAAAACACGTCCCAATCAACCTCTGTGGTGTCCTCAAAGACGATATGGGGCAGCCTGTCCTCTGATATACCGTTCGCCTTGAAGGCCATTCTCAGAGCCTTGGCAAACTCGTCTGCAATCATTCGCTGTAGAGAGCTAACGAAGATTTCCAGTAGGTAGGTCTTGCTCTCACTCAGCGCATTGGAGCCATTGGAATCTGCACCTAGCTGAAGGATCAGGGACTGAAGGCTGATCAGGATGGCCGTATCAAGTCGCTGGATGTGCTCGATAGCCTGAGCGTTGTCCGCTGTGTTGGTGCCAATGGTGGTGACGTTGAACATTCTTTGTCCGCCGTCATAAACATCGCTGGGAGTCATCACAAAGCTGCTCTTGCCAGCGTGCATAAGCTGGGCTTGGTCCATTACCTGCTGTACATACATGGCTTCATCTGACATCGGGTCAGTGTGAAACTTGGAGATGTACTCGGACGGGAGTTCAATGTTCATGACACCAGACATGTTCTTGGCAACAGCGATGAGGCTGTATTCTTCAATAACGCTTTTTTGCTTCCATGCACTCCACACGCTGTGAAGCATGGAGGTACCCAGGGGATTGTCCTGTGACGGGTTCAGGCGAAACAGAAGCACCTTGTCACCGTTGATTGTCTTGTCCCGTTGGATCGAGATATCAACGACCTTCCCGTCATTCTGTACTGGTCCAAGCTCAAGCTGTTTCAGCCTGCCGTTATCAAACTGGAAGCGGTTAATGGTGCTGGGATGGATGGGGGAGATATTCCCAAAGACCATACGGCCATTGCTATTACGTGTTAGCACCACTTCATGTACTGAATAGCCATACTCACAAGCCCCAAGGATGTTGCTCATAAGCTGATATGGCGTATATGAGTTGAGTGAGCCCAGAGAGGTATTCAAGTCGTCGATTAACGCTTTTTCTGCCTGTGTGCTCTTCTCGTGGCACTCGATATGGAAAGGCTTGTTCAGGATCGACTTGATGAAAGCCATAGCACCACTAATGGTACTGTCCTGCATCATGTCACGAGCAGTCTGGGGAAAGAGTTCAGGTGAAAGTTCCCGGCGACCACTATGGATAATGCTGTTTTCAATATGTAGCGGTGAGCTTTGTTGTGTTTGCAGGTTAGCCATTCAAGTCCTTTTGTAATTTGGTGCGCCACTGTTTGAAAGTCATCTTGTATGTGGCACCTTCGATATCACACCATTGCTGTGTGTAATCGAAGATATATGCCAAGTCATCCGGGTAATGTTCCAGCATGTACAAAAGGTAATCTTTCAATTCTGGGCTATCTGTTTGTGTACACATGCGATTAGTAAACACATGAAGCGGTATATCTTCGATAGTCGCATAGGGGATAATGTCATCAGGAGTTTTTGCCTTGCTCCCTTTTGGTCGTCCCACTTTATTTGAATTTGTTGTTGTCATTATTTTGAACCGTTGAAGATTTATAGATGAACACTCCATGGGAATGACCATTTATAAATTGGAGACACGAAAAAGGCCCCCACGAATGAGGGCCAACCAAAACCAAACGAGGTAGCCTATAGGTAACCAGCCCATAGGACTTGAACCCTTGTCATTGGAGACAAGAGCTATACAAAGGGCAATGTCCGATAAAACCCTTTTGTATTCGGGGAGAATAGGTAGCAGCCATGATGCAACGATATTAAGGACACCATGACTGCTGGATGCCTGTGAGGAGTGGCACAGGACTTTATGGGTGTATCAGAAATGCCGGTAACCGATACACCCTACACGCTGCTGACGTGTGTTCTCAGGCCAGTACAGGCCATCTGTCTTGCTTGATGAGGTAGCGAAGCACAACGTCACGCTGTGCCAGTTCATCTAGGTCAGCATTACCCTTGAACAGTGCGTACCACATGGATGAACGGAATTCGATTTCTTCCTGATCAACATATGGGAAGCGATAAGCATAAGCCGGATTAATCAGAATTCTTACTTCACCAGCCTTTGTGTTTGGTAGAACGTGAATCCAAGTTGAAACGCTGTCTAGCGTTCGTTTCAAATTCTTTGGATTGACGCCCAATTGCTGGGCCAAGCTTTGACGATCAACGATGATCAGATTGCGGTAGTTGATATTCTGGGACAGCGTTTCAAGGATGTTGATGTGGCTTTTACTAAAACCAGTTCTGCTGTCCGCCTTGTAATCTGTATGATCCGCTAGAGTATCGAAATAACCCAGGTTGGAATGAAGGATCAGGGGAGTAGCAATGACACGCTTACAAATGAATGCGTCCAGTTGTTCGCGGTTTTCAATATCGTCCCAAAACTCTGGGTTCTCAAGAAGCCGCTGTACGTCTTCTTCAAGCTTTTGAACTTGAATTAGCTCTTCATGTCGCTGCGTTAGTTGTTCTTGTACTACTGCATTCATTGTCTGTGCCCCTGCTGATTTGTTGTAGTTATTTGGGTGACTTCCTTTGTTCACCTTATACAAATATATTAACGATAATATCCACACCCGTCAAATAATAATTGACGCTTTCCTCAAATTAATATGGGAGTTCATTTTAATTTTATCTTTTATTGGTATTGAATACCTCAGCAACTCGCTGGGGTCTTAAAACCAAAAGGAGATTCACAATGAAAGTAACTACTCGACAGATCACAGAACTGACTGGCAAGCGTCACGACAATCTCAAAAGGCTGATTGAGCGTCTTCATGACCAACACACCATTGGTGCTTACGACACTATCCATCAGAATGCTCGGAGTTATGAGTACCACCTGACACTTGCAGATGCTCGCAGGGTCATTTCATATATCAAGCCGCAGGAATCGGCAGAACTTATCCGAAGGCTGGACAACCAGCTCATGGTTAAAGCAACGAATACCGTTGTTGGATGGGATCATGCTGAAAGCGCTGGTGGCAGCATCACAGTATCTGCCAATCGTCAGAGCCATGGCACACAACTCGTGGATGTTGATTCACGGAAGTGCGAGGTGTCAGCTATCGGTGCTGGAGTGGGTGTTGGCCGTCACTCCACAGAAGTTGAAGACCCCAATGGATGGAAGCCGTGTACGCTTGGGGGGACTCAGCCAGCAGTTCAGCAGGATGATGGTGAGATGAAGATGAACAGTATCGATCTGCTAGAAATGGTCAACAGTGCTCGTGACGCCAAGGGCGAAAATCGTATCCGTCATAACGATTTCAACGCTAGAATAACAGATGAGTTAGAAGGGGAAAGCTACGAAAGTTTCGTAGCTTCAACAAAAAGCGGCCAGAAAACAACAGCTTATCTTCTCTCAAAAGATCAGTGCATCCTAGTAGCAATGCGAGAGTCGAAAGCTGTGCGTATTATGGTCCGTGACCGTTTAAAGGCTCTTGAAGACTCTGTCAATGCACCTGCCCCGCAGTTCAAGCTTCCCCAGACAATGGCAGAAGCTCTGCGATTGGCTGCCGACGAGAATGAAGGGCGTCTCAAGGCTGAACAACAAGCACTGGAATACAAGGGTCAGTCTGAGCAGTACCAGAAGCAGATCGAAACACAGACCCCATGGGTCGAATTTGCCCGGACTGTTTCCGAGACTGGTGACAACATGATGGTGCGTGAAGCTGCCAAGGCTTTGGACGTCAAGCCAAGCAAGCTGTTCCAGCATCTCAAGGATTGGGGATGGATCAATACCAAGCGTGTACCGTATCAGCGCCACATCGATGCTGGGTACCTTGAGTATCGTGTCCACAACTACACCAAGCCTTCTGGTGATGTCGCTACCACTTACGTTCCGCTGATTACTGGCAAGGGTCTTGAATCGAGCAGAAAGGGCCATAGGAGAGGCGTAGCATTCGAAGCAGTACGCTGTGTCAGGCACGAGCTTAAAACGCCTTAAAATCGATTGTGCGGCATGAGTAATAGGTCATAAACGAGAAAACCCTCTTGCAAGGCCATTGGTAATATCTGCCTTGCGGCCTGAACTACCAGTGATTTTGCAAGAGGGTTCTAATATATTCCGCGTTAGCAAAGTGGGAGCGAAGCGAAAAGGGATTGACCATGCCCAAGATGTCTTTTAAGCACTCTTGATAGCTATTGCCATAAGGCAGTGATCTATCAAATACACTTGAAGTGTTTTAAAAGATATTGGAAGTGAAGTTCTTTTTGTTTCACTTCGTTCACCGTGTTTCCAATTGGCAGTCTGTAACAGGTATGACTGAATGCTCACAAGTTGCTAACGTGTGAACTTATCAGTAGGTCTTTCCTGCCCCTTGTCAAATAATATCGCATGATAACGATTATCATTCAAGAATTATATTTTTCTTATCTGCTATTGACACGCTGAAAGACTTGCCATGACCGGGTTTTTAACCTCGGTTAAATCTTCATGAAAATAGCCAAAAAGGGTTGACAAAAATTCTAAAATTTTGGTGGGCACTTTGAATTTGTTCAAAATATAACCAACTCAAAGGAGACAGCCAGCAGGCCATCCCCCGTGATCCAACCTTTAAAATTCTGATATCTCGAACTCGATCTTCGCCCTTTCGTGCTGCCTGATCATTTCAAGCCGCTCCATCAGGTCATCTTCACTATCAGCACTGGTCAAGCAGCCATTCCTGTTCAAAGCACAGTAACGCACATACTCAGCGACTGTGTGCCATTCGTCGTCTGATTCATCAAGTAACTGGTGTTCTGGCACGGTATGCTTGAGGATGTAGCACTTGTGGCGTGTTGTGCGTCTTACAATCTCATAGCGTTCACTGCCAGCAGGACCGACATTCACAGTGACGACCTTACCAGCCATCCTGATTCTGTAATCGGTCTTCAAAAGTTGCTCTCTCATGGCGACTGGATCAGTCAGGTACTCTTCCAAGTCGAGATTAGCGTTATCCACGATGGTATCGAGATTGAAGTGATCGTTATAGCTGGCACCAACGAGGAACATTTCTGTCTCGGTGATCTGTGCTGACAGCTTGTCTTTTTTCTCATTCAGCCCTGTCAGCTTTGCCTTTACGTTGGAGCTATCAGGCATGGTTATGAGCAGGTCCAGAAGCTTATCAATCTGTGCGTCCAGCTCCCGCCTTTGCCCTTTCAGGTCTTCCAGTCTTTCACTTTCCTGATTGGCCTGTTCGTCCCAGATACTGCTACTCAGTTGCTCTGGCACGTAGCTTTCAAAGATGTAAAGCAACAGCTCATACTGCCATGTGGTCCGATTGGAACAGGCATCAGGGCCATTCTTGAGGAAGTTGCCGCAGTTCGAATAGACGATTGTGTATCCGTCAAAGCGCTGCGTCCTGAAATGACATGTGTTACCACAACAGCCACAAACAACAAGCCCTGCCAGTGTGTACTTCTTTTCTGGGGACATGCTTTTGGCACGTCTGGCTAACTCAGCTTGCAACTTGTAAAACACCTTCGTCTCAATGACAGGCTCGAAAGCACCCTCGATAGGGTCACCCTTGTTGGACCACTCACCTATCAGTGCTCGATCCCGGAGCCAACGCCACACTGTCCGCTCATGAGTACCGACCAATTCAGGGTACTGCTTTGACAGGTCACTGATGATCCGCTTGGCACTCCTGCCTGATAGATACCTGTTAATACAGGCACGCACTATCAAAGCCTCACGGGGCTTCAACTTGCCTTCTGTGGTGAGCCAGAAAGCGTTAGTTTTCTTGAAGGTATCACCCTTGCGGGCCTTGTTCCTGCGAGCCTCCCACGAGCCTTTTAGACGCCGTGAAAGGTTCTTGCTGTACTCATGGGCCTGTTGAATTTTCCCCACGAGGATGAACAGACTTCCCACATTGTTGTTCAGCGACTCTTTCGAATAGGTCTGATTGTCTTCAAGCGTCACGATAGCAACGCCTGTGGCAACAATGCGCTGTAGCAGGTTCAGCATGTCCAAAGGCTCCAAGCGCCCTATCCGGTCCACTGCTTCAACAAGTATGAAGTCACCAGCCTTGATCTTTCCCGACTCGATAGCAGCAACGATCTTGCCCAGACCATGGTTCAGATGCTCTCCTGAGAACCCGGAACGGCCTTCATCAACGCCTGAGAGTGGCGACAGTTGGACGTCAGGATGGGACTCCATCCATTTGGATATCAGATTGTGCTGACGCTCTGTTGTGCTTCCTTTGCCTTGATGTGTGGACGAGAAGCGTATGTAAGATATTGCTTGCGGCATGATGCATGAACCCTGTTAGTTACTGACATAGTAACCACGACAAGTGGTTCATACCAACGTGACACACTACTGAAAGCGAGCTGGGTATTCGCGCTGGTGGCTGGCGCGGGCGATATGCACGCGCCCGGATTCGAGCGGTTCGCGCATGGCTTCCAGCACCTTGCGGTCGAACTCCGGCAGCTCATCAAGAAACAGCACGCCCTGATGGGCCAGCGAGATTTCGCCGGGGCGGGGTTTTGAACCGCCACCCACCAGTGCGGCGGGACTGGCGCCGTGATGCGGAGCGCGAAACGGGCGCTGGCCCCAGCGCTCGAGAATATCGAGCCCGCAGACCGAGCGAATCGCGGCCACTTCCAGGCATTCGCTTTCGGTCAGCGGCGGCAGAATACCCGCCAGCCGACTGGCGAGCATGGTCTTGCCGGTGCCGGGCGGGCCGGCGAACAAGAGGTTGTGGCCACCGGCCGCGGCGACTTCCAGCGCCCGACGCGCCTGATGCTGACCGCGCACGTCACACAGATCCGCCGCGGCCAGCGTCGCGGCCGGCGGCGCCTCCAGATGATGCGGCGTGATGCGGCGCTCGCCGGTAAGGTGCGCCACCACCTCCAGGATATTCGATACCGGCAGCACTTCCAGCTCTCCCGCCAGCGCCGCCTCATCGGCGTTGGCGGCGGGCAGCAGCAGCTGACGCCCGGCCTCGGCCACCGCCAGTGCCGCCGGCAGTACCCCGGTCACCGCGCGCAGCTGGCCGTCGAGCGCCAGCTCGCCCACGCATTCCAGCTTGCCGACGGCCTCCTGTGGAATCTGCCCGGAGGCAACCAGAATGCCCAGTGCAATCGGCAGGTCAAAGCGCCCGCCCTCCTTGGGCAGATCGGCCGGGGCCAGATTAAGCGTGATGCGCTTGGCGGGAAACTCGAAGCCGGCGTTGATCAGCGCGCTGCGCACCCGCTCGCGGCTCTCCTTCACTGCCGCTTCCGGCAGCCCCACAATCGCCAGCCCCGGCAGGCCGTTGGAGAGATGCACCTCAACGACGACTTCCGGGGCCGCCAGCCCGACGCTGGCACGGGTGGGGATGATCGCAAGCATGCAGGGCTCCAGACAGGAAAATCGACACGCCGCCGAGCGCGGCATGCATTAGACATTCCTTTAGCATCGGCCATGCCGGCGATGACTTTAGTCAGGGAGAGGCAGACTCCCCGGCCTGCTGCTCGCCCCAGCGGCGCTGCTTGCTGGTCTGACCGATGCCGGGATTGAAGCAGTTGCAGGGGTCGAGCTGCTGATAGAAATCGCGCAGGGCCGGCTTGGCCTTATAGAGATGGCCCACGTTGTGTTCGGCCGGGTATTCGGCGCCGCGGGCGTCCAGCAGTGCCCACATGCGGTGTTCGAGCGCCAGGCAGTCGGTGCCCTTTCTAACGATGTAGTCCTGATGCATGACGTGGCAGAAGAAGTGGCCGTAGTAGAGCTTGTGGATCATCGGCGCGTCCACGTCATCCGGCAGCACTTCCAGCCAGTCCCGCTCGTTTCGCTTTAACGCCACGTCGAGCGCGACGATGTCCTCGACCTCGTCGTCATGGATGATGCGATAACGCCCGGCGGCGCCGGCCGCGGCAAAACGGTGCAGAAAGGCCTTTTTGCCCTCCTCATCGCTGCACTCGAAATACTCGCCCTCGCGCGTGGCGAAGTGTTCATCGAGCAGCGCCCGGGTGCGCGCGACGTTCTCCTCGCCGACCTTGAGCAGCAGATGGTGCTCGAAGCGGTCGCGATACTCATTCATGCGCGCTGGCAGATGATCAGGAAAGAGCCGGCCGATTGTTTGCAGCACGCGGTCGGTAACGTAGTCAGGCAAAAAGCGCAGCCGGTTACAAAAATCGTCGATGCGGTTCTTGCGATCCCACAGCGCCGGCAGCCGGTGGGTGCCAAAGTATTGAATGGTGAGAAAGGTGTCCTTGCCGTAGTGCTTTGCGATGTCGTAGGCGTCGCGATGCATGTACTCGCCGGCAATCGGCAGCGTCTCGAACTCGGACAATATCTGCCGGCGCAGCTCGGTCAGCTCGGCAGGCGCGTTGGTGCCGATGTAGAACACCTTCGGGTTTTTCTCCTGCTCGAAGGTGTCCAGGCGCAGAGCAAACACCATCAGACGCCCGGCCGAACCGGCCGCTTCATGCAGCCGGCGCGGGTCGGCATTAAAGCGCGCGGGGGTGTCGGCCTCGATATCGCGTACGTGGCGGTGGTAGTTCGGGTCGGACGCCGCGACGTCGCTTTTGTCGATGTCAGCATCGCGGTAATCCCCGCGCTGCAGACGCTCAAGCACGGTGTCGGGGTCATCGCCGAGTCGCACACCCAGATGATTGACCAGCTCGAGCTCACCGGCCTCGTTCATGCGCGCATAGAGCGCCATTTCGGTGTAGGCCGGCCCGCGCTTGATCAGCGAGCCGCCGGAGTTATTGCACACGCCGCCAAACACCGAGGCGCCGATGCACGAGGAGCCGATCACCGAGTGCGGCTCGCGCCCCATGGGCGAGAGCGTCTTTTCCAGCTGATCGAGCGTCGCGCCGGGCAGGCAGATGACCTGGCGGCCCTCATCGATGGGCTGGATGATGTTCATGCGCAGCGTGCTGACAATCACGATCTCGCGGTCGTAGTCGTCACCATCCGGCGTGGAGCCGCCGGTCAGGCCGGTATTGGCCGCCTGGGTGATCACGATGCGATCGGTTGCCATGCAGGCTTTCAGAATCTGCCACTGCTCCAGCAGCGTGCCCGGGCGCACCACCGCCAGTGCCCGGCCGGTGCCAAAACGAAAGCCGGTGCGATAGCGCCTCGTCGAGAGCTCGTCACTGAGCACGTCATCCCGCCCCACGATCTCTTCAAGCCGGGCGATAAAGCCCTCTCGCTCAGGGCTGTCGGCGGGCTGCACTTCAAGGGTCTGGTACCAGGTCGTCATGACAATCACTCTCCGCAACATCGCCCCGTCGAGGCGGCCATCAGCCGCCTCGCGGAGCTGAATCATCAACGTGTTTCCGGCAGGTCGGCAACCGCACGCCATGAGCCGGGCATCGATGCCTTGAAAAGCGGCGGGAATATCGGCCAACCGGGCGGGCTGGCCTGTCATGCGGGTGTCGGCGCTACATCAGACGATCATTGTGAAACCGATACCGCCCCATTGCCAGCGCTGAGAGGCGTTATGCCGATCACGTGACCCGCCACCGGATCGAGGCGTGGCGGGTCGATACGGGCTTATCGGGCATGCAGGGTAATGCGGGTCAGCTCCGAGGGTCTGCCCAGGCGCAGGGCAAAGCCCATCCACAGCGCCGTGCCGTTGCTGACGTAGAGCGTCATGCCATCGACGTCGTAGCGCCCGGAGACGAAACCGTTGTTGGCGCGTGCCACGATCTGATCCATGCCGACAATCATGCCGCCATGGGTATGGCCGGAGAGCTGCAGCGCCACGCCTTCGCCGGCCGCCTCGCGGGCGTTTTTGGGCTGGTGATCGAGCAAAATGATCGGCGCCCCGGAAGGCACGCCCTCGATGGCCGCCGCCACGTCGGGGCCGGGCAGGCCGCGGCTGGTGCCGGCCGGGTCGTTGACGCCGGCCACGGCCAGACGCGCACCGTCACGCTCGATAAAGGCGTGGGCGTTGGACAGCCGGGTCATGCCCAGTGAGACGTAGTGCTGCATCCACTGCTCGTAGCCGAAATAGTATTCGTGGTTGCCGGGGCTGACGAAGACGCCATCGCGCGCGCGAAGCCCGGCCAGCGGGGCGACATCGTCACGGCGGTTGTCCAGCGTGCCGTCCATCAGATCGCCGGTGATCAAAATGGCGTCGGCATCCAGCGTGTTGGTGCGCTCGACCACGGCGCGGGTCCAGGCCTCGGGGAACAGCCCGCTGATGTGCAGATCGGTGAGATGGACGATCCGGTAGCCCTCGAACTGCGGCGCCAGCCCGGGAATTGCGATCTCGACGTCCTTGACCGGCGGCACGCGCGCGGCCTGCTGCACGCCCACAATGCCAAGCCCCAGTGCCGCCACCGCGATGACGTAGCGCACCGCGTCCGGCGCGGCCAGACGCTGCTGTTTGATCAGCATGGCAAGAAGCATCACCAGATCCAGCAGCAGCTGAAAAACGGCCAGCAGAATCAGCGCCCCGAACAGGGCGTTCATTACCATCGACAGGGGCCGGGGGATCTCGGGCGAGAAGATCGAGCCCGTGACCCAGCGGCTGATCAGGTGCTGCTCGGCCACGACCAGCAGCACCAGTGCCAGCGCCAGCTTGATCCAGAGCGGCGCCGTCAGCGGCAAAAGATAGCGAAGAACAACAACGCACCAGGGCAGGGCAGCCATCAGATGAAACATGTTTCAGAACTCTTGTGATCGGACACGGCCCACAAAGGATAGCGGACGAACGAACGCCGCATGATCCAGAAGTCTCATGACACTGTCCTGACGCAATAAGGCTGCGATAAGCAAACCGCCAGCAGGGGCCCGGTCACATGACAGCGCCGCGCGTTACACGACGCAGCGCTGCCATGACCGCCGGCGGCGGTGATTACGACCGCGCCGCCATGATGCGCCGATAAAAGGCCACACAGACCATGGCGAAGACGACCAGACCCAGCCACCGAGCGATGGATGCAAAGTCGCTGCCGACCAGCGCCAGCGGCGCCTCGCTGCCGGTAAAGCCGATTACGCCGGCCATCAACACACCCATCAGGCTTTCCCCCACGATCAATCCCGAGGAGAGCAGCACGCCGCGCTGCTGCACGCGCTCGCGCGTTGAGGCATCAGCACCGCTCAGGCGACGGGCCACACACCACGACAGCACCGCGCCGATCACCAGCGGCATGTTCACGCTCGGCGGCAGATAGATGCCCAGCCCCACCGCCAGCACCGGCAGACGGGCCACGCCGCCACGGCGGCGCAGCAGCTCATCCACCCCGATCAACACCACGCCCAGCGCCACGCCGATCAGCAGCATGTGGGTATTAAGGTCACGATTGAAGATGCCGCTGGCGATCTGCGACATCAGCGTGGCCTGCGGCGCGGCGAGCGCCTGGGCGGGGTCCATGCCCTCGCGCGGCAGGGCGCCGGTAAAGCCGTAGGCGTTGTATAAAAGCGTCAGCACCGGCGGAATGATCAGCGCGCCCACCACACAGCCGATGATCAGCACCAGCTGCTGACGCCAGGGCGTGGCACCGACCAGATAGCCGGTTTTCAGATCCTGCAGGTTGTCGTTGGAGATGGCGGCAATGGCCAGAATCACCGAGGTGGTAAACAGCGCCAGGCCCACGGCGAGCTGACCGCCGGCGGCACCGGCAATGTCGGTGCTAATGCCGGAAAGCGCCAGAATCAGAAGCGAGACCAGAATCACCGCGATAATACCGATGCCTGAAATGGGGCTGCTGGAAGAGCCCACCAGACCGGCCATGTAGCCACAAGCCGCCGCGATCAAAAAGCCGAAGACAAAGGCAAAGAGCACGCAGCCGATAATCAGCGACCAGAAGGCCATTGAGGAAAGCCCCGGCGCGTTGTGCTGAATGAACACGGCAAAAACGGCCACCAGCGCGACCAGCAATACCCCGGCCAGGCTCAGAATCCACACGCCCGGCAGGTCCCGGTCGGTACGCTCGATGTCGCTTTTGTCCGGCCGGGCAGACGAGGCCAGCGCGTGCTTGAGTCCCTGAACCAGCGACTTTGACAGCGTCGCCAGCGTCCAGAGCGCGGCAATGGCGATGGTGCCCGCCCCCATGAAGCGCACCTCGCTGGACCACAGCGACATGCCCAGCTCGCTCAGCGACTGTCCCGGCGCCTGGGCAGTGGTCAGGGTCAGCCAGGGCACCGCCACGCCCCAGGCGATCACCAGCCCGGTCAAAAGCGCCATGCCACCGACGATCCCGACCAGATAGCCCGCCCCGACCAGCGCCAGCGAAAAGCCGGTCGAGAGCTGAAAGGCGGCGCGCCCGGCGCTGAACCACAGACTGATGCTGTCGGCGAGCAGGCGGAAACCGCTGGCCAGCAGCGTAAAGAGTGCGGCGACCACGCCGCCCAGAGCGATGTCCCCGGCGCCGGTCCCCCGGCCCGTTTCAGACGGGCCCTCGCCGACTTTCAGTATCTCGGCGGCGGCCACGCCTTCCGGGTAGGGCAGCGTGCTTTGCACCACCATGACCCGGCGCAGCGGAATGGTGTAGAGCACGCCCAGGATGCCGCCGATGGCGCAGATCGAAAACGCCTGCCAGAACGGGAAGCCGGCCCAGAAGCCGATCATCAAAAGCCCGGGCAGCACGAAGATGATCGCCGAGAGCGTGCCGGCTGCCGAGGCCTGGGTCTGCACCATGTTGTTTTCGAGAATATTGGCGTTGCGGCAGTAGCGCAGCACCGCCATGGAGATGACGGCCGCCGGGATCGAGGAGGCAAAGGTCAGCCCGACCTTGAGGCCGAGATAGACGTTGGAGGCGGTAAACACCACGGTAATCAGTGCGCCCAGCACGATGCCGCGCAGGGTCAGTTCGGGCAGGGCCTGCCCGCGAGGGTGAGACATAAAAACCACTCCTGATGCGTACGCGCCCCGTCGCCGGGTGCCCCTGCGGGTCACCTTCACGACCGCTGGCACGCACCATGACGATGCCCGAGAAGCTGTCACGGGCCTTAAGATGTGTCGTGGGGGAGGGTTTTACTTCATTTGCGGGCGGCGCGTCGAGCCCCGGCGTGCATACGACGCCAGCGCAGGCCGTCCTTTGCTCTGATCGAGACAGCGCTACCGGATACAACAGCACCGCCGGGTGGCGGTGCTGGAAAATCGTGCTGGCCGGGGGAGATCAGTCCGCCGTGCCCTGCCCGCTTTGATCATCACTCCCGGAGGCGCGCTTGCCGCTGCCCCGGGTGGACTTGCCGGCAGGCTTTGAGGCCGCCGCGCCGGATGCGGCCTTGCCGGCGCCGGTCGTCGATGTGTCGGTAGCGGTGGCGGTTGAATCAACTGCCGCGGCCGGCGCGTCATGCTCACCGGCCAGACGATCGGCCTCGGCGGCGGCGGCAGTGTCTGCCCCACCGGGGGCGGCGGCCGCGCTCATCTCGGAGGGCGTGGCGCCGGCGGCGGGTGTGCCGTCACGCTCGTCGAGCGCGGCTTCGAGCCGGGTGACCTGCTTTTCCAGCGCTTCGACACGCGAACGGGTGCGCTGAAGCACCTCCATCATGACATCGAAGTCCTCACGCGAGACCAGCTCCATGCGATCAAAGGCGCTGCGCATGGCGCTTTGCACCGTGCGCTGAATCTCTTCAGGCCCGCGGGAGACGTCCTGCAGCCGCTCGCCGACCTGCTGCGCCAGTCGTCCAAAAATATCGTGCTTTGCCATGTCTGCCCTTCCTCTAATTGTCTGCGTTCCCGAAATGAGAGGGTCGGCCGCACCGCACCCGAGTATGCATGCCGACAATACCTGCCTACAGGATACGCAACATGACGGCGAAACGCCTAAAAACCGCAACGCACCAAAAGCGGGCAACCCGGCACGCCCTGCCGGCCATTTTAGTGCAGCACGCCGCCGACTCTGCGCAATGATGGTGCTTGCATGATCTTACCGACCGCGCAAAACCTTTCTAATCATCTGTTTTTAAAGAATTCCCGTAACGATGGCACATTGCCTGCCACGTAATAAAAGGCGTCGGTCAGCCTTGTCAGGAAGACACCCCATGACACGCATCACGACCATGACAAGACCCTCAGAGACGGGTGACGTGCACGACGCCCTGACCGATTACGGCGTTCAGGGGAACAGCCACCGGATCGGTGATGGGAAGCCTTTCATGACATCGTCTGATGTCATTTGTATTCGTACCGGCGCGTGGCACTGACGCCGTCCAGACCCCGGCTGCAAGGATATAAACACATGAACGAACTTGTAGAAGTGCAGTATGCACTTGATACCTTTTATTTTTTGATCTGCGGCGCGCTGGTGCTGTGGATGGCCGCCGGCTTCTCGATGCTTGAGGCCGGTCTGGTCCGGGCCAAGAACACCACCGAGATTCTGACCAAGAACATGGCGCTGTTTGCCATTGCCTGCACCATGTACATGCTCATCGGCTATCACATTGTCTATCTCGGCGATGGCGGCAGCATCCTGCCCGACTTCGGCTTTCTGATCGGTGCCGAAAACAGCGCCGATGGCGTGCTCTCAAGCGGCGGCGACACCTATTACGCCGCGCGCTCGGACTTTTTCTTTCAGGTCGTGTTTGTGGCCACCGCCATGTCGATCGTCTCCGGGGCCGTGGCCGAGCGCATGAAGCTCTGGTCCTTTCTGTTGTTTGCCGTGTTCATGACCGGTCTGATCTATCCGGTTCAGGCCTACTGGTCCTGGGGCGGCGGTTTTCTTTCCGAGGCCGGCTTCAGCGATTACGCCGGCTCCGGCATCGTGCACCTGTGTGGCGCTGCCGCCGCGCTTGCCGGCGTGCTGGTGCTGGGCCCCCGCAAGGGCAAATACGGCAAAAACGGTGCCATTAACGCCATCCCCGGTGCCAACATGCCGCTGGCAACGCTGGGCACGTTTATCCTGTGGCTGGGCTGGCTGGGCTTTAACGGCGGCTCGGAGCTCAAGCTCTCTGACATCAGCAGTGCCAATGCTGTCGCTCAGGTCTTTGCCAACACCAATGCCGCGGCCAGCGGCGGCGTGATCGCGGCGCTGATTCTGGCCCGGCTGTGGTTTCGCAAGGCCGATCTCACCATGGGCCTTAACGGCGCGCTGGCAGGCCTTGTGGCCATTACGGCCGGCCCGTCGGCCCCGGGTATTCTGGCCGCCACCCTGATCGGTGCCGTCGGCGGTGTACTGGTGGTGTTTGCCATCGTGGCGCTGGACAAGCTGCGCATCGATGACCCGGTCGGCGCCATTTCAGTGCACGGTGTGGTCGGCATCTGGGGGCTTCTGGCCGTGCCGCTGACCGATGGGGATGCAGGCTTTGGTGCCCAGCTTCTGGGCATGGCGGTCATTTTCATCTGGACCTTCGGGGCAAGCCTTGCCGTGTGGCTGGTCATCAAGGCCGTCATGGGCGTGCGCGTCAGCGAAGAAGAAGAGTATGAAGGCGTGGATGTCGCTGAATGCGGTCTTGAGGCCTATCCTGAGTTCACCGGCGGCAAGCGCTAGGAGATTGTCCGTTTGATCCGCTTCGTTTCGGGCACCCGGCGAGGGTGCCCTTTTCATGCACCGGACAGGGCGTATCACCCGGGCATCAATGCCGACATGCCGCGACACCTGAAACCTGGTGGCAATCATGTTTTTTCAACCGGTAAGCGGCACTGTATGCTTTAACCACAGGGCAGCGGCCCTACTCATTCCATGACGATCAGGTGAGGACACGAAAGATGAAACTGGTATCTGCCATCATCAAACCCTTCAAGCTCGACGACGTACGCGAGTCCCTCTCCGAGGTTGGCGTTCAGGGGATTACCGTGACGGAAGTCAAGGGATTCGGTCGTCAGAAAGGCCACACCGAGCTCTATCGCGGTGCCGAGTACGTGGTCGACTTCCTGCCCAAGGTCAAGATCGAGGTGGCCGTCGACGATGGCATGGTCGATCAGATCATCGAGGCCATTACCTCGGTGGCCAACACCGGCAAGATCGGTGACGGCAAGATCTTTGTCGCCCCGCTTGAACAGGTCATCCGTATCCGTACCGGCGAAACCGGTCAGGACGCGGTCTGAGCCACTACACGGCCCGGACATGAAAAAACCCGCCGATCGGCGGGTTTTTTTGTGACCCAAGCCACACCTACAGCGACAGCGCGTCGATCTCGGCGCGGGCGGAAGACTGCGCGGTACTGACCGCCTCTTCGCCCATGCCCAGGCCTTCGGCGTAGACAAACTCGATGTCGGTCATGCCCAGAAACCCCAAAAAGGTGCGCAGATAGGGTGTGACCAGATCGTGGTCGGTGTCACGATGCAACCCGCCACGCGTGGTCAGCACGATCACCCGCTTGCCGGTGATAAAGCCTTCCG
Source organism: Kushneria sp. EE4 (assembly GCF_977968315.1). Next base: position 2,798,217 of record NZ_OZ386212.1, read on the forward strand.
GACCCTGCGCGGTGTAGCGAAAGGTGACACCGGCACGGGCCACGAAATCACACCAGGTCTTGAGCTGGGTCGGAATGTTGAAGTTATACATCGGCGCGGTGATCACGATGGTGTCGTGGTCCTTGAGCTCCTCGACCAGCGTGTCCGACAACGCCAGCGCGTCCTGCTGGGCCGGGGTCGGCTCGGCCACGCTGCCACGCAGGGCGGCCATCAGCTCGGCGTCCAGTACCTCAACCGGCGTGGCGGCCAAATCGCGTACGGTAACGCTGCCGGCGCCGTGGCGACTTTCGAAACGATCACCCAGATAGTCCGCCAGCTGGCTGGACTGCGAGTGTTCACCGAGGATGCTGGATTTGAGAATCAGTGCTTTCGACATGACGGGGTCCTGAACAGATGGCGCTGAAACAGCGAATGGCGTGACTCTACAGGCCCATCAAATCGATTGTGAAGCGCAATAATTGCCATTTTGCATTCGTTTCTATCGAATGCTGCCGGCCGTGCGTCGCCTTCAGATCATAAAAGGCGCCGGACACGATGCCGGCGCCTTTGGCATGACGCTTCCGGGCTGCTTCGCGGCCCCGGTATTGTTTCTCGACCCCGGTATTACTTCTCGACCCCGGTGTTATTTTTCGACCCCGGTATTACTTCTCGACAAAGGCGCGCTCGATTACGTAGTCGCCCGGCTCGCCCATGCGCGGCGAGATGGTAAAGCCGAGCTCGTTGAGCACCTGGCTGCTCTCCTCGAGCATCGCCGGGCTGCCGCAGATCATGGCGCGGTCGTGCTCGGGGTCGAGCTGCGGCAGGCCGATATCGGCGGCCAGCTTGCCGGAGCGAATGTGGTCGGTCAGACGCCCCATGGTATGGAAGTCCTCGCGCGTCACGGTCGGGTAGTAGATCAGTTTTTCGCTGATCTCTTCACCCAGCAGCTCGTGCTCGGGCAGATCCCGCGTGATAAATTCCTGATAGGCCAGCTCGCTGACGGTACGCACGCCGTGGATCAGGATCACCTTGTCAAAGCGCTCGTAGGCTTCCGGGTCCTGAATCAGGCTCAAAAACGGCGCCAGGCCCGTGCCGGTGGAGAGCATGTAGAGATGGCGCCCTTCCTTGAGGTCATCGAGCACCAGCGTGCCGGTCGGCTTGCGGCTGACCAGCAGCGAGTCGCCCACCTCAAGATGCTGAAGCCTTGAGGTCAGCGGGCCGTCCTGCACCTTGATCGAGAAAAACTCCAGATGCTCTTCCCAGTTGGGGCTGGCGATCGAGTAGGCACGCGTCAGCGGCTTGCCGTCGACCTCGAGCCCGATCATCACGAACTGGCCGTTTTTAAAGCGCAGGCTGTCCTCGCGGGTGGTGCGAAAGCTGAACAGCGAATCGTTCCAGTGATGAACGCTCAGGACTTCGGTGGTAGCAAACTTGCTGGACACGTTGGAGAACTCCCTGACAATGGGTCGCATTTGCAGTGGGTAAGGGGGCCTATTCTAGACACTGCGTTCGCAGGCGTCACGGCACGGACGCGCCTTCATCGCGCCTGATGAATCAAGGCCAATAAAAAGGGGCCACACCGGCGTGTGGCCCCTTGATACCGTAACGCCTCGTGCTTAATGGCTCAGCCGGAACGCGCCTACCGTGGTGGCCAGGCGCTGGGCCTGTTGACTCAGTGATTCGGCAGCGGCGGCCGACTGCTCGACCAGTGCGGCGTTTTGCTGGGTCATGTCATCAAGCTGGGTGATCGCCTGATTGACCTGGCCGATGCCGGTGGACTGCTCGTTGGTGGCGCGGCTTAACTCCTCGATCACCGTGCTGACCCGGCCCACCCGCTCGACAATCTCGCCCATCGCATGGCTGGTGGTGCTGACAAGTTCCGCACCGCTGGTCGTTTCGCGACTCGAGGTGGTGATCAGGTTCTTGATGTCGGTAGCGGCCTGGGCGCTGCGGTTGGCCAGGTTTCTGACCTCCTGTGCCACCACCGCAAACCCGCGGCCCTGCTCACCGGCACGGGCCGCCTCGACCGAGGCATTCAGCGCCAGCAAATTGGTCTGGAAGGCGATACCGTCGATCACATCGACAATCGACTCGATCTTGCCCGAGGTCTCGCGGATGCGGGCCATGGTCGCGACCACGTTGTGCATCTGCTCGCCGCCGCTTCGTGCCATGGACGCCGCCTCATGGGCCAGGCCGTTGGCCTCTTTGGTCGAGGAGGCCGAGTACTCTACCGTACTGGTCAGCTCTTCCATCGCCGCGGCGGACTCTTCCAGATTGGCCGCAGTGGTTTCGGTACGCCGGGACAGATCGTGCCCGCCGGCCGAGATTTCGGCGGCCGCCAGCTGCACCGAGTGGCTCGAGTCACGAATGTCGATCAATACCGTTTCCATGCGATCGACAAAGCTGTTGAAGGCCTCGGCCAGCTGCGCCGGCTCATCGCGGCCCATCACCGGCAGACGCTGGGTCAAATCGCCATCGCCGTTGGCGATCTGGCGCATGCGCTCGGCCATGGTCTTGAGCGGCCGGGCAATACGGCGCCCGACCATCCAGATGGCCGCCAGCCCCAGGGCGCTGACCAGAAGCCCTACCAGCGCCATGGTCATCAGAGCGTTGCGCTGCTGATCGGCCAGCTCGCTCTGCAGCGCGTTGAAATCGGCATAGACCGCACTTTTGGGCACCCGCAGCATCAGCTGCCAGCGGGTCTGATCGCCGATATCCACCGGCAGCTGCAGTGTCAGGTTCTCGCCAGCCGTGGTCATGGTCGAGCGATCGCCGCCACTGACCAGCTGCCGGGTGGTATCGGCATCAAAGAACTGACCGGCCGGCCGGCTCGGGCTTGCTGCATCCCCCGTGTAGCCCACGATGGTGCCGGCGTCGGAAACCAGCGCAATGCTGCCTACGCCCTGATAAAGCCCCTGGTTGGCCTCATTGAGCACGCTCTGGATGAAATCCAGTGACAGATCCACGCCGGCACTGCCGCGAAACACACCGTTCACCATGATCGGCACGTTAAACGAGGTCACCAGAATGGTCTTGCCGTTGTAGTCATAGGGGTGCGGGTCGGTCACGCAGGGGCGACCGGTCTCGCGGGTGCACAGATAGTACTCGCCTTCGCGAATGCCGCTATCCATCACGGTCGCGCTTTCCATCCCCTCGCCCAGCGCCAGCACCTCGATACTGCCGCTTTCGGTGCGATACCACCAGGGCATGAAACGGCCATCAGCGCCATATCCCGGTATGTTCTGGCCCTGGTAGTCGGCGTCATTATCAAAGGCGTTGGGCTCCCAGCCGATGAAGGCATCGAGAAAGTCGGGATTGTCGATGACCCGCTGACGCACGATGTTGGACATCACCTCCCGGTCGATCGGCAGCAGCGCCTGCCCGGTGGCCGGCTGCGCCATCATGGTATTGGTATTGGCAAGCTCAGTGGCCGTTTGCAGCGCGCGGTCAAGACGTGCGCTGATATCGCTGGCCTGCGCCTCGCCCAGCGCCTGCAGGCGGGCCTGAATGGATTCGCTGAGCTGCGTTTCGGTACGACCGGCCGTTTGCTGCTGGGTACGGGTCATGGTCATCAACGAATACAGCACCAGCACGACCACCACCGCCAGCAGACAGGCACCGGCGGTGACGGTGACAAAATTACGAATGGATCGGAACTGCAACATGATGGCTCACCATGACTTTCAAAGGCTGATAAAGACCCCCTGGGTATATCGACCCGAAAGGTGATGAAAACCGTGCCACCATCCGTGCCTGTTGGTTATAACGGCGCAGAAAAATTGATCTTGATCAAAATCGACGAAGGGTGTAGACGGTTTCAGCACCGTAACAGCCGACACATGAAACGCCCCCGAGCGGTCATCCCGTCGGGGGCGTCAAAAGTCGCGTATTCGCGTGTCAGGACGGGGGGCGCTCGCTCAGTCGGAAGGCCCCCACCGTGATCGCCAGCCGCTGGGCCTGCTGGCTCAGCGATTCGGCCGCCGCCGCCGACTGCTCGACCAGTGCAGCGTTTTGCTGGGTCATGTCGTCAAGCTGGGTAATCGCCTGGTTGACCTGACCGATGCCGGTGGACTGCTCCCCGGTGGCGCGGCTGAGTTCATCGATTACCGTGCTGACCCGCCCGACCCGCTCGACGATGTCCCCCATCGCCTGGCTGGTGGTACTGACAAGCTCGGCGCCACTGACCGTTTCGTGACTGGATGTGGTGATCAACGCCTTGATGTCCCGCGCCGCCTGGGCGCTGCGGTTGGCAAGGCCCCGGACCTCTTCGGCCACGACCGCAAACCCGCGCCCGTGCTCGCCGGCACGCGCGGCCTCGACCGAGGCGTTGAGCGCCAGCAGATTGGTCTGAAAAGCGATGCCGTCAATGACATCGACGATGGACTCGATCCTGCCCGAGGTCTCGCGAATGCGCGACATCGTCGCGACCACCTGGTGCATCTGCTCACCGCCGCTGCGCGCCATGGCGGCGGTTTCACGGGCCAGGCCATTGGCCTCTTTCGAAGACGTTGCCGAGTGCTCAACGGTGCTGGTCAGCTCCTCCATGGCGGCGGCGGACTCTTCCAGATTGGCCGCCGTATTTTCGGTGCGCCGGGACAGATCATGGCTGCCCGACGAAATTTCGGCCGCCGCCAGCTGCACCGAGTGGCTCGAGTCGCGAATGTCGATCAGTACCGTTTCCATGCGATCGACAAAGCTGTTGAAGGCTTCAGCCAGTTGCGCCGGTTCATCGCGCCCCATCACCGGCAGGCGCTGGGTCAGGTCACCGTCACCGTTGGCAATCTGGCGCATGCGCTCGGCCAGGGTTTTCAGCGGGCGAGCGATGCGACGCCCGACCATCCAGATCGCGGCAAGCCCCAGTGCGCTGATCAAAATGCCCACCAGCGCCATGGTGGTCAAAGCACTGCGCTGCTGATCCGCCAGCTCGTTTTGCAACGCGTTGAATTCGGCGTAGACGGCGCTTTTGGGCACCCGCAGCAGCAGCTGCCAGCGGGCCTGGTCACCGATGACTACCGGCAGCTGCAGGCTCAGATCATCGCCGTTGGACGTCATGACCGCGTGGTCCACCCCGCCGGTCAGCTGCCGGGCCGTGGCGTCATCGAACAGCGCGCCGGCAGGCCGGCCCGGGCTTTGCGCGTTACCGGAATAGCCCACAATGGTGCCGTTGGTGGAGACCAGCGCGATGCTGCCGGCGCCATCATAGAGGGCCTGACTGGCGTCCACGAGCATACCCTGAATGAAGGCCAGTGACAGGTCCACGCCCGCACTGCCCATGAATCGGCCGTTGACCATGATGGGGGCATTGAACGAGGTCACCAGGATGCTTTGCCCGTTGTAGTCATAAGGGGCCGGGTCGATCACGCAGGGGCGCCCCGTTTCACGGGTACACAGATAGTATTCGCCTTCCCGAATGCCGTTGGGCTGGGCCGCCGTGCTCTCCATGGTGTCGCCCAGCGCCAGTACGTCGACACCACCGCTTTCGGTGCGATACCACCAGGGCATGAAGCGCCCGCTGTCGCCGTAACCCAGCGCTGTCTGGCCCTGGTAGTCGGCGTCATTGTCAAAGGCGTTGGGCTCCCAGCCAATAAAGGCATCCAGCAGCTCGGGATTGTCGATCACGCGCTGGCGCACGATACGGGACATGTCGCGGCGATCGATGGAAAGCCCGGCGGCGCCATCGCTGCCACGGGCCATCATGGCATTGGTCTGCGCGAGTTCCTCGGCCAGCTGCATTGCCCGGTCAAGCTGTGCGCTGATTTCACCGGCCTGGGCCCGGCCCAGCGCCTGCAGGCGTGCCTCGATGGACTCGTTGAGCTGTGCTTCGGTACGACTGGCCGTTTGCTGCTGGGCGCGCGTCATGGCGACCAGCGAGTACAGCACCAGCACGACCACTACCGCCAGCAGGCAGGCGCCGGCCGTGATGGTGACAAAGGTACGAATGGACTTGAACTGCATCATGATGGATCACCATGGGTTGCAAAAGCGGGCCGACGCCACGCATGGGGTTAAGGGCAATAACGGCCCCGGTGATGCGGGACTTGATATGCCGCTACATCCGGACAGCCATAAAAAACGGCCCCGAAGGGCCGTTGTTCACTTGTCTGGCAGTGTCTCTACGAGGAGGTGCGCTCGGTGAGGCGGAACACGCCAATGATCTGTGACAGGCGCTGCGCTTCCTGCGAGAGCGAATCCGAGGCGGCGGCCGACTCTTCCACCAGCGCGGCGTTTTCCTGGGTCATCTGATCAAGCTGCGTGACCGCCTGGTTGACCTGGGAGATGCCGGTGCTCTGCTCGTTGGCGGCAGTGGTGACCTCGTTGATCAGCCCGTTGACGCGCTGGATCTGCACCACGATGTCTTCCATGCGCTCGCCGGCCTTTTGTACCAGTGCCTGGCCGTTGACGGTTTTCGTCACCGACGCATCGATCAGCTTTTTGATGTCCTGGGCGGCCTGCGTACTGCGATTGGCCAGCGTGCGCACCTCGGCGGCCACGACGGCAAAACCGCGACCCTGTTCGCCGGCACGCGCCGCCTCAACGGAGGCATTGAGCGCCAGCAGGTTGGTCTGGAAAGCGATCGAGTCGATCACCCCGATGATGTTGGCAATCTCGCTGGATGAGGTGCTGATCTCGCCCATGGTGCCCACCACGTCGGTCATCACCTGCCCGCCCTCCTCGGCGGCCTTCGTGGCCTGCGCGGTGAGCTGTGCGGCATGGCGCGAGGACTCGGTCGAGTTGGCCACCGTACTGGTCAGCTGCTCCATGGCCGCGGCCGACTGCTCAAGACTTGCCGCCGTGGTCTCGGTGCGTCGTGACAGGTCCATGCTGCCGGTCGAAATCTCGGAAGACGCCATGCGCACGTTCTCGCTGCTGTCGCGCACGTCCCGCATGACCCGATCGATGCGATCCACGAAACGGTTGAACGACTCGGCAATCTGATTGACCTCGTCATCACGCGATGACAGCGGCAGTCGCTGGGTCAGATCGCCCTCGCCCTCGCTGACATCGCGCATCGCATCGCGCACTTCGTGCATGCGTCGGAAAATCGGTGTCAGCAGCGCCCAGATCAGCAGGGCCGCGATAATGCCCACTACCACCAGCGCAATGACGGTGGTCTTGACCAGGCTCACCATACCAGCCATGGCCTCATCACGATCCAGCGCCATGACCAGGGTCCAGTTGGTGCCCTCGATCGGCACTGCCGACAAAAGAACATCCTGACCACGCAGGGTCATCTCGCGCAGCGCTTCCGATCCGGTCATCTGCGACAGCGCCGCCGGTGTCAGACCGGCATCCAGCTCGGTGGCCGGCTTGAGAATCAATGACTTGTCAGTATGGGCAATCATGATGCCGTCATGGTTGACCATGAAGGCATGGCTGTGTGGCGTGGGATCAATGGCGTTGACCGTCTCGATGACCCTGTCCATGGCCACATCCGAGCTGATCACACCGACCGTCTGGCCGTCACGCACGATGGGCGAGGCAAACGACACCACCATCTGACCGGAAGAGGCGTCCATGTAGGGCAGCGTGGCGATGGTGTGGCCGGCCGCCAGGGTCTGCTGATACCAGGGCCGCTGGGTCGGCTGATAGGTCGGCGGGATGTCCCAGTCCACATCGCTTGTGATGTAGCGATTGTCGTTGAAGCCGGCATAGACCGTGATCATGTCGCCGGCATCGGCGGCCAGAATGAATCGCGACAGGGCGTCGTCGGTCAGCGCCTGACGGCCGGTGGCTTCCACCACGGTTTTTTTGGCGCGACTCCAGTCACTGATCGCCATGGTATAGCCTTCGGCGATCTCGGCCTGGGAACGGCTGATGGACTCGGTGTTGTAATGACTGGTGACGTAATAGGTGGCGATGCCGGTCAGCGTCAGTGCCAGCAGCACGATCGCCAGACAGGACACCAGAATGCGGGTACGAATGGATGTCAGCACTGGGTTGTCTCTTTTGTTGGCAGAAAAGCGGCACAGGCCGGCTATCCCGTCATAACGGCGACAACGGTGCCCGGCTTGACCTCCGGGGGCCACCTCTTCAGCTATCAAGGCGATAGCGCCCGACATCACAGGCCACCACAACAACGCCCCGCCACGGCGTTACCGTAACGGGGCGAAGGCATAAAACCTGCTGAAGGTTTCGTCAAACTCAGTACACGTGGCGCTCGCGCAGCTTGAACGCGCCCACGGTGGTGGCCAGTCGCTGCGCCTGCTGGCTCAGCGATTCGGCCGCCGCGGCCGACTGCTCGACCAGCGCGGCATTTTGCTGGGTCATGTCGTCAAGCTGAGTGATCGCCTGATTGACCTGACCGATCCCGGTGGACTGCTCGCTGGTGGCGCGACTGAGCTCATCGATGAACGTGCTGACCCGCCCGACCCGCTCAACGATCTCCCCCATCGCGTGGCTGGCGGCGTCCACCAGCTCGGCACCGCTGACGGTCTCGCGGCTCGAGGTGGTGATCAGATTCTTGATATCGGTGGCGGCCTGGGCGCTGCGGTTGGCCAGGTTACGCACTTCCTGGGCCACAACGGCGAAGCCGCGGCCCTGTTCGCCGGCACGGGCGGCCTCAACCGAGGCGTTGAGCGCCAGCAGGTTGGTCTGAAAGGCGATGCCATCGATCACATCGACGATCGATTCGATCCGCCCGGAGGTTTCGCGAATACGCGACATGGTGGCGACCACACCGTGCATCTGTTCGCCGCCGCTGCGCGCCATGGTGGCGGTTTCATAGGCCAGGCCGTTGGCTTCCTTCGTGGAGGTCGCCGAATGCTCGACGGTGCTGGTCAGCTGCTCCATGGCGGCTGCCGACTCCTCGAGACTGGCCGCGGTGGTTTCGGTACGCCGGGAAAGATCATGGCCGCCGGAGGAGATCTCACCGGCCGCGTTCTGAACCTGGCTTGAGGCGTCACGAATCTCGACCAGGGTGTCGTTCATGCGATCGGCAAAGGCATTGAACGCGGTGGCGATGGCGGAGATCTCGTCACTGCCCTCGACCGGCAGACGCCGGGTCAGGTCGCCCTCGCCGCTGGCCACATTCTCCATCGCTTCACGCGCCCGGCGCAGGCGCGCCAGTATCGGCTTGAGGGCCAGCCACAGCACCAGCGCCGCCACCAGCGTGCTGATCAAAAGTGCCGCCAGCGTGGTGTTGCGAATCGAGGCAAGCCCCGCCAGCGCCTCGCTGCGATCGAGCGCAATGTTGAGCTGCCAGTCCGTGCCCGGAATGGGGGTGGCCGAGATCAGATAATCGTGATCGTTGATGCTGACATTCGTCAGCGCGTCGCGACGCCCCATCTCGGCCAGTGCCGCCGCGCCCAGACCCGACGACATGTCGGTGGCGGGCTTGAGAATGCGCGCGGCATCGGCATGGACGATCACCTGGCCGGCGGCATCGGTAATGAACATCATGCTTGAAGGCGTCGGCTGGAGTTTCAGTATCTGTGCACTGACCTGGTTCATCACCGCGTCTGCCGCAACCACCGCCGTGGTCTGCCCGCCGGCCACCACCGGCGTGGCAAAGGTCACCACCAGCCCGTTCGAAGTGGCATCGATATAGGGCTCGGTGATCACGGTACGTCCGGCGGCGGCAGCCTTTTGATACCAGTCCCGCTCGCTGGCGACATAGTCGGACGGCGCCTGCCACTGGTCTGAAAACAGGGTCCGGCCGTCGCGCCAGGCCACATAGGTGGCCAGCAGAGCGCCGGCGTCGTTGCCCTTGACCAGACCGGCCATCACATCGCCATCGTCGAGATGCCGGGCGATCGATTCAACAATCAGCCGGCGCGTGTCAAACCACTGCGCCATGGCATCGGCGCCGCTGCCGCCCAGCGCCGCCATGCCGTGGCGCGTTTCTTCAAGCTGCGCGGTGCGACTGGCGGTATAGATGGTGGCACAGGTCACGACCAGCGCCGTGACCACTAGGGCGATACAGATCAGTTGAAGGCGGGTACCGATGGAGCGTCGCATGCACAAGGCCTCTTGAGGACGTCATGAACCGGGAATATTCACCGATTAACGACGAGCAAGGCCCGTGGCTTGAGAAAATCGAACGACTGGCAGTTAAAAGAATTAAAAAACCGACCGGGCAGACACTTCGATCGGTGGAAACAGGAAAAGACCTCGTATTGACCGGGCCTGATGGCCCGGAATCTGACCCGGAAACTCGCGCGTGCCCGACAAACAACATCGGCGACGCCATCGACGACAGGACAGGCGCGGGCGCGCCCTCCGGAACCCGAAAAAGGATTTGTCAACCCTACGAACGTAACCCGGAATGGAGCCGCGAAGCTGCTAACCTGTCTTTAGCAACGCAGCTTGACGACAACTCTCCGGTCAGCTCAAGCGTTGTCTTTCCAGCCGCGGCTTTCGATCACTTCAGGCCATGCGCTCGCGTCAGGAATCGTCCTGCAGGAACAGCGCAGGCCCTGACGGGCGAGCAGGCGTCATCTGTAGTGGCCGGAACGTGGCAGTGCAATATCCGACCCCGAATCCCTCCTGTTGGGCGACGTGAAGCTGACGCCGCCCGGCGAGCGCTCGCGGCCGCCTTGGCAACTCATTAACTCGCATCGTTTTCGCCGCATTTCTACTCGAAAAAGAGATCAGCAATGTTCAAGAAACTTCTCATCGCCAGTGCCTGTGCCGCGGCAATTCCCGGGGCCGGAGCTCAGGCTCAGACCCAGTCAATCGATCAGGAAGCTGCTCGGGTCAGCGTGTTCGACTCGCACGTTTATCGCGATCTGTTCGGCACCGATGCCATGCGCGATATCTTCAGCGACCGTGCCCTGGTTCAACACTGGCTGGATGTCGAGACCGCGCTGGCACGCGCCGAGGCCAGCGTCGGCATCATTCCGGAGGAGGCCGCCGAGGCCATTGCCAGCACCGCACGCATTCAGAACATCGATTTTGCCAGATTGCGTCAGGGTACCGACGATGTCGGCCGAGGGATTGCGCCTTTGCTGTCGCAGTTGCGCGCCGCAGGTGGCGATCAGGTCTCCGAGTATCTGCACTGGGGGAGCACGACGCAGGATATTATGGATACCGCCACCGTCCTTCAGGTCAAGGCCGGCGTCACGCTCATTCGAGAGCAGCTCAAGCAGCTGACGCTGCAGATTGCCGATCTGGCCGAAACACATCGGGCCACCGTCATGATGGCGCGCTCCAACGGGCAGGACGCCGTGCCGACAACGTTCGGACTGCAACTCACCACTTACATGATGCCGTTATATCGGGATATCCAGCGGCTGGACGAAACCGCCGGGCGCCTGCGCGCCCAGATGGGCAGTACCGTCGGCACGCTGGCGCCTTTCGGCGACAAGGGGCTGACCCTCCAGAAAGCGTTCGCCGAAGAACTGGGCCTTGAGGCGCCGATTGCGCCCTGGAACCCGAGCCGTGATGTTTTTGCCGAGACCGTACAGACGCTCGGGCTGATCACAGCCACGCTGGGCCGCGTGGCCACCGATATCAACAACCTCGGCCGCACTCAGATCGACGAACTCAAGGAAGGCGAAAACGGCGCGAGCAGTACCATGCCGCAAAAACGCAATCCGCGTGCTGCCGAGTACATGGGCGGGCTGGCACGCATGGGCAAGATGTACAATGCCGCGGCGCTCGACATCATGAGCCATACCGATACGCGCCAGGGCGCGCCGTGGATTCTGGAGTGGTCGATCATTCCGGAATCGTTCATGACCACCTCGGCATCGATCGACCGCGCCCAGCGGCTGTTTGATCACTTGATCGTCAAACCCGATCACATGATCCGGAATTTCCAGTCCTCGCGGAATTTCGCGCTGTCTGAAGCCGTCATGAACGCCCTGGCGACAAAAATCGGTCGCGGCAAGGCCTATGCCACGGTCAAACACGCAATCAGGCAGGCCGGCGCGGAAGATTCCCTGCGCGATGTCATCGATAACAACGAATCGATCAATCAGCACCTGAGTGATCAGGAAATCGATCGATTGCTGCAACCCGCCAACTACGTCGGCATGGCCCCTCGGATTGTCGATCAGGCGGTGGCCATGGTTCGCGAGCAGCTGCGCTAGACACCCCCTAGGGTCTCGAGAACACGACGCGAATGATGCAACCCTGATGACAGCCTCAAGGCGGCGGTGCCACGAGCGCCTGTCGCTGATCCGTCCTCTCGGCAACCCGGGCCCGGGCCTAATGGCCCAGAATCTGGCTCAGAAACTCGCGCGTGCGCGCCGAACGCGGCGCGTTGAAAAAGGTCTCGGGCGGGGCGGATTCCACGATCTGCCCCTCGTCCATGAAGATCACCCGATCGGCCACGGTACGGGCAAAGCCCATCTCGTGAGTCACGCACAGCATGGTCATGCCCTCATGGGCCAGCTCGATCATGACGTCGAGCACCTCCTTGATCATCTCCGGGTCCAGCGCCGAGGTCGGCTCATCAAAGAGCATCACCGCCGGGTGCATGCACAGCGCCCGCGCGATCGCCACGCGCTGCTGCTGCCCGCCGGAGAGCTGGCCCGGATACTTGTGTGCCTGCTCGGCAATGCGCACCCGTTCCAGATACGCCATGGCGCTTTTTTCAGCCTCGCGACGCGGCTTTTTCTGCACCCAGATGGGCGAGAGGCAGCAGTTTTCCAGCACGGTCAGGTGCGCAAAGAGATTGAAGTGCTGAAACACCATGCCGACGTTGCGCCGGATCTGTTCGATGCGCTTGATGTCGTTGGTCATGGGGATGTCGTTGACCACAATCTCGCCCTGCTGATGCGCCTCCAGATGGTTGATGCAGCGAATCAGGGTCGACTTGCCCGACCCCGACGGCCCGCAGATGACGATGCGCTCGCCGCGGGCCACGCTCAAATCAATATCGCGCAGAACATGAAAGTCGCCGTACCACTTGTTCAGGCGCGATATGGCCACCATGGGGCTCGTCTGTGCCGCGGCAGCGGACGCTGTCTGGGTATCGTTCATGAAGACACTCCCGGTACACGACACGCCTGTGCCGTGCTGATGGTGATGGTGATGGTGATGGTTGTTAGCGTTAATGGCCGGTATGGAGACGACGCTCGAGGCTCTGGCTGTAGCGCGACATGCCAAAACAGAAGACCCAGAACACCAGCGCGGCAAACACATAGCCCTCGATGGCAAAGCCCAGCCAGTCGCTGTCGGTCAGCCCCGCCTGAATGATCGACAGCACGTCAAAGAGCCCGATAACCAGCACCAGCGAGGTGTCCTTGAACAGGGCAATGAACGTATTGACGATGCCCGGAATCACCAGCCTGAGCGCCTGGGGCAGAATGATCAGGCGCATGCGCAGCCAATAGCCCAGCCCCAGCGCCGCGCCCGCTTCGCCCTGCCCCTTGTCGATGGCCTGCAGACCGCTGCGCACCACTTCCGCCATATAGGCGCTCCAGAACAGCATGATGCCGATCAGCGCCCGCAGCAGCTTGTCGAACTCCACGTTGGCCGGCACGAACAGCGGCAGCATCACCGATGACATGAAAAGCACCGTGATCAGCGGCACCCCGCGCCAGAACTCGATAAAGATCACGCAAATTGCACGCACCAGCGGCATCTTCGAGCGCCGCCCCAGCGCCAGAATGATCCCCAGCGGCAGCGACCCCACAATGCCGACCGCAGCAATGGTCAGCGTCAGCATCAGCCCGCCCCAGGCGCGGGTTGGCACATGAGGCAGACCAAACATGCCGCCGAGCAGCAGCACCCAGGCGATGACCGGCAGCCCGACCAGCGCCATCAAAACCGCCGGCTTTTTGCCCGGCAGACGCGGGATCACAAGCCAGGCAATCAGCGCAAAGAAAAGCCCCAGCACGATATCCACCCGCCAGCGCTCGGCCAGCGGGTAGAAGCCATAGACGATCTGGCTCCAGCGCGTGGAAATGAACACCCAGCAGGCGCCCTCACTGGTGCAGTCGGCGCGCGAGCTGCCCAGCCAGTCGGCCTGGATCAACGCCCAGTCGATCACCGGCCAGATCAGTCGCACGATCAGCACCAGCGTGACGATCGACACCACGCTGTTGACCGGCCCCGAGAACAGCCGCGTGCGCAGCCAGTACATCACGCCGCCCCGGGGTGTCGGCGGCGGGCGCGAGGCGATGAGCGTCTCATCACGAGGAGAAGCAGTGGCAGACATCTCAACGCTCCTTGAGCGACATGCGCGCGTTGTAGAGATTCATCAGCGCCGACACGATCAGCGAGATGCTCAGATAGACCGCCATCGTCATGGTCATGACCTCGATGGCCTGTCCGGTCTGGTTGAGCGTGGTGCCGGCAAAGACCGCAACCAGATCGGGATAGCCGATGGCCGTGGCTAATGATGAGTTCTTGATCAGATTGAGATACTGACTCGTCACCTGCGGCACCATCACCCGCATCGCCTGGGGAATCACGATCCGGCGCAGGGTCACACCGCCCGGCAGGGACAGCGAGCGCGCCGCCTCGGTCTGGCCGTGGGGGACCGACTGAATCCCCGAGCGCACGATCTCGGCGATAAAGGCCGCGGTATAGATGGACAGCGCCACCCACAGCGCCACCAGCTCCGGCAGCACCTGCATGCCGCCGCGAAAGTTGAAGCCGGAAAGTTCGGGCACCGACCACTCAAGCGGCGCGCCGGTCGCCCAGAACACCGCCAGCGGCAGACCGATCAACAGCAAAAGGCTCAAGGGCAGCACCGGCCACTGCTGACCGGTGGCCGCCTGACGCCGACGCGCGATAACGACCAGTGCGACCACCCCGGCGATGGCCGCCGCCAGCGAAAGCGGCGTGGCCATGAAGCCGGCCTGCGTCTCGGGCGATGGCATCACCAGCCCGCGCACGTTGAGATAAAAGCTGTCGAAAAGCGAGATGCTCTGGCGCGGCGAGGGCAGCGCGCGCAGCACCGCGAAATACCAGAACAGAATCTGCAACAGCAGCGGAATATTGCGAAAGATCTCGACATAGGCCCCGGCCATCCGGGCCAGCAGCCAGTTGGGCGAGAGCCTGGCAAGCCCGGCCAGAAAGCCGATGATCGTGGCCGCGACAATGCCAAGCGCGGAGACCAGCAGCGTGTTGGCAAGCCCGACCAGAAAGGTGCGCCCGTAGGTGCTGGCGTTGCTGGAGTAGTCGATCAGGGTCTGGGAAATCGAAAACCCGGCCCGATAGTCGAGAAAGTCAAACCCGGTGCGAATGCCCCGGGCGTCCAGATTCGCCATGGTGTTGTGAACCAGAAAGGCGATAACACCCAGCACGCTCGCCAGCAAAAGAATCTGAAAGAACAGCGCCCGGGCACCCGGGTCACGCCACAGCGGCCCGCGACCGCGGCGCGGAATGGAAACGGAGGGACGCAGCATGAACGGTATTCTCCACAAGCGATATGGCCGGCCCCTGCGACCGGCCATGCATCAAGGACAGCACGCGCCGGATGGCGCGCGTGATCAAACGCCTTATCGCACCGGCATACCGTACTGCAGCCCGCCATCGCACCACAGCGCGTTGTCGCCGCGCTCAAGCTCGAGCGGAGAGTCCATGCCGACATTGCGCTCAAAGATTTCGCCGTAGTTGCCGACCTGACTGATGATGTTGTAGACCCAGTCGCTGGACAGCCCCAGCTGCTCGCCAAAGTTGCCGTCACTGCCCAGCAGGCGGGCGTCATCGGGGGTTTCGGGGCTGTCACGCATCTCGTCGATATTGTCGCGAGTGATGCCGGACTCCTCGGCATTGAGCATGGCGTAGAGCGTCCAGCGCACCACCTTCATCCACTGCTCATCGCCCTGGCGCACCACCGGCCCCAGCGGCTCCTTGGAGATGCGCTCGGGCAGGATGACCACGCTGTCCGGCTCGGAAAGCTGCAGACGCAGGGCCGCCAGCTGGGAGGCATCCGAGGTCAGCACGTCGCAGCGCCCGCTATCAAAGCCCGCCGCGGTCTGATCGGACTCATCAAAGCTGACGGCGTTGTAGTCCATGTCGTTGGCACGGAAATAGTCGGCCAGATTGAGCTCCGTGGTGGTGCCGGCGGCCACGCAGACCGAGGCGCCATCAAGCTCTGTGGCACTGGAGATGCCCAGATCCCGGCGCACCATCATGCCCTGACCGTCATAAAAGGTGACGCCGGCAAAGGTCAGCCCCATCGAGTTATCCCGCGAGGCCGTCCAGGTGGTATTGCGCGACAGCACATCCACCTCGCCGGACTGCAGCGCGGTAAAACGCTCCTTGGCGGTGAGCGGTGCAAAACTCACCTTGTCGGGGTCACCGAACACGGCCGCGGCCACCGCGCGGCAGACCTCCACATCGATGCCCTGCCACTGCCCCTGGGCGTTGGGCGAGGAAAACCCGGCCAGCCCATCGCTGACCCCGCAGCGCAGCTCGCCGCGGCTTTTTACATCATCAAGCGTGGCACCAAGAATCGTCGACGAACCCAGCGTGGCGGCCAGTGCCAGTCCTGCCGTAGCGGTCCACATCCACGGCTTTTTTATTGTCATGTTCATTGCAACACTCCGGGTTGTTGAATGAGGCGACGTCATGGCGCGTGCCAGTGACGTCCATGACGCTATTGCAAGGAGCGTTCCAGGATATAAAAAAACAGCGCCGGGGCGCTGTTTTGGAAAGAAAAGAGAAAGCGGGGGCGGGCACTCGATGGCAAAGCGCCCGGCCTGTCAGAGTGGCCATACGGCCCATTATGGCGCCCTGCGACACACCGCTGCACCATGACCGCGCCTGCCGAGCGTCAGTCGTCGGCCAGCGTGGTCGGTATCGATAGATGTGAACACTGCGCCGGGGTCAGCGTGGTAAGGATTCTGTCCTGTACGCCGTCAAGCCCCGGGTCGCTGGCCAGTTGCTTGCGATAGCGCCCGACCAGCTGATAGGCGCCATCGCGCAGCGGTACGGGCAGCCAGCGCAGGCCGGCCGCGGCCGACCAGGGCGCCTTCAGCGACTGCGCCGTGCGCCAGAGCCCGTCGCTGTCGCGAAAAAGCGCGCCGTCGCGGATCAGCCACATGCTGTCGAGATCGTCGGCATCCTCGCCGAAATGCGCCCCCAGCTGATGGCCCAGCGACGACTGCAGGGTCACCAGACCCGTGATCGGCTGCGCTTCATGGGCCACGATGGCATGCACCGAGCGACGGCACAGCGGACAGTCACCGTCAAAGACCACCAGCTGACCCGGCCAGTCCGGATCGGTGGGGGGCGCGTCGTGGTGACTGCCGGCGGTGCCATCCGCGGTGATGCTATCTTTGGTGGTACTGGGGGCTGAGTTCATGGAGTGCCTCGATAAAGGCCTGGACGTTGTCGATCGGCGTGAACTGGGAGATGCCGTGGCCCAGATTGAACACGTGACCGTTGCCCGGGCCATAGCTTTCCAGGATGCGCGCGACCTCATCGCGAATCACCTGCGGGGAGCCAAACAGCGCCGAGGGGTCGAGATTGCCCTGCAGCGCGACTTTATCACCCACGCGGGCGCGGGCATTGCTCATCTCGGTGGTCCAGTCCAGGCCGACACCGTCGGCGCCGATGTCGGCAATGCTTTCAAGCCACTGACCGCCGTTTTTGGTAAAGACGATGACCGGCACGCGGCGGCCGTCGTGCTCACGGATCAGCCCGCGCACAATCCTTTCCATATAGGCCAGCGAAAAGGCCTTGTAGGCCGGCGTCGATAGCGCCCCGCCCCAGGTGTCAAAGATTTGCACCGCCTGAGCGCCGGCGCGAATCTGGGCGTTGAGGTAGTCGGTCACGGCCGTGGCCAGCGTATCCAGCAGCTGGTGCAGCGCGGCCGGGTCGCCGTAGAGCAGACCCTTGACGTGGCGGAAGTCCTTGCTGGGACCGCCTTCCACCATGTAGGTGGCCAGCGTCCAGGGGCTGCCCGAAAAGCCGATCAGCGGTACGCGACCGTTGAGCTCATGACGGATCGTGGATACGGCGTTCATGACGTAGTCGAGATCGCGCTCGGCATCGGGCGCCTTGAGCGCGTTGATGGCGGCCGCATCACGGACCGGGCGCTTGAACATCGGCCCTTCGCCCGGCTCGAAATAAAGCCCCAGATCCATCGCATCGGGAATGGTAAGGATGTCGGAGAATAAAATGGCCGCATCCAGGTCAAAGCGCTCCAGCGGCTGCAGGGTCACCTCACAGGCCATGTCGCGGTTGCGGCACAGATCCATGAAGCTGCCCGCCTGCTTGCGGACCCTGAGGTATTCAGGCAGGTAGCGACCGGCCTGGCGCATCATCCAGACCGGCGTGCGGTCAACGTCCTGGCGCGCCAGCGCACGTAAAAAGCGATCATTTTCAAGAGTCATGCAGGCAAGATCATCCGACGGAAAAATGTCGCTTCATTGTAGCTCACACAGCCCTGCTGCAGGAGAGCCCATGATGGTGCAACATGACAGGTAGCACCCTTTTCTCCGGTATCCTTCGGCCACCGCGCTGTGCGTATAGATAAACGCCACCTGCCCTGCCAGGATACCCCTCTTGAGCCACGCGCTGGCTTGCCAACAATTCATGAGGTTACCGTGACGATCAGATTTATCGCCAGCTCTCGTCTGCCCATGCCCTGGGCCACGTTTACCATGCATGGCTTTGAGGATGACGAGACCGGCAAGGATCATGTTGTCCTGACCCTGGGCGATGTGGCCGATGGCGAACCCGTGCTTGGCCGGGTGCACTCCGAGTGCCTGACCGGCGATGCGCTTTTTTCGATGCGCTGTGACTGCGGCTATCAGCTTCAGGTGGCGCTCAAGCGCATTGCCGAAGAAGGCCGCGGGGCACTGCTGTATCTGCGTCAGGAAGGTCGTGGCATCGGTCTCATGAACAAGATTCGCGCCTATCATCTTCAGGATGGCGGGGCCGATACGGTCGAGGCCAACGAAGCGCTGGGCTTTGAAGCCGACATGCGTCGCTACGACATCTGCATTCCGATGCTGGAACAGCTTGGCATCTCGCGGCTGCGGCTGATGACCAACAACCCGCGCAAGGTCATCGCGCTGCAAAACGCCGGCATCGAAATCAGCGAGCGTGTACCGCTGACCACCGGTCTCAACGCTCACAACGAGCAGTATCTGTCGACCAAGGCCGGCAAGCTCGGCCATTTGATGGCACTCGATGAGTTCGAGGCCGCAAGCGATGTCGACCGCGAACACCCCTGAGCCGGCATCGAACGCCCGGCAGGCGTTCGATGCGCAACGTCCCGGTCGAGTCGGCGGGAGCTAGTCGATATGGCGCGGGTAGTAGTTCGGATCGAAGCGCCAGCTCATCACCAGCATGGCGGCAAAGAGCACGGCCAGCGCCACCCAGGCGGTGGTAAAGCTTGAGAGCATGTCACGCGCGATGCCGGAGAGCAGCGTGGCCGCGGCCGCCACCAGATAGCCGTAGCCCTGCACAAAGGCCGCCAGATCGCCCACGCGGGCCGGATCACGATGATGGTCCATCGGCACCAGCACCGACAGCGAAAACAGCGCGCCGATGCCCAGCCCCAGCAGTGTGCCCCAGAGCGCGGCAAAGACCACGCCATCGGGTCGAACACACAGCCCGATAAAACCGATCAGCGACATGCCCACCGTCAGATACAGCGCCCGGCGCCGGTCCAGGCGATAGCGCACCAGAAAGGGCGCGCCGACGCTTGAGATCACCTGCAAAAGCGTCACATAGCCCAGCAGCAGCCCGGCATCGCCGGCACTCCAGCCCAGCGCCAGATAGTAGGGCGGCAGCCACGCCATGACGCAGGCGTAGCCGGCCGTGCCGAAACCGAAAAACAGCGCCAGCGTCCAGGCACGCGGAATATGCGACAGCGGCGTGGCCCGTGATGAGCGCTCGCGCGGCACCGGTGTGAGCATCTGACTGCCGAAGCGATACCACAGCCACAGCGCCACGGGCACCAGAATGGCCCAGCCGGCCAGCCCCAGTCGCCAGCCCCCCATCGAGGCAAGCCAGGGCGCCATGCCGGAGGCCAGCGCCCCGCCGCCGATGATCGCGCCGATATAAAGCCCGGTGGCGGTTTCGACCGTGTTGGGCAGCGTCACCTTGATCAGTGCCGGCATCAGCGCCTGAATCAGGGCAATCCCGGCGCCGATCGTCAGTGCCGAGATCGCCAGCAGCGTAAAGCTTTCTCCCAGCAGACGCACCAGCGAGGCCAGCCCGATCAGGGTCAGCGAGCCCATGACGATACGGTGGCGGTTCCAGCGCCGGATCAGCTGCATGCCCTGAAAGCAGGCCAGCCCCATGGCCACGAACGGTAGCGTGGTCAGAAGCGACGCCGTGGCATAGCTTACCGACAGCTCCTCCTGAATCCGGTCAAGCAGCGGCCCTACGGCGGCAATCGAGGGACGCAGATTGAGCCCCACCCACACGATCAGCACATACAGCCAAAGATAGCGTGCGGTGGGTTGCTCGAATCTTGCCTCGGTAACCTTCATGGAATCCCCTGGTGAATGGATAACGTGTCGGCGCCTCGATACGCGGCCGGCATGCCATGCTAGTCACGCCGGCCAGGATTTGCCATGACGATAGCGCCCGCTGGCCGATGCCGATGCGGTATGCTCGACGGCCGAAGCCTGACCACAACAACATGACGACAAGCGAGAGAGGGAATGGACACACCGCGCCACCAGATCACCATGACCGTACTGATGACCCCGAACATGGCCAACTTTTCCGGCAAGGTTCACGGCGGCACACTGCTGAAATACCTTGATGAGGTGGCCTACGCCTGTGCCAGCCGCTGGGCCGGCCACTACGTGGTCACGCTGTCGGTGGATCAGGTGATGTTTCGCCAGCCCATTCACGTCGGCGAACTGGTCACCTTTCTGGGCTCGGTCAACTACACCGGACGCTCCTCGATGGAGATCGGCATCAAGGTGATCGCCGAAGACATTCGCGCCGGCGTGGTCCGCCACACCAACAGCTGCTACTTCACCATGGTGGCGGTCGATGATAACGGCCGGTCGGTCGAGGTGCGCCAGCTTGAGCCCGCCGACGACGTCGAGCGACAGCGCTTTGAATCAGGCCTGAGGCGGCGCGAGCTGCGCCGTGAAATGGAGCAGCGCTTTCGCGATATCCGCCATCAGGAAAGCGCCGAATAGACGGTTAAAGCCGCCAGGATACGACCGGGGCCGGGCGCTGGCTCAGCCCTGGTCGCGGGCCTGCGTGATCCGCTCGTAGGCGTTGCTGATCTCGCTGGTACGCTGCTCGGCCATGCGCCGCATGCTGTCAGGCATGCCCTTGCCGGCGAGCTTGTCGGGATGGTTCTGGCTCATGAGCTTGCGATAGGCGCGCTTGATCTCGGCATCCGTGGCCTGCGATGACACGCCCAGTACCTGATAGGCTTCTTCCAGCGGCTGGACACTTTCCTGGGTGCCGCCGGCATTGGCGGCGCCATTAAGCATCGCCTCCAGACGCGAGAGCTCCTCCTGTGAGCAGCCCAGCCCGCGCGCCACCCGC
The DNA here is from genome assembly GCF_977968315.1 of Kushneria sp. EE4. The sequence continues at coordinate 2,819,571 of NZ_OZ386212.1, forward strand.
ATCAACATGTCACGCTCGCTCTGTTCGACCTGGCCATCGGCGGCCAGCGCCACGAGCTGCACCTGGAAAAAGACCTGCAACAGCCCGCGCTGGGCGCCGACGATCTGGCGCAGCCCGGCAAGCTCCGCCTCAAGATCGAAGCTCTCCTTCTGGCCGCGATCAAAGTCGGTACGCGCCTTGTCACGCTGGGCGTCGTTGAGGTTGAGCCGGTCAAATACCGCCTCGGCACTCTGGCGCTGACGCTCGGACACCTCGCCGTTGGCCATGCTCATGGCGCCCATGACCGAGAAGGTGGCAGAGAGAAAGCGGGTCTGGCGCTCGGCCAGCTTGCCGATCAGCTTGGCACGCAGCCAGCGCACCAGCACATAGCCCAGTACGCCACCGATCAAAAGCCCGGGCAGCCGGGCAATCAGGTAGCCGATGAAAGCAGCAATCAGGGTAACAATCAGCATGAGACGGTTCTATTTCCGGTTGATGTAGGGTGTCAGCGACCCAGACGGCGGCGAATCGACGCCTCGATGCCCTCGCCGTCCAGCCCGCACTCGGCCAAAAGCTCGCCGGGCGTGCCGTGCTCGATGAAATGATCGGGAATGCCCAGATGCAAAAGCGAGGTGCGCACGTCGCAGGCCGCCAGCAGCTCGCCCACGCCGCTGCCCGCGCCACCGGCAATCACGTTCTCTTCAAGTGTGACGACCAGACCATGCTCTTCTGCCGCGGCAAGCACCGCTTCGCGGTCCAGCGGCTTCACAAAGCGCATGTCGTAAACCGTGGCATCCAGCCGCTCGGCCACCTCGAGCGCTGGCGTCAGCAGGCTGCCAAACACCAGCAGTGCCACACCCTGCTCGCCCTTTTGCCCTTCGCGTCTGAGCTCGGCACGACCGATCTCCAGCGGTTCAAGACCCGGCTCAAAGGCCACGCCCGGGCCGGTGCCGCGCGGATAGCGCACCGCTGCCGGCCCCTCGTATTGATAGGCGGTGGTCAGCATGCGATAGCACTCGCGCTCGTCGCTGGGCGCCATGATCACCATGTTGGGGACGCAGCGCAGATAGGAGAGATCCATGGTGCCGTGATGGGTCGAGCCGTCCTCACCGACCAGACCCGCCCGGTCGATGGCAAAGGTCACATCCAGACCCTGCACGGCAACATCGTGAATCAGCTGGTCATAGCCGCGCTGCAAAAAGGTGGAGTAGATCGCCACCACGGGTTTGACGTCTTCACAGGCCATGCCGGCGGCGAGCGTCACCGCGTGCTGTTCGGCGATCGCCACATCGTAGTAGCGCTCCGGATACTCCTTCGAGAAGCGAATCATGTCGGAGCCTTCACGCATGGCCGGCGTAATGCCGATCAGGCGCGCATCGCGTTCGGCGGTATCGCACAGCCACTGACCGAAGACGTTGCAGAACTTGAACTTCTTCGGCGCAGGTACCGGCGGCGCTTCGACCTTGTCCTTTTCGAGCTTGGTGATGGCGTGATAGCCGATCGGGTCGCCTTCGGCCGGCTCAAAGCCCTTGCCCTTGCGGGTAACGATGTGCAGAAACTGCGGCCCCTTGCGATTTTTCAGCTCGCGCAGGGTACGAATCAACAGCGGCAGGTCGTGACCGTCGATGGGGCCGACATAGTTAAAGCCCATCTCCTCAAAGAGGGTGGCCGGGGTGAGCATGCCCTTGACGTGCTCTTCGGTGCGCCGGGCGATATCCAGCGCACCGGGCAGGTGTGACAGCACCCGCTTGCTGCCCTCACGCGCGGCCACATAGGGGCCGCTGTTGAGGATGCGCGCCAGATAGGTGGCCATGCCGCCGACGTTTTCCGAGATCGACATCTCGTTGTCGTTGAGCACCACCAGCATGTTGGCATCGACATGGCCGGCATGGGCAAGCGCCTCGAACGCCATACCGGCGGTCAGGGCGCCGTCACCGATGATGGCACACACACGCCGATTGTCGCCGCGGGTACGCGCCGCCAGTGCCATGCCCAGTGCCGCCGAAATGGAGGTGCTGGAGTGGCCCACGCCGAAGGTGTCGTAGGGCGACTCCTCGCGCCGCGGAAAGGCCGCCAGCCCCTGATAGCGGCGCATGGAGTCCATGGACTCGCGCCGGCCGGTCAGGATCTTGTGCGGATAGGTCTGATGGCCCACGTCCCAGACCAGCCGGTCATGCGGGGTGTTGTACTGCTGATGCAGCGCAATGGTCAGCTCGATGACCCCGAGACCTGCGCCGAAGTGCCCGCCCGTGCAGCCGACACTGTAGAGCAGATAGGCCCTGAGCTCGTCAGCCAGACGCAAAAGCTGCTGCTCGTCGAGACTGCGCAGATCAGAGGGCGCTTCGATGCGATCGAGCAGCGGCGTGGCCGGTCTTTTTGTAGGGATATCGTCAAACAGCTTCATAGCGCCTCAATGGCCTGTCAGGATCCTGTCCCTGGTCCTGTAATGCCCCGGGACATCAAAGGGTGTCTCTCCGGCGCGCGGCCGGGGGCGTTTCAGTGATCGCGCTCGATCATGTAGCGGGCCAGCGCCGCCAGCGTCTCGCCGCGCTCGCCCAGTGGTGCCAGTGCCGCCAGCGCCTGGTCCAGCAGGTCGTGCGCGCGCTGCTGCGCCTTTTCAAGCCCCAGCAGCGCCGGATAGGTCGGCTTGTCGCGCAGGGCATCGGCCCCCTGGGTCTTGCCCAGCACCTCGGTCGAGCCGGTCACATCCAGAATGTCGTCCTGAATCTGGAAGGCCAGACCAATGGCCCGGGCGTAGTCGCTCAGCGCCTTGAGGTGCACCGGCTGCACGCTGGGGGCGGCCAGCGCCCCCAGCGACAGCGCCGCCTCGATCAGGGCACCGGTCTTGTGATGGTGAATGGCCATCAGCGCCTCGACGTCGAGCTGTCGACCCACGGCGTCCAGATCCAGTGCCTGACCGCCGGCCATGCCGGCGCGCCCGGCGCAGCGGGCAAGCGTTGCGACCATTTCGGCGGCCCGCGGCTGGCCCGTCCCGGCCAGCACTTCAAAGGCCAGCGTCTGCAGGGCGTCACCGGCCAGCAGCGCGGTGGCTTCATCATAGGCGCGATGGCAGGTGGGGCGCCCGCGACGCAGGTCGTCGTCATCCATGCAGGGCAGATCGTCGTGAACGAGCGAATAGGCGTGAATCAGCTCGATGGCCACGGCCGGCGCATCCAGCGCTTCCTCCTCGGCCGCCAGCGCCTGACCGGCGGCGTAGACCAGAATGGCGCGCAGGCGTTTACCGCCGCCCAGCACGCTGTAGCGCATGGCCTCTTCAAGCCGGGCGGCCCGGGCGGGTGCTGCATTTTCCAGTACCGCGCCCAGCTGCACCTCGATCCTGTCGCGCAGCGTCGTCATCAGCGCATCGACTTCCACGCCTGGCGTCTCCACCGTCATGTCTCACCCATCATGCGTCGTTGTTCTCCCGCGATTTGTCGTCCAGCGGCGATGGCATCAATGACCCATCCCCCTGCTCCAGCAGCTGCTGTACCCGCAGTTCGGCCTGCTCAAGCCGCGCGCGCGCGTCACGAACCAGCGCGATGCCCTGCTCGAAATCCTCAAGCGAGGCCTCAAGACTCAGCTCCCCTGATTCAAGACGCCTGACCAGGGTTTCAAGCGAGCTCAGGGCACCGGCAAAATCGGACGGGGTCTGCGCCGCGGGCGTCGATGACGACGCAGCGCCTTGATCGTTTGACTGAGCGGACTCGGGCCGTTGTGTCATGCGTCATCCTGTAAGCGCCGATGCGTGGCTTGAAATCAGGGCGTCGATAGACGGTAATGCCCCGACAGCCTGCAAGTATACACATCCGTTACGCGTTTGACGCCGCCGGAGGCGCGGATCAAAACAGCCCGCAGACCGTGCCCGGACGGGGTCACATGCACCGGATTCATCCCTTGCGCGAAGACGTTTCAACGACAGCCGCGCCGGCAGTCATGCACCACGGGTACCACCATGGTAGTATGAGCGCCCCGCCGAGCCGGGCCATCAGGGCAGCCGCGCGCTGTCACAGTGATGCCCGATTGATTTCGGCCGATACCGGGCCGCGCCCGCTATCCCCATTTCTACTTTCCCTCAGGCCAGCCGATTAAAGGGTTGATGCGCACATGGCTAAAACGTCTCTGGACAAGAGCAAGATCAAGGTTCTGCTGCTCGAGGGCGTCCACCAGTCCGCCGTGGACAACTTTCAAAATGCCGGTTACAGCAACATCGAGCGTCTGACGACATCGCTGAGCGAAGAGGATCTGATCGAAAAGATCCGCGATGCCCATTTCATCGGTATTCGCTCGCGCACGCAATTGAACGAACGTGTGCTCAGCGCCGCCGAACGCCTGGTGGCCATCGGCTGTTTCTGCATCGGCACCAACCAGGTTGATCTGCCGGCCGCGCTCAAGCTCGGCATTCCGGTGTTCAATGCGCCCTACTCCAACACCCGCTCGGTGGCCGAGCTGGTGCTGGCCGAGTCCATCATGATGCTGCGCGGCATCCCCGAGAAAAACGCCCGGGCGCATCAGGGCGGCTGGCTGAAATCGGCCAGTGATTCGTTCGAGGCGCGCGGCAAGACGCTGGGCATCGTCGGCTACGGCAGCATCGGCGCCCAGCTGTCGGTCATGGCCGAGTCGGTGGGCCTCAACGTCATTTATTACGACACCATCACAAAGCTTGGCATGGGCAACGCCCGCCAGGTCGGCAGCCTTCAGGAGCTGATGGCGCGCGCCGACATCGTCACCCTGCATGTGCCGGAAACCCGCTCGACCACCTGGATGATCGGTCGTGACGAGCTTTCGCTGATGAAACAGGGCAGCTATCTGATCAACGCCTCGCGCGGCAAGGTTGTCGATATCGAGGCACTGGCCGAAGTGCTGGAGTCCGGCAAGCTGCTGGGCGCGGCCATCGACGTCTTCCCGGTCGAGCCGAAGGGCAACGACGAAGAGTTCGTCTCGCCGCTGCGCCAGTTCGACAACGTGATTCTGACCCCACACATCGGCGGCTCCACGGTCGAGGCGCAGGAAAACATCGGCGTTGAAGTCTCGGAAAAGCTCATCACCTTCTCCGACAACGGCACGACCATCACCTCGGTCAACTTCCCCGAAGTCGCCCTGCCGTCGCACCCGGACAAGCACCGCCTGCTGCACATTCACGCCAACGTGCCGGGCGTGCTCTCCGAGATCAACCGCGTGCTGGGCAACGAAGGCATCAACATCTCCGCGCAGTTTCTGCAGACCAATGAAGAGGTCGGCTACGTGGTCATCGATGTCGACAAGGCTTACGGTGAACAGGCGCTCAATGCCCTGCGCGAGGTCAACCACACCCTGCGCACCCGCGTGCTCTACTCTCAGGCCGACAGTGAGTAACCCACGCTCGCGCCAACGGCCGGAGGCCACGTCATGAAGGATCCAAGACTTTTGATCGTGATTGTCGCGGCCATCGTTTTGGTGCTGTTTTTTGTCTTTGCCGCCCTGGCATAGTCTCAAAAGACAGACCGCGACCGGCCATCAACGGGCGCTCTCCTCACGGGGAGCGCCCGTTGTCATGTCAGGGCCTCGTTCACCGCTCGTCCCTTGTCTTTTTGATCGTCCTGCCGGCATCGACCCTGGCCATCGTCGGCTTTCAAAACGGCGCGGGGTCATCGCGTGTCAATAAATCGTTAGCAGACTATCGCTATGCTTTCTATGCTGACGATCGGGTCGGCAGGGAGTCGGCCCTCGCCAACCTTACCGACCGGGTGTGACCGGTCAGGGATTTCACGGAGGAGACATCATGAAGGCACTGGTTTATCAGGGCAGCAACGACGTCCGCGTTGAAAACGTACCCGAGCCCACACTCCAGCAGGATGACGACATTGTTCTGCGCGTGACCTCGACCGCCATCTGCGGCTCCGATCTGCACCTGTATCGCGGCGCCATGCCGGCCACCGAGCCCGGCGATATCTTTGGTCACGAGTTCATGGGCATCGTGGAAGAAGCAGGCTCCGCGGTCACCAGCGTCAAGAAGGGCGACCGCGTGGTCGTGCCGTTCGTGATCGCCTGTGGCAGCTGCTTTTTCTGCCAGCATTCGCTGTACGCCGCCTGTGAGACCACCAACCCCGACGAGGGGGCGGCGCTGAACAAGAAATCGATTCCGGCGCCGGCGGCGCTGTTTGGCTTCTCGCACATGTACGGCGGCATCCCCGGCGGTCAGGCGGAGTACGTGCGCGTCCCGCAGGCCAACGCCGGCCCCTACGCCATCCCGGAAGGCCTTGATGACGAGCAGGTGCTGTTCATGTCGGACATCCTGCCCACCGGCTATCAGGCCGTGCTCAACGCCGGCATCAAGAAGGGCTCGAGCGTGGCGATCTTCGGCGCCGGCCCGGTGGGTCTGATGTCGGCGGCGTGTGCGCGCATGGAAGGCGCCGAGCAGATCATCATGGTCGACAACCAGCCGTATCGGCTCGATTTTGCGAAAAAGGCCTACGGCGTCGAGACGCTCAATTTCGACAAAACCGAGGACGTGGCCGAGGCCATCATCCAGCTCAGCGAAGGCCGGCGCGGCGTGGACGCCGTCATTGATGCCGTGGGTTATGAGGCCAAGGGCCATGGCGGGACGCTGCCGCCCATGAACAACTTCGAGGTCGAAAGCAGCGATATCGCCCTGCATCAGTGCATGGCTGCCGTGCGCCGCGGCGGCAGCATCAGCATTCCGGGCGTCTACGCCGGCGCCGTGAATGGCTTTTTGATCGGCGATTTCTTCGACAAGGGCCTGACCATGAAAGGCGGCCAGACGCATGTGCATGACTATCTGCCCACCCTGATGAAGGCAGTCGAGGAAGGCAGGCTCAAGCCCGAGGCGATCATCAGCCATCGCATGAAGCTCGATCAGGCCGCCGAAGGCTATCGCCTGTTTGATGAAAAGCAGGATGACTGCCGCAAGGTCGTGCTCACCCCGTAACGCGGGTCACGCGCTCAAAAAACGCCCCGGTTCTGCCGGGGCGTTTTTGCAGTCCCGTTTTCATGCTCATCGCGCTACGCTGGTGCGAGCTGTCCGCCACAATCGATGGAGCGTTATCCATGTCAAACGACAACACCGTGGCCGTTCTCGGCCTGGGCGCCATGGGCCACGCCTTTGCCGCCAATCTTTTGAAAAATGACCTGCCGGTACGGGTCTGGAATCGCACGCACTCACGCGGCGACGACCTGGCCCAGCAGGGCGCGGTCAATGCCGACAGCGCCGTTGAGGCCGTCAGCGGCGCACGCTTTGTCATTACCATGCTGCCGGATTTTGAGACCACCCGTGACGTGCTGCTCGGTGACACCAGTGCCCTCAAGCAGCTGCCCGAAAACGGCGTGGTGATTCAGATGGGCACCATCGGCGTTGAGCAGACCGAAACGCTGATTCGCGAGATTAAAGCGGCGCGCCCGGACGTGGTCTTTATCGACGCCCCGGTGTCCGGCACGAAAGCGCCGGCCGAGCAGGCCACCATCTCGGTACTGGCCAGCGGGGATCAAAACGCCGCCGAGGGGATCGATGACGTGTTCAACGCCATCGCCAAACGCGTGGTCTGGCTGGGGGATGCCGGTCGCGGCTCGCGCATGAAGCTTGTCGTCAATGCCTGGCTGATTCACATGATGCAGGGCATTGCCGAAAGCGCGCGTCTGGCGCAGACGCTGGGTTTCTCCACCGATGAGCTCTGGTCGGTGCTCGACGGCGGGCCGCTGGCCGCGCCCTACGTCAAGGCCAAGCTCGACAAGATCGGCGGTGACGAGTACAGCGCTCAGATGGCCCTGGAATGGGGTCTCAAGGATGCCCGACTCGCCCTGGAGGCGGCCGGTGATACCGACCTGCCGGGGCTTTCCCGCATCAGCGATATCTGGCATGACGCCGTCGATAAAGGCCTTGGCGAGCAGGACATCGCCGCCGTGCATGCCTATCTGAAGCGCCAGGACCGCTGAGCCACAGGCACCGCCATGGGCCCTTTTGCGACCTGTAGTCATCGACTTCAGGTCGCCGCAGTTTACAAAGCGCATCATTATGTGCTCACAACAACACAATAATCGCGTCACGGAACTTTCATACTGGTGTCACATTAAAGTGAACTTAGTATGGAAAATCATGTCCTCGGCCCCCTCACAACACGTCAGGTACGGTGAGACATCCCCCTCCCGGGAAGGTCTTGTCGCGCTGGTCGCCCTGTTGGTGGTCATCGCCACCACGCTGATCACCTTTGTCATGCCACTGGCCGTGGAAGACCGGATCATGCTGGGCATCAACCAGATGGCCCGTGAAAGCGCCCTGTTCGATTTCATCATGAACGTGCTTTCGTATCAGAACCTGATCTCCGGCGTGGTGCTGGTATCGGGCTTCTGGGCACTGTGGTTCATGCCAGGGCTTGTGCATCGTCGCGTAGAGCTTTTGACCTGCACCGTTGCGGCTTTCTGCTCGGCGGCGCTGAGTCGCATCATGCAGCAGATGACGCCGCCGCACCCGCGACCGCTGCAGGATCAGGCGCTCGACATGACCCCGCCCACCGGGATCGATGCCCAGACCCTTCATGATTTCAGCTCGTTTCCCAGCGATCATGGCGCGGTCTACATCGGCCTGGCCTATGTGATCTGGCGTCTGCATCGCCGCCTGGGTCTGGCCGCGTTTTTGTTTGCCGGCCTTTTGTGCTTTACCCGGATCTATCTCGGCTTTCACTTCATCACCGACATCATCGGTGGCGGAGCGCTGGCCATCCTGACCGTCCAGATTGCCCTGCTGACGCCGTTTCAGCGCATCGGCGGCTGGATCACGGGCTTTAGCAGCACGCACCCGCACTGGTTCTATCCGCTGGCGTTTATCGGCTGCTACGGCATCGCCACGCTGGTCGAGGAGCTGCGCGATCTGGCCGGCGGTTTATTGCGCCTGATTCTCTAGCACCGCGTTTTATCCGCGGAGATACCGCCTATGGGCGGTGTCTGGCATGGCTTTGCTGGTGTCACACGACGATACAAAAATAATCTCTTTGATACGGCAGACAGGTCTTTCGAAGACCACACTCATTTTTCTTAACAAAACCTTTTAATGAGTCCAATGTCTTCAAATTCCGCGAATTCTGCTTCTATATCACACGCTCACGCTACTGACCCTGCCCGTGGCCCGCACCCCCTGCCGGCCGATTCTCCCTCCTGGATCAGAATCGTGATCGCCCTGATCGCCTTCGGGGCGCTTGCGCCCCTGGCGCTGTCTGGCACGGCAGTGGAATATGCCTTCATGCGTTTTATCAATGCGCCCGCGCAGCAAAACGAGCTGCTGGACTATCTGATGAACGCGTTTTCCTATCAAAAGCTGATTACGGGTGTGCCGCTGATGGCCGGCATCTGCGCCATCTGGTGCATGCCGTCGATGATCGCGCGTCGTGGCGATATCCTGATCTGCACTCTGGCGGCCTTTGTGACCTCGCTGGTCAGCCGTGTGATGCAGATTTTCATTCCGGCCAACCCGCGCCCCCTGCAGGATCAGGCGCTTGGCATGACGCCGCCATTTAATCTCTCACCGGAGTTTCACGATCTCACCTCCTTTCCCAGTGATCATGCCGCCGTCTTTATCGGCCTGGGCTATGTCATCTGGCGCTTTTGCCGCCCGCTGGGGGTACTGGCGATCGTGTTTGCCGTGCTGGTCTCCTTCTCGCGCGTCTACATGGGCTTTCACTTCGCCACCGACGTTATCGCCGGCGGTATCCTGAGCGTGGTCGTGATCGAGCTGGCCCTTTTGACGCCCTTTCGACGCCTCGGTGCCTGGGTGGCGGATTTCAGCCGGACGCATCCGGCCTGGTTCTACGGCGTCGCCTTCATGGCGTGTTACGCCATTGCCACGCTGCTGCAGGAACCCAGAGAACTGCTCAGCGGCCTGGCCGCCATGATCTAGTCACAACGACATGATCTACTGAAAAAAGGGGCGCCCCCGATAGCCGGAGGCGCCCCTTTTGTATGGGCCGTTGTCGGCCTCAGGGTTTCGCGGTCGGCATCTCCATGCGCGCGCGCTCTTCATCCAGAAACGCCAGGGCCTGTTCTCGCGTCACGCTCGAGCGCGGCGTGACAAGCGTCACCCCCACCCCCACCAGCAGGGCGACCAGCACCGCCGGGATACTGGGGTTGCCCCAGAAAGCCTTCATGCCATCGCTTGCCGTGACCATCAGTGAGGTGGCCGAGGCGGCCACCAGAGTCGCCACGGCGCCCTGCCAGTTGTAGCGCGTCCAGAAGCGCCCCAGCAGACCGCAGACAAAAAGCCCCGACATGACGGTGGCAATCATGGTGGTGATATAGGTAATGACGTTATCGGTGATCAGGGCAAAGGTCAGCGCCAGACCCACCGTCACGACCAGCGCGATACGCGAGAAAAAGACCACTTTCTCCGGGGCCGGCGTGCGCCCGGTCGTCATGACCCATAGATCGCGCATCATGATGGCCACGCCTGCCAGCGCATCGGAGCTGGCGCTCGACATCGTCGCGGAAAGCCCGGCAATCAGTACCAGCATCCCCAGACCCATCGGCAGCACCTGGGTGGCCAGATAGGGGAAGGCGTAGTTGCTGTTTTCAAGGTCCGGCGCCAGCGTATGGGCCGCCATGCCGACAATCGCCGGGATGATGGAAAAGGCCAGATACAGCACGCCGGTAAACACAAACGAGCGGCGCACACTGCCCACCGACTGCGCCGAATAGATGCGCTGACGATACGACGGCGTGGCCAGCACCCCGACGCCGACCACGACTGCCAGCGACAGCGCCGGAATCACCCCCAGTTGCGCCACGCCAAACCAGCTGTCGGCCGCCCCCGGCGCCATGTTATCGCCCAGATGCGAGAAGCCATCGATATGGATCAGGGCAAACACCGCCATGGCGATAAACCCTAAAAAGAGCAGCACGGCCTGCACGGTATCGGTCCAGACCACCGCCATGTAGCCGCCGATCACGCAGTAAAGCCCGAAGCCGATCGCCACGATGATCTTGGCCAGACTCAGATCGATGCCGGCAATCCAAGACAGATACATGCCGCCGCCCAGAATATGGGCGCCCAGCCAGCCGATGCTGGCCACATAGATCAGCACCGCCACCACGTTGCGCACCAGCCGGCTGCCGCCCACGTAATACGACAGCTCCTCGCTCATGGTCATGAAACGAAGCCGGCGCATGGGCGCAAACCACCAGGCCAGCAGCAAAATGCCGATCGCCCCACCGATGCCGTAAAGCGCCCCGCCCCAGCCGTTGTTATAGCCAAAGCCGACCGCGCCCATGCTCGAGCCGGTGCCCACCATGGTCGCCACCGTCGTGCCGATGGTCAGAAACACGGGCACGCCGCGTCCGCCGAGCAAAAAGTTGTCGCCGTCGCCGCGATGGCGCCGTGACATCACGCTGCCAAAGACGATCATCGCCAGCAAAAAGGCGAAAAAACTGATAAGAAAGAAGGTGGTATGCATGGAGGGGACCTCTTGTGGTTATTGGGCAGGTCGTCTAACGCCATGATGCTTGTGGTGATGTTGTCACTATCGAAAGGCGTCGGGGCGAGGCGGTGCGTGTCTGTTGCCCCGACGGTTGCCTTACCCCCTGCGATCGGCCCGGAAACACTTCATGTCGACCTCGACCTTACAATCCACCACCAGGTCCTGAACGCTGCAGATTCGCGCCGGCGGGTGATCGCCAAAGACCTCGGCAAACACCTTGTTGAACGAGCTGAAATAGCGTGCATCGGTCAAAACGGCGGTGACATGCACCACGTCTTCCACGCCGTAACCGGCGTCCTTCATGATCGAAAGGCAGTTCTCAAAGGCGAGACGCGACTGCTCGATAATGCCGCCCTCGACCACTTCGCCGTCGGTCATTGGGGTCTGGCCCGAGACAAACAGCCAGCCATCGGCCTCGGTGGCCTTTGCAAAGGGCAGTTTCTGCCCGCCGGTGCCGATACCGCCGCCGGTGCCATAGCGCTTGATGCTCATCGGTTACTCCTGTTGCCTGAATAAAGAATTGAATCAGTTGGGGCTTTTATGCCCTTTGGATGTTCTTGAGGCCCTGAAAGACCTCAGGAGGCGCCCCGTCGCAGCAGCCGCCCGGCACGCTGCACGAGTGCGCCGTTTTGATAGGCGATGGTGCCGTTGACCATCACCAGCTCGATGCCGCGGGCCGGCGCGATCGGGTCACTGAAGGTGGCGACGTCGTCAAGCGTTGCCAGGTCAAAAAGGGTGAGATCGGCAAAGGCGCCCTCGCGGATCTCGCCACGGTCGGTCAGACCGAAATTGCGCGCCGAAAGACCCGTCATCTTGCGAACGGCCTCCGGCAGCTCGAAAAGCTTTTCGTCACGACAGTAACGGGCGATCACCCGCGGGAAGGCGCCCCAAAGGCGTGGATGCGGGTGCGGGTCGTTGGGCAGACCGTCCGAGCCCACCATGGCCAGCGGATGGGCCAGAATACGGGTCATGTCGGCTTCCGACATGTTGTGATAGACCGCGCCGGCCGGCTGCAGCCGTTGAGCGGCGTCCATCAGCGAGACGTTCCAGGCGCGTGCGATCTCATCCAGCGCTCGGCGCGCCATCTCCGGATGCGGCTCGGACCAGGTGATGAAGATATCGATCTCATCGGTGACCTGACCCAGATCCAGCGTCGAAGAGCCGGCGGTGTAGGGGTAGCAGTCGCAGTGGCAGGTCTGGGCGAGCGCGGCGCGCTCCAGGCGTTCCAACGCCAGCGGCGCATTGCCCCAGTTGCCTACGCCTGCGCACTTCAAATGCGAAATCACGAGTTCCGCGTTGCCGTGGCGGGCGGTTTCAAACGCCTCCTCCATGGCTTCAGGAAGACCGGCAAACTCATCGCGTAGATGGGTGGTGTAGAGCGCGCCATGACGGCCCACCTCATCGACCAGCGCGTGCATCTCCTCAAGCGGGGCATGGCGGGCGTTTTTATACGCCAGGCCCGAGCTCATGCCGATGGCGCCCGCATCCAGCGCCTGCTTAAGCGCGGCGCGCATCGATTCGATCTCAACCCCGGTGGCCGGGCGGTCAAAGTCATCCATCAGATTGGCGCGCAGCGCCGTATGACCGACCAGGGCCGCTACGTTGACGCTGGGCGTGGCGTGGTCCACGGCGGCGGCGTAGTCGGCAAAGTCCGGGTAGGTGAAGTCCTCACAGCGGCCGAGCAGATTCATCGGGTCGGGCACGGTCTCGCCGCGAAGCTGCACCGGCGAGGCGCTGATGCCGCAGTTGCCCACCACCACGGTGGTCACGCCCTGGGTGAGCTTGGGCAGCATCTCGGGGGTGCGAATCACGTTGGTGTCGTCATGGGTATGCACATCGATAAAGCCCGGCGAAAGACAGAGACCGTGCGCCTCGATTACCTGCCCGGCGCTGGCGCCGTCGAGCGCCCCCAGCGCGGCGATACGCTCGCCGCTGATGGCGACATCGGCATCAAATGCCGGCGCGCCGGTGCCATCGAGCACCCGAGCCCCGCGAATCAGAACATCAAAATGGCGTGATGAAGACATGAGCGACTCCGAGCGATCGTTATTATTGCTTCGTCCGATATACCGGACAGTTGTCTGTTTTGTCGGACAACGCTATCCTGCTCTCACATTGAGACCGAATGCAAGTCGTCAAACGGCGCCATTCGATGCACGATGGTCGAATCACTGCTGAACAAGAGCGAACTGTCATGTCGGAGACTTCCACTACCTCAAGCGCCCCAGCACCCGCTTCCACCAGGCGCGCCCGGGGCGTGGATCGGGTGATCGATCTGTGCACCCAGCTGCATCGTCACAAGGCGCCCATGACGCCGCGCGAGCTGGTCGAGGCCACCGGCGCGCCGCGCTCGAGCGTCTATGAGCTGGTCAGTATCCTGAGCGAGGCCGGCTGGCTGGAGGTGGACCGGGACGGGCGCATCTTTTTCGGTCGCGCCATGCACCTGTTCGGGCTGGATTACGCCCACCACAACGATTTGATCAGCCGGGCACGCGGCGTGCTGCGTCAGCTGGCGGCCGAGTTCAACGAAACCAGCCAGTTCTGCATGCTGGAGGGCAACAAATACACCGTGGTACTTGATGACAACGGCACCCGTCCCTTTCGCATCAGCGCCGACACGGGTGTGCGCATCCCGATTCCGTGGACGGCCTCGGGGCGAGTGCTGCTGGGCGACATGTCCAGTGAGGCGATTTGCGAGTTTATCCCGGCGGAGGATTTCATCCTGCCGGACGGCCGCGAGATCGCCCGGCAGGATTTTTTCGCCGAGATCGACCGGGCCCGCGAGCAGGGCCATGCCATCACCGAAGGTCTGGCCGACAGCTTTGCCTGCTGTCTGGCCGTACCGGTGCTGGATCAAAACGGTCATGCGCACGCCACGCTGTGCTTCACCATCGGCCGCGATGCCACACCAGCGCGGCGTGATGAGCTGCTGGACGCCCTGAAACAGGCCGCCAGAACGCTTTACGGACACTAACGGCGCTTGTTCTGCGCCGGGTGACAACAACATCAACACCGCCTCAGGAGCGCTACAACATGCCCATCTCTTCGCTTTCGCCTGCCAGTGGTCAGACTGTTCACAAGGGCAGCCCGGTACTGGGTGACAGCCTGCTTGCAGGCGTGAGCCTGCCGGCCATGGTGCTGCACCAGCAGGTGCTGGAGCACAACATTGCCTGGATGCAGCGCTTTGCCGATCACCATCACGCCCGTCTGGCCCCGCACGGCAAGACCACCATGATGCCGGCGCTGTTTGCCCGCCAGATCGAGGCCGGTGCCTGGGGGATCACGCTTGCCACGGCGACCCAGTGCGCGGCGGCCTTTGCCCACGGCGTGCGTCGGCTCATCATGGCCAATCAGCTGGTGGGTCAGGCCAACATGGCGCTGGTCTGCGACATGATCGAAGGCGGGCTGGACTATTACTGCACGGTGGATCATGCCGATAACGTGCGCATGCTCAACGACTTCTTTGAAGGTCGCAGCCAGCGTCTTCAGGTGCTGATCGAGCTGGGCGTGACCGGCGGGCGCTGCGGCGTGCGTGATGCCAACGAGCTGGCCGCGCTGGTGGAAGCCATCAAGCAGGCGCCGGCACTCAAGCTGGCCGGCATCGAGGGATACGAGGGCATGATCGGCGGCGATGCGGCGCTGGAGGACGTGCGCGCCTATGGCACCCGACTGGTCGAGACCGTCCAACACCTTCATGCCAGCGGCGTGCTGGCGGTCCCTGCACCGATCGTGACGGCCTCCGGTTCGAAATGGTTTGACCTGATCGCCGAGGCCTTTGACCAGGCCGAGCTGCGCGAGCACTACACCCCGGTGCTGCGTCCGGGCTGCTATGTGGCCCACGACCACCGGCTTTATCGCGAGGCGATGGAAGCGGTCAGTGAACGCCGCCCCGAGCTTGAAGGCGCGCTTGAACCGGCGCTGGAGGTCTTCGCTCAGGTGCAGTCCCTGCCCGAACCGGGCCTTGCGATCGTGGCCATGGGCAAGCGCGATATCTCCTGCGACCCGGACCTGCCGATGGCGCTGCGCCTGTACCGCAGCGGCGCGTACGTGTGTGATGTCACCGACTGGCAGGTGGTTCACATCATGGATCAGCACACCTTTTTGCGCCTGCCCGAGGGGGCCGACATTCATATCGAGGATGTGATCGCCTTTGGCGCCTCCCATCCGTGTTTGACCTTTGACAAGTGGCGTCAGGGGCTATGGGTCGATGAGACGCTGGCCATCACGGCGGTTGAACCCACCTTCTTTTGATTTTCCCTCCCGCCGCCTTCATTGCGGGCCGGGGTTTTTACAGCGGCCCGGGCGCTCTGGTTGCGCGCGCTGACGGCGGGTCACACGCGCTCATGGTTGCTGGCAAACGCTGACGTTTCGATACAGCAAGCCACCCGGCATACGACTAAGGTGGTCCCCTTGTTGACCGTCCCGTGACCGCGCCGTGACAGCGTTTGCGGGCCGGCCACCCCGATGTCTGGAGACGCCCTACGCATGCGCCAACGCCTTTTTTTGCCCCTGATCACGCTGTCCGCTGCATTTGTAAGCGCCCACACACTGGCCACGCAAATGCCGCCGGTACCGGATCAGCGCCCCGGCCGGCTGGCTCAGGCCGAGCAGAGCCTGAGTGATCAGCTGGCGCAGGCGCCCTGGATGGACCAGCGTCTCAGCGCTGACGAGCGCGCCCGCGCGGCGCTCAACGAGATGACCACCACCGAGAAGATGTCACTGCTGGCCGGGGATTTCGCCGCCCCCATGGACCCCTCGAAGCAGGTGCGCGGCGCCATCGGGTCAGCCGGTTTCGTGCCGGGCGTCAGCCGGCTTGGCATCCCCGCCCAGCAGCAGACCGATGCCGATCTCGGCGTCACCAACCCGGGCTGGATCGACCCGGACCGCCAGGCCACGGCGCTGCCCTCGGTGCTGGCCGCCGCTGCCACCTGGCAGCCCGAGCTTTCCCGTCAGGGGGGCGAGATGATCGCCCGTGAGGCGCGCCACTACGGCTTCAACGTGCTGCTGGGCGGTACGGCCGGTCTGGTGCGCGACCCGCGCGCCGGGCGCAACTACGAGATGCCCGGAGAAGACCCGCTGCTGTCGGGCCTGACGGCGGCGGCCAGGATCAACGGCATCGAAAGCCAGCACGTGATGTCAACCATCAAGCACTTCGCGATGAACGCTCAGGAGACCGGTCGCCACAAGCTGAGCGCCGACATTGATGAGCAGGCGCTGCAGGAATCCGACTTGCTGTCGTTTCGCTACGCGCTGGAGCACAGCCACCCGGGGGCGGCGATGTGCGCCTACAACCGGGTCAACGGCGACTACGCCTGTGAAAACGACTATCTGCTCAATCAGGTCCTCAAGGACGAATGGGGTTACCCGGGCTTTGTGATGTCGGACTGGGGGGCGGTCTACTCCGCCGCGCCCTCGGCCAACGCGGGCCTTGATCAGCAGTCGGCAGCCGAGGACTTCGACGGCGTGGTCTATTTCGGCGCCCCGCTGGAAAAGGCGGTGGAGCGCGGCGAGGTCTCCCATGAGCGCATCGATGACATGGCCTATCGCATTTTGCGCAGCACCTTCGCCGCCGGCATCGTGGATCATCCGCCCGCCGGTGAGCCCATCGACACCGAGGCCCACGCTGAGGTGGCCCAGCGCCTTGCCGAAAATGCCATGGTGCTTTTGAAAAATGACGACGCTGTGCTGCCGCTGGACGGCGCGCGGGACAAGCGCATCAGCGTGACCGGGGCCCATGCCGACCGCGCCGTGATTGCCGGCGGTGGCTCGGCCGCGGTGGTGCCGATGGACGGCGATGCCCTGCCGGATCTCAACCCGCCTGCCGGTGTGAACACTCAGCGGCTGTATCCGAAGTCCTCACCGCTGGGCGCGATCGGTCTGCACACGCCTGAATCAAACGTCACCTTCAGCGCCGGCGATGATATTGACGAGGCGGTCGCGCAGGCCCGTGACAGCGACGTGGCGGTGGTCTTTGCCCAGCAGTGGACCTCGGAGACCATGGACATGCAGAGCCTGGCGCTGGAAGGCGAGCAGAACGCGCTGATCGAGGCGGTGGCGAAGGCCAACCCGCGCACGGTGGTGGTGCTGGAAACCGGCGGGCCGGTGGCCATGCCCTGGCGCGACGACGTGGCCGCCATCATGGAGGCCTGGTATCCGGGCCAGCGCGGCGGCGAGGCGATCGCCAACGTGCTCTTCGGGCAGCACAACCCGTCGGGCCGACTGCCGGTGACCTTTCCCAAAAATGATGAGCAGCTGCCGCGAGCGCAGGTGCCGGGGCTTTCCATCGGCAACAGCGCCTTTTTCGATGTCGACTATAACCGCGAAGGCGCCGATGTGGGCTATCGCTGGTTCGAACGCGAAAATGAGACGCCGCTGTACGCCTTCGGCCACGGGCTTTCCTACACCACCTTTGAGCGCCACGACCTGCGCCTTGAGCGCAGTGGACAGAAAGTAACCGCCCACTTCACGCTCACCAACACCGGCGATCGCAAGGGCCGCACCACGCCCCAGCTCTACGTGAATGCTCCCGACGGTTCGCCGGCGCGTCTGGGCGGCTGGGAGAGTATTGAGCTTTCGCCCGGCCAGTCCCAAGAGGTGAGTATTGCAATCGACCCGCGCCAGTTCGCCCGTTACGACAGCGGCGAGCGTCAGTGGCGCCTTGAAGGCGGCGACTATCGGGTAAGCCTGGCCGATTCAGCCACCGACATTGACGAAACGCAGCGCGTGGCGCTGCCGGCCGGTGTAGTGGCGATGGCAAAACTCCCTCGTGATTCGGCGCCCTCCACGGGTGAGGATGAACAGCGCGTGGCGGCCAACGAGTCAGCGATGGACGACTCGCCCTGACCTCGACCGGCCCGGCACAAAAAACCGCCCCCGGCAGTACCGGGGGCGGTTTTCAATTCGATCGAAGGGCCGTCATCGCCTAGTTGATGATGGCGCCGCCGTTGATGTGCAGCGAGTGGCCGCTGATATAGGAGGCGTCCTTCGAGGCCAGAAAGACGTAGGCGGGCCCAAGCTCGCTGGGCTGACCGGCCCGGCCCATCGGCATCTTCTCGCCCAGGGTCTGCATCAGGGTCGGGTCGAAACGGCCCATGGTCGAGGGCTGAATCGGTGTCCAGATCGGCCCCGGGGCGACTTCGTTGACCCGAATGCCGTCACCGATCAGTGACTCCGACAGCGAGCGGGTAAAGCCCGTAATCGCGCCCTTGGTCGAGGTGTAGGCCATCAGCATGGCGTTACCCACGAACGGATTGATCGAGGTGGTGTTGATGATGGTGTCGCCGGCCTTGAGATGCGACCGCACGGCCTTTGCCATATAGAAGTAGCCGTGGATATTGACGTCAAACGTCTCGCGCCACTCGTCATCCGGAATGTCGGTGATGTCCTGACGCACCACCTGCGCGGCGGCGTTGTTGACCAGGATGTTGATCTCCCCGAACTCCTTGAGCACCTGATCAACGGCCTGCTGACAAAAGTCGCTGTCACGCACATCACCGCTGATCAACAGTGCCCGGCGGCCCTCGGCCTCGATCAGGCGCTTTGTCTCTTCGGCGTCCTGCTGCTCGTCAAGATACATCACGGCCACGTCGGCGCCTTCACGGGCAAAATGCACCGCGGCGCTGCGACCGATGCCGCTGTCGCCACCGGTAATGATGGCCTTTTTACCCTCGAGCTTGCCGCTGCCGCGATAGTCGTCACGAATGATCTCGGGCGCTGGCGTCATCTCGTGCTCAAGGCCCGGCTGGCGATCCTGTGACTGCCTTGGAAACTGATCGGCCATGTCTGAAATCTCCTTTTTCGATGGGCGTCATGACAGACGCCGTGTTGGCCTGTCAAAAAAAGGGCCGTCGAGGACGGCCCTGATCCTGCCTCAAACCTGTCAGCCGTTGACGATCATGCCGCCGTTGACATGGATGGTCTGGCCGGTCACGTAGCTGCTGTCCTTGCTTGCCAGATAGACATAGGCCGGACCGAGTTCGGCGGGCTGGCCGGCGCGACCCATCGGCGACTGGCTGCCGAAGTCCTCGACCATCTCTTCATCAAACTGCCCCATGGTAGAGGGAATCAGCGGTGTCCAGATCGGGCCGGGCGCGACCTGGTTGACGCGGATGCCGTCACCGACGCACATTTTGGAGAGCGCGCGGGTAAAGCCGGCATTGGCGCCCTTGGTCGTGGTGTAGGCCAGCAGGTTGGCGTTACCGGCAAAGGCGTTGACGGAAGTCGTGTTGATGACCGTGCCCTTTGTCTCGCGCAGGTGCGGGATGGCCGCCTTGGCCATGTAGAAGTAGCCGTGGATGTTGACGTCAAAGGTCCGACGCCACTCCTCGTCCGAGGTCTCTTCGGGACGGCTGTGCAGCACCTGCTGTGCGGCGTTGTTGACCAGCACATCCAGCTTGCCGAAGGTATCGACCGTTTGCTGCACCGCGCTGCGGCAGAAATCGGCATCGGCCACGTCACCGGCGATTAAAAGCGCCCGGCGACCTTCCGCCTCGATCATCTGCTTTGTGGTTTCGGCGTCATCGTGCTCGTCGAGATACATGACGGCCACATCGGCGCCTTCACGGGCGAAATGCACGGCGGTGGCGCGACCGATGCCGCTGTCACCGCCGGTGATAATGGCTACCAGGTCCTGCATCTTGGCGCTGCCGCGATAGTCGTCGCGGATAAACTCGGCGGCCGGTGTCATCTCGCCTTCAACGCCGGGCTGGCGACTTTGTTTCTGCGGGGGAATCTGTTCTGCCATGACGATGGTGCTCCCTGTCATTGCGTGGTCAAGACCACACGTCCATTGATGAACACGGCCACTGGCGTCCTGCCGCGGCCGTGCTGCGACGAATGTCTAAAGCGTAGACGTCTCTGGGCACCGCGCAATTCACCCTTCGCGACAGGGCGCTACACTCCCGCATGATCACTGTTGAGAGGAGCGCCGTTATGAGCGCGCAATTTGTGGATACCCACTGCCATTTCGATTTCCCCCCGTTTGTCGGTGACGAAACGCAGAGCCTGCAGCGGGCGAAGGACGCCGGCGTCGAGAAAATCATTGCCGTCGGCGTCGCAGCAGATCGCTTTGCAGGCGTCATGGCGCTGGCCGAGCGCCATGAACCGGTGCACGCCGCGCTCGGCGTCCATCCCATGGCCATCGGTGAATTCAAGGATGAGCATCTTGAAGAGCTGGACGCCTGGCTTAAACGGCGCCCCGACAAGCTGGTGGCCATCGGTGAAATCGGGCTGGATCTTTTTATCGACAATCCGCAGTTCGACCGGCAGGAAGCGCTGCTGGATGCCCAGCTGCGGCTGGCCCGCGACCATGACCTGCCGGTGATCCTGCATTCGCGGCGCACCCACGACAAGCTTGCCATGCATCTGCGACGCCTCGAGGTGCCCCGGCGCGGCGTGGTGCACGGGTTTGCCGGCAGCGAGCAGCAGGCGCAGGCCTTTATCAGGGCGGGTTATTTTATCGGTGTGGGCGGCACCATGACCTACGAGCGCGCCAGCAAGACCCGTCGCACCCTGGCGCGTCTGCCGCTGTCGTCACTGCTGCTGGAAACCGACTCACCGGATATGCCCGTGCAGGGATTTCAGGGTGAGCCCAATCGGCCCGAGCGGATCAAACACATCTGGCAGAGCCTGTGCGAGATTCGTGATGAATCTCCCCAGGCCATTGCTGACACCCTCCGCGACAACACTCGGCGGCTGTTTCATATTTAGGCCCGGATAGGGGCTGGAACGATCAGCCCTACCAAATATTACGTAATTGTTTTACGCGTTTGATAAAAACACGAATGCCTGAAATTTGATCAGAACAAAAAATACGCGATCTTTCCCGCACAAAGCATGGCGGAAAGCACGTTCAGTCAGGCCGTTGCACTCGAAACCCGATGCCACTGCGTTTTCGACGTAAAAAAGCAAAGCGACCGCCAGTATTGCCCTTTTGAACAACACTACGGGCATCGTGATTATCTCACCAGGGCTGGGACGCGCCTTCAGGTAGGTCCTTTCTTTTGACAAAAAAGCTTGCACCCGGCCACAGCCAATCGTCGCAGGACATAAAAAAACCCGCGCCACAGAGCGTGGCGCGGGTGAAAGGTGTAATCTTGATCGTAATTAATTTACACCGTTACGTATTAAGGATAACGCCGCCGTTGAGATGAATGGTCTGGCCGTTCATGTAGGACGATTCCTCACAGGCCAGATAGACATAGGCGGGTGCCATCTCGCTGGGCTGGCCAACACGCTCCATGGGCACCTGCTGGCCAAAGTCTTCGACCTTCTCCTCATCCATGGTCGAGGGAATCAACGGGGTCCATATTGGTCCCGGGGCCACGGCGTTGACACGAATCCCGCGCTCGACCAGCGACATGGCCATCGAGCGCATGAAGCCCTGAATGGCCCCCTTGGTCGCGCTGTAATCGATCAGGGTGTTGTTGCCCTTGAAAGCGTTGACCGATGAGGTTTCGATGATGCTGTCACCCGCTGTCATGTGCGACAGGGCGTGTTTCACCGTGTAGAAATGGCTGAAGATGTTGGTGCGAAAGGTGCGCTCGATCTGCTCATCGGGGATTTTGGTGATGTCGTCCCAGTCGTGCTGCTCGGCGGCGTTATTGACCAGAATGTTGAGCCCGCCCAGCTCGCTGACGGTCTTTTCGACCATCTCGCGGCAGAAGTCTGCACTGCCGACATCGCCCTTGATCAACACACAGCGCTGTCCTTCGGCCTCAACGAGTGCGCGGGTGTCCTCGGCGTCACGGTCTTCTTCGAGATAGTTGATGGCAACATCCGCGCCTTCCCGGGCGTAGTGCACGGCCACGGCACGACCGATACCGCTGTCGCCGCCGGTGATCAGCGCGATTTTGCCCTTGAGCTTGCCGGTCCCCTGATACCCGTCCCGAATGTATTCGGGCTTTGGGGTCATGCTGTACTCATCACCCGGCTGTGACTGGGGTGCATCCGTTGAATTGGCCACTGTTCAAACTCCTTTTAAACATGGATCAATATTTGCGCCGCACATGGGCCGACGCGCGTCACTCTCAAGCGTAGAGCGCGCCGTCAGGCGTTCAAGAGGGTTTGAGAAAACAGTCCGGGCCGGCGCCTCGATGCCGATGCGCCGGGCAGGCGTTCAATAGGCCAGCGGCGAGAATACCGACCAGCCGATGCGCTCGCTGAGTCTTTCCAGCACCGCCATGCCTACCAGCGAATTGCCACTGGCGTTGAGCGCCGGCGACCACACACAGATGGTGTAGCGCCCCGGCACCACGGCCACGATGCCGCCGCCCACGCCGCTTTTGCCGGGCAGCCCGACGCGGTAGGCAAAGTTACCGGCTTCATCGTACAGCCCGCTGGTGGCCATGATGGCGTTGACCTGCTGGGTCTGGCGCGGTGTCAGAATGGTCTCATCGCCGTGCAGGCAGCGCCCGCCGTTGGCCAGAAACGAAAACCCGCGCACCAGATCCACGCAGCTGGCCGTCAGCGCACAGTGATGGAAATAGCTTTTGAGCACGGCCTCCACATCGTTGTGAAAGTTGCCAAAGGACTGCATCAGATAGGCCATGGCGGCGTTGCGCGCCCGGTGCTGATATTCGGAGTCGGCCACGACTCGATCGGAAATGATATGGACGTTGTCGGTCAAACGGCGCACCAGATCGCGCATGGACAGGATCGGGGCGGCGTAGCGCGACTGGTTGATGTCGGCGATTACCAGGGCGCCGGCATTGATGAAGGGATTGCGCGGGCGGCCCCGTTCGAATTCAAGCTGCACCATCGAATTAAAAGCCTGCCCAGAGGGTTCATGGCCCAGCCGCGCCCAGAGACTTTCGCCGCCATGGGAAATGGCCTGTACCAGGCTGAACACCTTGGAGATGCTCTGGATCGAAAAGGGCGTGTCGGCATCGCCGGCCTGATAGAGCGTGCCGTCGGTGCCCAGCATGGCAATGCCGAGCTGATGGGGGTCGACATCTGCCAGCGCCGGGATATAGCTGGCCACCTGCCCCTGACCCAGCATCGGCCGCACTTCCTCGAGAATGGATTCCAGCAGTGCCTGCATGTGTCGTGACCGTCCTGACGTCGGGCGCATCGCCCCGGTGGAAAAAGCGAGCGCAGTGTAGCGCGCCGGTCGGCGCTCGCCCATGCACAGGGGCCATCACCCGTGAGAAAGCCGGCACCCTCTCTGTCCCCGGTTATCCCCGAATGAAGGACAGGGCGTGTCGCGCTACACTGGCGCACGTTTGCGCCCCACAGCCTGCCTGTGTGGCTTTACTCCTCCCAGCCAGAGGCGAGTGCCATGAGTGCCCATCTGTTGTCCGTTGATCACCTTTCCCGCGACTACGTCGATCACCTCTTTCACGTGGCGCGGCGCATGGAGCCCATCGCCCAGCGCCAGAAGATTACGCGGGTGCTGGAGGGCGCCGTGCTGGGCAATCTCTTTTTCGAGGCCAGTACCCGCACGCGCATGAGCTTTCACTCGGCGTTCAGCCGGCTGGGTGGCAGCGTCTGTGACACCACCGGCTTTACCTTCTCGTCGATGGCCAAGGGCGAGTCACTCTATGACACCAGCCGCGTGATCAGCGGCTATGTCGATGCCATCGTCATGCGCCACCCGGACCTGGGCTCGGTGGCCGAGTTTGCCGCGGCGACCCATGTGCCGGTCATCAACGGTGGCGACGGCCCGGGCGAGCACCCAAGCCAGGCGCTGCTGGATCTCTATACCATCCGCAAGGAGTTCGAGCGCCTCGACAAGGCACTGCCCGGCGCGCACCTGCTGTTGACCGGTGATCTCAAATACGGGCGCACCGTGCACTCGCTTTTGAAGCTGTTGTCGCTTTATCCGCCGATGCAGATCACGCTGGTGTCGCCGCCGGGGCTCGAGATGCCGTCTGATCTGATCGACCGGGCCGAAAACGCCGGTCACCGGGTCCATCAGCGCGACACGCTGCAGGCGGATTACAGCGATGTGGACGTGGTCTATGCCACGCGCATCCAGAAGGAGCGCTTTACCCAGGAGATGGTGGAAGGGTTCAGCCTGTCCAGCGATTTCAGCGTGGACCGAGCCTTTCTGAATCAGCGCTGCAGCACGCATACCATCGCCATGCATCCGCTGCCACGCGACAGCCGTCCCGGGGCGAACGACCTTAACGTCGATCTCAACGGCGACCCGCGACTGGCGATCTTTCGCCAGACCGACAACGGCATTCCGGTACGCATGGCGATCTTTGCCACGCTGATGGGCGTGGACGAGACGTTTGATCGCGATCTGCGCGACGTGGGCTGGCAGCCGCCACACCAGGTGGGCGTGGATGATGGCAATCTGGCCGCTCTGAAGTAAGCGCCCACTTACTCTACGAAATCGTGTTCAGGCTTCAGCGCGGTGCGGGGATATCAAGCCGCGCGCCGCCGGCCTGCTGTTCGAACCAGCCACTCAGAATCAGTTCGGCAGCAATGCCGTCCACGCCATGGTCGCGGTAGTTGCCGCGGTGGCCTTCCTCGCGGGCAATGGCCTTGGCCGCGCGGGTGGTGCCGCGCTCATCAAACATTTCAAGCGGTTGACCAAAGCGCCCGTGCAGCCGCTTGCCGAACTTGCGCGCGCGCAGGCTCATCTCGGATTCGCTGTCGTCCATGTTCAGCGGCAGCCCCACCACAAACAGGTCGGGCTGCCACTCATCGATCAGACGCGCGATCACGTTCCAGTCGGGAATGCCGTCGCGCGCCGTCAGCGGATCGATGGCCGTGGCGCTGCCCAGCAGTTCGTTGCCCACGGCCACACCGATGCGGCGCACGCCGAAATCAAAGGCCAGCACCAGCCGCTGGCCCGGCGCGTCAGCCATGACCGGCCTCGCGCGACAGCAGGCTCAGATCCACGCCCAGATGGCCTGCAGCGGTTTCCAGCCGGGCCGGGGCGGGCGTGCGAAAGAGCACCTCGTCGCTGGCCTCCACGGTCAGCCAGGTGTTGTCCTTGACCTCCTGGGCCAGCTGGTCGGGCTCCCAGCCCACGCAGCCCAGACAGATCAGAAACTGCTCGGGGCCCTTGCCGGCGGCAATGGCGTGCAGGATGTCCATTGACGTGGTCAGCGCCCGGTTTTCCCCGGTGCGAATGCTGGAATCCCAGTGCTCGGGGCTGCCGGCGTGCAGGATAAAGCCGCGCTCGCGATGCACGGGACCGCCGTTAAGCACCGGCGTTTCCAGCGACGGACACTCGCTGGCGTCAATCTCGAGCTGCTCGAACAGCGCCTCCAGCGTCAGCTCCATGGGCTGATTGAGCTTGAGGCCCAGCGTGCCGTTGTCATCGTGATCGCAGATATAGGTCAGCGAGCCCGCGAAGTTTTCGTCTTCAAGATGGGGCATCGCCATGAGAAAGTGATCGCGCAAGCCTTGCATGGGCCTCCCGGATAGTAACGCAGGCAGGCGCCTCCGCCCGTGGCGGAGGCGCGGATCGACGGATCATGACATGACGGCACCCGCCGCCACCTGTCCGTCGAAAGCAATTGATGAGGTCATGGTAACACTGGCGGGCCAGCGTGACGTCAACACCTCACGAGGCGAAACGCTGCTCGATGGCGTCCATCAGCAGACCGGCGATATCCGTGCCCTTCTGGGCATCGATTTCGCGCACGCAGGTGGGGCTGGTGACGTTGATTTCAGTGATGTAGTCGCCGATGACATCAAGGCCGACAAAGATCAGCCCCAGCGCCTTGATGGAGTCCTTGACCTGATCGACCAGCCAGTAGTCGCGATCGGTCAGCTCGCGCGCCTCACCCCGGCCGCCGGCGGCCAGGTTGCCGCGTACTTCACCGGCCGACGGAATCCGCGCCAGTCCATACGGCACCGGCTCACCGTCGATCAAAAGAATCCGGGTATCGCCCTGCTTGATCTCGGGAATGTAGCGCTGCGCCATGATCTGCTCGGTGCCGCGCTGGGTCAGCTGCTCGATAACCGCACCGATGTTGCGACCATCCGGGGCGATATGAAAGATGCCGGTGCCGCCCATCCCATCCAGCGGCTTGAAGATGGTGTCGCCGTGTTCGGCGTGAAACTCGCGCAGCACGCGGTCGTTGCAGGAGACCACGCTGGGCACCAGACACTGGGGAAACTGCTGGGCGTATAGCTTTTCGTTGCAGGTCAAAAGCGCCTGGGTCGGATTGACCACCAGCACGCCTTCACGCTCGGCAAAGCCCAGAAGCTGCACGGCGTTGGTAAAGTTGACGTCCACCGGCGGGTCCTGACGCATCAGGATGGCGTCCATATCGGCCAGCGGCCCGGCCTTGACCTCCCCCAGGGTGTAGTAGTGCTCGGGATCGTTTTCGAACACGTCCAGCGCACGCAGACGCCCCATGGCGCGCCCGTCCTTGAGATAAAGATCCCCCGGTTCGAGATAGAAAAGCGTATGGCCGCGGCGTTTGGCCGCCCACAGCATTGCCAGCGTCGAGTCCTTTTTCCAGGCGATGTCGGCGATGGGATCCATGACTACCGCGATCTTCAATGCACGTTCACTCATTTAAAACTCCAGAACACGGCCGTGTGATGTTGTGGCAGCCGTCCATCCCATCAGTATGACGCAAGCCTCATTCTTCGACCATGGCCGAACCCGCTGCTTTGCTGCTGGCCGGGTTGTTCTTTCCAATCGCGGGCATGATTGGAAACTATCAGGATCACGCCAATGACCGACTAGACTTTCGTGGAACAAGCCATCGCTGAACCACGGTGTTCAGACGTTTTGCAGAGAGGATTTTCATGTCATCACTTTTTGAACGCTTTGATCTGGCCGGCATTCAACTCGACAATCGCGTGGTCATGGCGCCCATGACCCGTTCGCGCGCCCCTGACGACATCCCCACCGAGATGGGCGCGCTCTACTACCGCCAGCGCGCCAGCGCCGGGCTGATCATCTCCGAGGGGACGCCGGTCTCGCGTCAGGGTACGGGCTATCTCTACAACCCGGGCATTTTTGGCCCGGATCAGATCGCGGGCTGGCAAAAGGCCACGCGGGCCGTTCATGAGCGCGGCGGCGTCTTCTTCGCCCAGATCTGGCATGTCGGGCGCGTATCGCACACCACCGTCCAGCTGGCCGGGGCGTCACCGGTCGGCCCGAGCGAGCAGCCCGGCGGCATGGCCTTTGGCTATAACGAGCAGGGCACGCCCGATATGCTCAATGCCAGCACCCCGCGCCGGCTCGACACCGATGAGGTGCGCGATATCGTGCGCGATTTTGCCCGGGCCGCTGTCAATTCGCGCGAGGCCGGCTTTGACGGCGTCGAGATTCACGGCGCCAACGGCTATCTCTTCGAGCAGTTTTTGAACCCGGGCGTCAACGACCGGGATGACCAGTACGGCGGCTCGCGGGAAAACCGCTGCCGTTTGCTCATCGAAGTCGTCGATGAGGTCAGCAAGCTGATCGGCGCCCATCGCGTTGGCGTGCGCCTGTCGCCGCACGGCACACTCTTTGACATGCCGGAATACGACGACAACGGCGAGACCTATCTGCATCTGGCGCGCGAATTCAACAAGCGCGGGCTGTCCTATGTGCACCTGCACGACCAGGGCGGTCAGGGCATGGCGCCGATGCCGCGCGACTATCTCAAGCGTTTTCGCGAGGTCTACGAGGGCAATCTGCTGCTGGCCGGCAACCTGGATCAGGCCGAGGCCGAGAAGCTGGTCAATGACGGCACCATCGACCTGCCGGTGTTCGGGCGCCTTTATACCTCGAACCCGGATCTGGTCGAGCGCATGAAAAACGGCTGGCCGCTGGCCGAGTTCGACCCGTCCACCTTCTACGGCGGTGACGCTCGCGGCTACGTGGACTTCCCGACGTATCCGGAAGAGCGCCAGCGCCAGGCGCGTCAGCAGCTGATCGACGAGAAAAGCTGATCACCGGCCTCTGAAAGGCGCAAAAAAAGCCCCGGCATGGCCGGGGCTTTTTAGCGTCTGACGCCTGAGCGTCAGCAAGCACTCACTATCGCTTTGACGCTACTTTTTGCGGCCCAGTCGGCTGAGCCAGTTGGTCTCGGCCAGGTCCATGACCTCGTCGCCGCGCCCGCTCATCACCGCGCGCAGCATGTAGAGACTAAAACCCTTCGCCTGGGCGGCCTCGATGGTCGGCGGCATGGACAGCTCCTGTTTGGCCACCTTCACATCAACGACGACCGGCCCATCATGGGCAAAGGCTTCCTCCAGCGCGCCGTCGAGCTGTTCGGAGCCCGAGACCGTCAGCCCCTTGATGCCCATCGCCTCGGCCAGACGGGCGTAGTCGGTGCCGGGCAGATTGGTGACCTCATCCACATAGCCGGCCGCCTTCATCTCCATTGCCACGAAACCGAAGGTCGAGTTGTTGTAGATAATCACCTTGACCGGCAGCTTCTGCTCGGCCAGCGTCATCAGATCGCCCATCAGCATGTTGATGCCACCATCACCAGACAGCGATATCACCTGACGTCCGGGCATGGCGGCCTGAGCGCCCATTGCCTGAGGCATGGCGGTGGCCATCGAGCCGTGCATGAACGAGCCGGTGAGACGCCGCTGGCCGTTCATCTTCAGATAGCGCGCCGCCCAGACGGTGGGCGTGCCCACTTCGGCGGTAAACCAGGCGTCCTCGGCGGCCAGCGCACTGACGCGAGCGGTCAGATACTGCGGATGCAGCGGCTTGCCCTCATCATCGGGCACGGCCAGTTCGTCCAGGTCTTCACGGGCCTTTTGATAGTGGGCCTGGGACTTGTCGAGAAAGCTGCGATCGGTTTTTTCCTCGAGACGCGGCAGCAGGGCTTCAAGACTTGCCTTCACATCACCCACCAGCCCCTTGAGCAGCGTACTGCGCCGGCCCAGATGCCCCGGGCGCAGATCGATCTGCACGATGCGCCCGTGCTCGGGGAAAAAGTCGCGATAGGGGAAATTGGTCCCCAGCATGATCAGAAAATCGCACTCCTTGAGCGCGTGATAGCCCGAGCTGAAGCCGATCAGCCCGGTCATGCCGACATCGTAGGGATTGTCGTACTCAAGGTATGACTTGCCGCGCAGCGCATGCACGATGGGTGCCTTTAGCCGCTCGGCCAGCGCGATCACCTCATCATGGGCGCCGGCGCAGCCCGCCCCGCAGAGCATCGCCACCTGTTTGCTGTCGTTGAGCAGCTCGGCCAGCTCATCGAGCTCGGGCTCGGGGGGCACCGAGACCGGGGCCACCGGCGCACTCCACTGCATCTTCTGCTCGACGGCCGGTGACAGCGCCACGTCGCCGGAAATAACGATCACCGCCACGCTCTTTTCGAGAATCGCCGTGCGCATGGCGGTTTCAATCACGCGCTGTGCCTGAGCCGGATTGGAGATCAGCTCACAGTAGTCGCTGCACTCCTTGAACAGCTGCTCCGGGTGGGTCTCCTGAAAGTAGCCCAGTCCCACTTCGCTGGACGGAATCTGGGCGGCGATGGCCAGCATCGGCGTTTTCGCCCGCTGGGCCTCGAAAAGGCCGTTGATCAGGTGCGTATTGCCGGGCCCGCAGGAGCCGGCACAGACGGTCAGTCCATCGCGCGCCTCGGCCTCACCGCTGGCGGCGAGTGCGGCCACCTCTTCATGGCGCACGCCACGCCAGGTAATGGCTTCCTGCCGGCGCAGGCTTTCGGTCAGGCCGTTGAGCGAGTCACCCGGCAGCCCCCAGATGTTTTGCACGCCGGCCTGGGCCAGCGTGCGTACCAGCATGTCGGCAACACTATAGTCGGCCATGTTCACGTCTCCCTGTGATGGCAGCGCCCGCACGCCGCGTCATGAATCATGACCGGCGTACGGGCGGTAAAAGAATGCGAGGTTCTGACAGTTCAGACGAGCGTCAGACGAATGTCCAATGCCGTCGACGCATTATCCCGCGGTGCGCCAGCCCTTCAGGCCAAAAATGTGATGCGAGCGACAGCGATGTACGGGCAGGAAGTGTTCGAAGGTGCCGGGACAACAGGGGATCAGAGATCCCCGTAGCGGGCCTGCAAAAGCGACAGCGCCACGATCGGCGCTGTCTCCATGCGCAGGATGCGCGGGCCGATGATCCAGGCGTGAAAGCCGTGCGCATGGGCGCGGGCGACTTCGTCATCACTGAGTCCGCCCTCGGGGCCGACCAGCAGTGCGGCGCTGGCAGGCGCCTCCTCGGTCTCCGGCAGCGCACCGGCCTCATAGGGATGAAGCACCAGCCGGAGTGTTTCATCGCGCGCGTCCAGCCACTCATCAAGGCCGATGGGCGGATAAATCACCGGCACGGTAGCGCGTCGGCTCTGCTCGCAGGCGCTGACGGCCACGGCCTGCCAGTGATCGCGTTTTTTCTGCGCGCGCTCGTTTTTGAGCCGGACATCGCCATGGTGGGTGTAGAGCGGGGTGATCGCAGCCACACCCAGCTCGACCGCCTTCTGGACGGCGAAATCCATGCGATCGCCCTTGCCCACCGCCAGTCCCAGATGCACGGCAAGCCCGGATTCGGGCAGCGCCGTCTGACGCTCCCCAACGGTGACCTGCACATCACCACGCTTGGAAATCGCGGCGATGTGAGCCTTCACTTCGCTGCCCTTGCCGTCAAAAAGCGCCAGCGCGTCACCTTCACGGCGGCGCATGACGCGCGCCACGTGATGGGCGGCGGCGTCGGGCAGTCTTATCGTGGCACCGGGTCTGAGCGCTTGAGGGACATAAATGCGCATGGGATTACTCGCCGCCGCCGGACATCAGGCGTCGGCCTGCTGGGTGCCCTGCTGCTTCTGGGCATAGATGGCATCGAAGTTGACCGGCGAGAGCATCAGCGCCGGGAAGGTGCCGCGGCCGACCAGGTTGTCGATGCACTCACGCGCGTAGGGAAAGAGCACGTTGGGGCAGAAGGCACCGAGCGTGTGATCGAGCTGGGCATCGCTGAGCCCCGAGATGGCAAACAGCCCCGCCTGCTGGACTTCGGCGAGAAAGGCCGTGGACTCTTCGTCACCGTTGTAGACGTGAGCGGTCACGCGCACGCTGACCTCATAGACACCGTCACTGATCTGCTTGTGATCGTTGTCGACGTCAAGCTTGACCCGCGGCTTGAACTGCTGCTGGAAGATCGCCGGCGAGTTGGGCGCCTCAAAGGAGATGTCCTTGACGTAGATGCGCTGCAGCGCGAACTGGATATTGGCCTGCTCACTGGTGGCGTTGTTCTCTGACATGCTCGTTTCCCGATCGGTGAGTAAGTAATAACTGTTGCTCCAGACAAGGAGCAACCATCGCTTGAAGAGGTTACATCAGCGTGTCACAACGGGCAGACCATCGGCCACCCACTGTGAATGACCGCCCTTGAGTCGACGAGCGCCGCTGTAGCCGGCCTTTTGCAGTTTCGTGACGACGGCGCCACCGTGCTGACCCATCTTGTCCACCACGATGATCGGCTTGTCCTTGTGCTTTTCAAGGCGCTGCATGCTGTTGTCAAGCTTGGCGGCAGGCACGTTGACCGCACCGGCGATATGGCCTGCCTTGAACTCCTTGATCTCGCGGATATCAAGGACCATGGCATCCTCGCGGTTGATCAGGCTGGTCGCCTCACCGCTGCTGACACCGCCGGTCGCACTGCGCCTGGATTCAAAGGCCAGCCAGGCCAGCAATACCACAACAAAGGCACCTACCAGCAAGGGGTGATTCTGGGCAAACTCCAGCAGCTGATCGATCATGGAAATATCTTGACCCTGGTTGTTTAAAATGGCTCGGCGCGCGGTCATGCCTGGTCTACCCTGCGAGTTCGGGGAAGCCGCTCGGCAGCTGGAATCCGGCGCGCGCCCAGTATACACAAGCACCCGGCCGTCGTCCGTCCCCGATGATCAATGCTGGCATGCATCGGCTGGGTTATGATGATGACCATTTCGACGCCCTGATAGCGCCCCTTGCCGCGTGATGACACGTCGGCAGCGCCGGCCCGGTATCGGGGCTTACATGTACGTGTTCCCGAGGCGAAATCATGTCCACATCGCAACCACGTCCCGTCGCCCTGCTGATTCTTGATGGCTACGGCCACAATCCGGAATCGGCCAACAACGCCGTGGCCGCCGCCAACACCCCGGTCATGGACCGGCTGCAAAAAGACTACGCCCACACCCTGATCAACACCGACGGTGAAAACGTCGGGCTGCCCGAAGGTCAGATGGGCAACTCCGAGGTCGGCCACATGAACCTGGGCGCCGGGCGCGTCGTCTATCAGAGCCTGACGCGCATCTCGAAGGCGATTCGTGACAACGAGCTGGGCGACAACACCGCCCTGACCGAGGCCATCGACCAGGCCGTCGGCGATGATCGTGCCGTTCACGTGCTGGGGCTGCTCTCACCGGGCGGCGTTCACAGCCATGAAGATCACGTGCTGGCATTGGCGGAACTGGCCCAGGCGCGCGGCGCGAAAAAGGTCTATATCCACGCCTTCCTCGACGGCCGTGACACCGCGCCCCAAAGCGCGCTGGACAGCCTGCTGCGCGCCGATGCCCTGCTGCGACAGATGGGCGTGGGCCGCGTCGCCTCGATGGTCGGGCGCTTTTTCGCCATGGACCGTGACAACCGCTGGGACCGCGTCGAAGCCGCCTGGCAGGTGGTGGTCAACGGCGAGAGCGAGCATGTCGACAACGACGTCGAGCACGCCCTTCAGGCCGCCTATGATCGCGATG
Source organism: Kushneria sp. EE4 (assembly GCF_977968315.1). The sequence continues at coordinate 2,852,620 of NZ_OZ386212.1, forward strand.
AAACCGATGAGTTCGTCACCGCCACCAGCCTGCGCGAGGGTGACGATGATCGGGTCACCATCCAGGACGGCGACGCGGTGCTGTTTGCCAACTTCCGCGCCGACCGCGCCCGCGAGATTGCCCACGCGCTGGTTGACCCGGGTTTCGACGGCTTCAAGCGCGATCGCACCCCGAAGGTCCACTTTGTGGCCATGACCCAGTACTCCGATGATCTGGGCGTGCCGGTGGCCTTCCCGCCCAACGACCTGCCCAACACCCTGGGCGAATACGTCTCTTCAAAGGGGCTGACCCAGCTGCGCATCGCCGAGACCGAGAAATACGCCCACGTGACGTTTTTCTTCTCCGGCGGTCGCGAGGCGGAGTATGACGGCGAAGAGCGCATCCTCGTCGACTCGCCGCGGGATGTGAAAACCTACGACGAAAAGCCCGAGATGAGCGCGGTGGAAGTCACCGACAAACTGGTCGAGGCGATCGACTCCGGACGCTTTGATCTGGTGGTGTGCAACTACGCCAACGGTGACATGGTCGGCCACAGTGGCGATCTGGCCGCGGCCACAAAGGCGATCGAGGCTGTCGATGAGTGCCTGGGCCGCGTGGTCGAGGCGATCGAGCGCGCCGGCGGCGAATGTCTGGTGACCGCCGATCACGGCAACGCCGAGCAGATGGTGGACCCCGACACCGGCAACCCCCAGACCGCGCACACCACCTTTCAGGTGCCGCTGGTCTACGTCAGCCAGCGCAAGGCCACGCTTGCCGAAGGCGGGCGCCTTTGCGACATCGCGCCAACGCTTCTGGCCATGATGGGCCAGACCCGGCCCGACGAGATGACCGGTCGCGTGCTGATCGATCATCAGTAATCGGAGCCTTTCGGTGTCATTCACACGTCACCGGCCTGCGGGCCGGTTTTGGCTGCTGGCATTGACCCTGGGACTGGCGGTGCCGGCAGGCGCCGCCAGCCTGGATGCCTCAAAAGCCGAGCTGGACAGCATTCGCCAGACCATTGAACAGAGCCAGCGTCAGCTGGAAAAGACCGATGCCCAGCGCGGCAGCGCCCGCGAGGAGCTCGAGCAGGCCGAAAAGGCGCTGGCCGAGACCCATCGCCGGCTGGAAACGCTGTCGCAGGCACGCGATGAAACCACCGAGGCGCTGGACAGTCTGGACCAGCGTCAGCAGGCACTGACCCTCAAGCGCGACGCGCAGCAGAAGGCGCTGGCCGAGCAGGTCAGGGCGCTGTACAAGCTGGGTGAGCAGCCGCGCCTGAAGCTGCTGCTCGACAATCAGGACCCCGGCGAGATCGACCGCTTTCAGCACTATCTCAACCGACTCAACGAGGCGCGCGCCGAGCAACTGGCGCGTCTTGAATCGCTCAACGAACAACTTCAGGACAACCGCGCCCAGACGCTTGAGCAGCAGCAAACGCTGGATCAGCTTCAAAGCGAGCTTGAAAGCCGCCAGCGCACCCTCGATGAGCAGCGCCGCGAGCGTGAAACGGCGCTGGCGCGGCTGGAAGCGCGCTATCAAAGCGGTCAAAGCAACCTGGAAGGGCTTCAGTCCGACCGCGCCGAGGCCGAAAAAATGGTCAGCCGTCTCGAGCAGCAGCTGGCCCGCGCCCGTGAACAGCGCCAGGCGCAAGAACGAGCCGAACGCGAACGCCAGGCTCGGGAAGCCGAGCGACGCGAGCAGGCACGCAGAGACGCCGAATCGCAGGAGACGACACCCGCGCAGGACGGCCTGAGCAGCGACGAGATGAGCGCGCGGCCGGACAACGCCCGCAGCGTGCCGACCCGCCGCGCCGACCCGGCCCCCGAACGACAGGCCGAAGCGCGAGCGAGCGTGACCCACACGGCCGACAGCGGCGCTGCCAACTCGCGCTGGCCGGTCAACGGCTCGGTGATCTCAAGCTACGGCAGCGGTGACGGCCTCAACAAGAACGGCGTGTTGATCAGTGCCGCCGCCGGCTCCCCGATCCATGCCGCGTCCAGCGGTCAGGTCGTGTTTGCCGACTGGATGCGTGGCTTTGGCTATCTGGTGATCATCGATCACGGTGGCATACTGTCGTTGTATGCTCATCAGCAGCGCCTTGCCGTGGCCGCCGGTGATCGGGTGGAACGCGGCGCCACGCTGGGCTATGTCGGCGACACCGGCGGCCTGTCGCGCCCGGCGCTCTATTTCGAGGTACGTCGCGGTGGCAAGACCATCAATCCGCAGAACTGGCAGGCCTCGCGCTAGCCGGTACACGCACCACTCATTGACGGTATCGGGCGCCCGGCGTCCGGCCCATCCCCGCTGAAGGAGTTTGCATGTTGCTGCGCCATGTCGCCTCAACGCTTGCCCTGTCATCAGCCCTGCTGCTGACGCTGCCGGCCACCGCCGCCGAACCCGCCACCGATACGCCACCGGCGGAGAGCCCGCCTCAAAACGTGCCGGCCCAGCCTGTCGATACCGAAGGCGGCGCGGCCAATGACGCCGACGACGAGGCACTCTCGCAGGCCAGTCTGCCGCTGGAGGACATTCAGGCGCTGGCGCAGGTGTTCGAACGCATCAAGCAGGCCTACGTGGACGATGTCGATGACCAGACCCTTTTGCGCAACGCCATGCGCGGCATGCTGGAGGGGCTCGACCCGCACTCGAACTATCTCGACGAGGACGCCTTTCGCACGCTGCATGAGATGACCGAAGGCGAGTTCGGCGGCATCGGCATCGAGGTCGGTCAGGAAGACAACCGGCTGATGGTGATCTCGCCGATCGACAACACGCCGGCCTCGAAAGCGGGCCTGCAGCCGCGGGATCTGATCATCGAGATCGACGGCCAGAGTACCGATGGCCTGTCGCTGGAAGAGGCGGTCAAAATGATGCGCGGTGAACCCGGCAGCGAGATCGACCTGACCCTGCTGCGTGAGGGTGAGGACGCCCCGGTCAACGTCACTCTCGAGCGGGCCAATATTCAGGCCGCCAGCGTCAGCTCACGCATGCTCTCGCCCGGCTATGGCTATCTGCGCATCAGCCAGTTCCAGGACAACACCGCCGAAGAGGCGGGTGAGGCGATTGCATCCCTCAAGGAGGAGGCCGGTGACAACGGGCTTTCCGGCGTGATTCTGGATCTGCGCAACAATCCCGGCGGACTTTTGGATGGCGCCGTCAGGGTGTCGGATCTCTTCCTCGACAACGGCCTGGTGGTCTACACGAAGGGGCGCCTGCCGGATTCGGACATGCAGTTCGAGGCGAACGCCGACACGGCCCTGCCGCAGACGCCCATGGTGGTTCTGATCAACGGTGGCAGCGCCTCGGCGGCCGAAATCGTCGCCGGCGCCCTGCAGGATCATCATCGCGCCGTGGTGCTGGGCACCGAAAGCTTCGGCAAGGGCTCGGTACAGTCGGTCATGCCGATGGATGACAACACCGGCATCAAGCTCACCACCGCGCTGTATTACACCCCGGGCGGGCGCTCCATCCAGGCCGAAGGCATCGAACCGGATGTGACGGTGCAGCGTGGCCGGCTGGAGCTTGAAACGGGCGGGTTTGAAATTCGCGAGGCCAATCTGCGCGGCCATCTGCAAAATGCCCGCGGCGAGCAGCAGCAGGATGAGGAGGCACTGCCCGACTCCCCCGTGGCCGCCGACGACTATCAGCTGGGCGAGGCGCTCAATTTGCTGCGCGGCATCAACGTATTCCAGCGCTCCGGCGTACGTCGCCATGAACAGGCGCCCTCCGCCGACACACAAGACGCGAGCGACAGCGATTCACAAACCGACAACACGCCGGATTCCACGGATCGGTAAAAAACGTCTACGCTGATGGGGCAACGCAATAACGCCATCCGCCTTGACAAGGAGAATCACTACATGAAGAAAGGACTGACGATGGGCGCGCTGGCCGCTGCCGTTCTGCTGGCAGCCGGCTGCTCTTCCTCCGGCGGTGCGCCTGAAAACAGCGGCGCCTCGCAAAGCGGTATGTCCCAGGGTGGCCAGACCAGCCAGGGCAACATGTCACAAAGCGCTGGCGCCTCGCAGACCGGCGGCGGCGAAATGTCGACACAGCCGGGGGCCAGCGAAACCCCGACAGGTACCGGCAACGGCGGCAGCACGGGCACCTCTCCGGGCGGCGGTATCGACAGCAACAACGACACCATGCCCAGCAATACCGAATCCGGCAGATAATATTGCCGAAGGCAGACAAAAGGCCCGCCGAATCGGCGGGCCTTTTTTGTTTCACATGAAACATGCCGATCCGTTGGCAGCTATCCCCCCATCCTTGCACCGCTACCATGCCCTCACGCCGTCGGCGCGCGCATGCTTTCGGGCAGGTCATGACGCTGGCCCATCGCCTGCTCGATCAAGAGTCGTCGCGCCCAGGGCCAGCGACCGGTGGTCGTCAGCCCCTGATTGCGCAGCACGCGCACCAGCGGCCAGGCACTGCCAAAGCCGATCCGAAAGGCATCCATCGCCATCAGCATGACCGTATTGTCGCCGCGCCGCCGACGCGCGTAGCGCGACAGGATGCGACAATCTCCTACAGGTGCCCCGCGCCGGGCGGCCCGACCCAGTTCCTCGGCCAGTACCGCCACATCCATCAGCCCCAGATTGACGCCCTGTCCGGCCAGCGGGTGAATGTTGTGGGCCGCATCGCCGACCAGCGCCACGCTGTCATCGATGTAGCGTCTGGCGTGACGCTGCACCAGCGCAAAATCGTGACGCCGGCTCACACGCTCGATGCGCCCCAGTCGATGTTCGAAATCCAGCTCGAGCGCCCGCATGAAGGCGTCATCCGTCATGTCCATCAGTTCATCGGCAAATTCGGTATCGGCCGACCACACAATGGAGGAAGTCTTCTGGCGGCCATCGATATTCAGGGGCAAAAATGCCAGTGGCCCGGTGCCCATGAAGCGCTGGCGCGCCGTGGCCTCGTGATCATGCTCATGCCATACCGTGGCCACCACGGCGCGCTGGCCGGTGGCATATTCACGGTGTCCCAGCCCTGCCAGCGTGCGGATCCGTGAACGGGCGCCATCGGCCCCGACAACCAGATCGGCGGTGACGGTGCGGCCGTCTTCCAGCGTGAGACCGCGCCTTTGGTGTTCAACGTCGGACAGCGCCGTGACCCGGGCGTGGCGCATGAGCGTCACGTTCCCCCACCCGTCGAGTGCCTCCAGCAGCGCATCGCGGATGACACTGTTTTCGATGATATGGCCCAGCACCTCGCAGCCGACCTCCCGGGCGCTGAAGTCGATCTGCCCGGTGCCCTCGCCGTCCCATACCGCCATCCGGTCATAGGGGCCGATGCGTCTTTGCACGATGCCCGGCCAGACGCCCAGAGTGGTCAGAAACTGCTGTGAGGCCGGCGTGATGGCACTGACGCGCGCATCGATCTCCGCTGCCTGCCAGCCTGGCTGAAGATCGCCACCGTCCAGCAGGGCCACGCGGTGGCCCTGTCGGCCCAGCGCCAACGCCAGAGTGGCACCGACCAGCCCGGCGCCGACGATGGCCATGTCAAACTGCGCGGTGTCGAACGTCATGAAGTACTCCGTTGGCGAGCCATTGATGCCTCGTGGCCCGTTTAATGACGTGCCAGTCCCATGGCGCGACGAATCAGGGCGCGCTTGAGCGGCGTGGCAAGGTTGAAAAGTCCCAGGGCGGCGCCCCGCGCCCCGCTGATGCCGGGCAGCTCGAGTCCGAAAAGGCGCACCAGCGTATCACTGGCCTGCATGATCAGGTCCCGGTCGCGCTGACGGCGCTGCTCGAAATCCGCCATGGTCAATGCCTCGCCCGGCGCACGCCCGGCCTCCAGCGCCGCCTCGATGGCCGCCCCGAGATCCATGACGCCGCGCAGCGCCAGATTAAAGCCCTGACCGGCCACCGGATGAATGGCATGTGCCGCATTGCCCAGCACCGCCAGATGCGGCCGGCTCTGTTCGCGGGCACGCGACATCGACAGGGGGTAGACGTGACGCGTTCCCACGCGCTGGAAACGCCCCAGCCGGTTGCCCATGTGCGATTGAAGCGTCTGCAAAAAGGCGTCGTCATCGAGGGCCAGGGTGGCCTCGATGTCCTGCGGGGCGCGTGTCCAGATCAGCGCCATGCGTCGCTGTGCCAACGGCAGCAGCGCCATGGCGCCTTCCCGGGTAAAGCGTTCGAACGCCCGGCCCTGATGATCAAAGGCGGTCTCGACGTTGGCAATCAGGGCATGCTGCTCGTAGTCATGCCGGTCGGTGTCGATCCCCAGCGAGGCCTTGAGGCCCGAACGCCCGCCATCGGCCAGCACGGTCAGCCCGGCGTGGAGCGCGCAGCCGTTGTCCAGCGTCAGTCGGTGGCCGTCGACCGCCGGCGTGATGGCCTCGACCCGCGCCGGACAGTGCCAGTCAATCGCCATGTCGGCCAGACGCTCGTTGAGCACCTGACCCAGAAAGGCGTTGGGCAGCACATAGCCCAGCGACGGCGTGCCCACATCCCGGGATGAGAGATGCGTGCGCCCCATCGCGCCACGCTGGCTGACCTCGATGTCATGAATGGGGGCGGCACGCGTGGCAAGCGCTGACCAGATTCCCAGCGCCTCGAAGTGCTCGCGGGAGCCGTAGGCAATGGCGCTGGAGCGCTCGTCAAAACTGGGCTGAACGCCGCCGCTGCCCGGACTGCTGGCCTCGATGACGGCCACCCTGAGCCGATGGCGCTCGATCAGCGGCGCCAGCGCCACGGCCAGGCTGGCGCCCACCAGTCCACCCCCGATAATGGCAATGTCTACCCGGGTCTCGCTCATGTGCGTTCCTGCGCCATCAGTGCCTCGATCTCCCGAACCCGTTTGGGCACGCCCTCGGTCAGCACGTCACCGCCATGCGCCGTGACGACCACGTTGTCTTCGATGCGAATGCCGATACCGCGCCACTGCTCGGCGATGTCGGGGTCATCGGGAATGTAGAGCCCGGGTTCGACGGTCAGCACCATGCCGGGCGCCAGCACTCGCGAAGCGCCGTCGACCTGATAGGCGCCGACATCGTGAACATCAAGACCCAGCCAGTGGGAGGTGCCGTGCAGATAAAAGCGCTTGTAGTGGCCCTGCTCGACGGCCGTCTCGACCGGCCCTTCCACCAGCCCCAGCGCCACAAGCCCGGCGGTCAGATCGCGCACCGCGCCCTCATGAATGCCCTTGAGCGTGGCCCCCGGTCGTACGGCACGGATGGCGCGCTGCTGGGCGCCCAGCACGATCTCATAGAGCTGGCGCTGTGGTTCGCTGAAGCGGCCGCTGACCGGGAAGGTACGCGTGATGTCGCCGGCGTAGAGCGCGTATTCGGCACCGGCATCGATGAGCACCAGATCACCGGCGCTCATCGATGCGTCGTTTTCCGTATAGTGCAGGATACAGGCGTTGGCTCCGCTGCCCACGATGGTGCCATAGGCCGGCACCCGGGCACCTGCCATGACAAAGGCGTGCTCAAGCGTTGCCTGAAGCTGATACTCGAACATGCCGGGACGGGCGTCCTGCATGGCGCGCACGTGGGCTCGGGCGGTGATCTCGCCGGCCCGGCGCATCAGGGCCAGCTCCTCTTCGGACTTGATCAGGCGATGCTCGTGCAGGATGACGTCGATGTCGGCGTAGGCCGACGGTGCCTTTGGGCCTCGCCGCTCCCGGGCCTTGAGCCCCTCGCGCATCCGGACAGCCAGCGACAGCGCCCGCTCATTGTCCAGCGAGAGATAAATCGTGCGGCGCCCTTCCAGCAGATCCAGCAGCTGCTCGTCACGTGCCTCCAGCGGCCAGGCCTCGTCCACCCCGTAGTCGGCAACGGCGCGGCGCGGGCCGACCCGTTTGCCCGTCCAGGTCTCGATGGCCGGGTCACGGGGCTGACAGAACAAAACGCTTTCACCGGCCTCCCGGCCGGGCAACAGCACCAGCCAGGCTTCCGGCTCGGGAAAGCCACAGAGGTAGTGGAAGTCGCTGTCCTGGCGAAACGGATAGTCGCTGTCGCTGTTGCGCATCGAAAGCGTGGCGGCCGGAACGAGAATGGCGCTGTCCGGCGCCACCTCGGCCATCAGCCGCTCGCGGCGACGTCGATGGACATCACTTGTGATGGGTGCCGGCATGCCCTGTTGTGCCTGTGTCACTGTCCTGTCTCCCGTTACCGGCGTATTCAAGGCGTGGCGGCCCGGCGCGTGGCCGGCGCTGCTGCTCGCCGTGTCAATGGCGGGTCTCGCCGTGGCCCTCATCCCCCAGGCCCTGCTCGCTTATACCCTCTTCAAGCGACTGCGCCGGCTTTTCGACGTCCGGCTGCCCCGGGTGCTGCTCGACAAACAGCATCAGTGCCGTCATCCGGGCGTGCTCGGTCAGGGCAAACAGGTCGTTTTCGTTTTCACTGCTCTCTTCGATGTCGTCATCGATGCGGGTGAGCTGCTCGATATCACTTACGCCTTCCTGAAGCGGCGCCGACCACGTGCTGCGCTGATCGGCGTCTACCTCACCGACGACCTCGTGAAAGCCCTGGCACCAGAGCGCCAGTGACTGCGCCCGTTCGGACAGCGAAAAGAGCTCATCGGGCAGCAGCGGCTCGAAGCTCATCTCCTGGGCGTCCAGGCGCTCCTTGGCAAGCGTTCGCCATGTCAGCAGCTTTTCCCCGTCTTCACGCGTGGCGGGCTCTTCCACCCCAAGCGCAGCACAAATCAGGTTCAGCCAGTCCTCGGCGCTGATATCCTCAAGCGCCAGACGGGCACACAGGTAACCGTCAAAAAAGGCCGGCGACTGCAGGCTGCCATGGGCAAGAAAAATATCGCTGATGGTGGCGAAATCGAGGGCGTTATCACCGGACGGCATACTGCATTCCCTGGTTGATCGTTCCCGTGGCGGGAATCATGAACTCGCGCCCGGGGGCGGCGCGTTGACCGCCCCCGGTCGTCTCTCTATAGTGGTGCTGCAAGCGCAGCGACATGGTCGGCCCATGAGTTGAAGTCTCGTGCAACCGACCATGAATGGCTGCCCACCATCTTAGCGTACCGGCCAGCGATTGGCCCATATCGGAAGTGATGTCATGCCGCAAGGTCCTCGTCAGACCGCCGAAATCACCCTGATGGGTCAGAATTTTGTCGTCAGCTGTGCACCCGGCGAAGAGCAGGCGCTGCATGAGGCCGCACGCTATTTCGACCAGGCCATGGCCGGCATTCAGACCCGCGGACGCACCATCAGCATCGACAAGGTGGCCATGATGGCAGGGCTCAACATCACCCATGAGCTGCGTGACGAGACCCGGCGTCGGCAGGAACTCGAAGAAAGGCTCGCCGGGCTCGACGAGCGGTTGCAAAGGGCGCTGGAGAACAATCGCACGCCATGATCGCGTGGCGTGACCCGCCCGGATGACAGGGTAGCGCAGCCCCCCGGCATATCTGTTAGAATTGATCCGTTCTCTGGGGTGTTCGCCAGTTGTTATAGTCCCTCGAGCCTATGCGCAGTACCCAGGGGGCCACTATAAGTGGGCCTGTGTGCATGTCCGCGCGACGGAAAGCCTGATGGCCCACTTGCGGCCACCCACCTTGAACCAGTAGGTTCAGGGCCAGAACAACAGCGGCACTCTGGAGAACCCTCATGTCAGTGCGCTGCGCACTTCCCGCGGATCAACCGCGTCTTCGCAGACCTCGCGCCCTCTCGCGGCGCACTCCTCGCCCCCGGCGACGCTTTTCGCATCCTCTGCTTTTTCATCGCACTCCCTTGGATATGACTGCACTGTCGGCCAGTGATGACCGTCGTCAGCTGCGACGCACGCTGCGCCAGCGCCGACGCGGCCTTGATGATCGCGCCCAGCGTCTGGCATCAATGTCGCTGGCGCGTCGGCTGATGCAGCTTCCCGCTCTGCGCCGGGCACGTCACGTGGCGCTTTATCTGCCGGAAAACGGCGAGATCGATCCGACGCCGCTGGTGGACTGGCTGCATCAACGGGGCACGCGGGTCTATCTGCCGGTATTGCGACCGCTGGTGGAAAACCGTTTGTGGTTTGTCCACTGGCGCCCGGACACCCGGATGGTGCTCAACCGCTTTAAAATTACCGAGCCCGATCTGCGCCAGAGTGGCGAGCGCATTCGCCGCCTGGCGCCCTGGGCGCTCGATGTCGTGCTGATGCCGCTGGTGGGCTTTGATGAACAGGGCCATCGGCTGGGCATGGGGGGCGGCTTTTATGACCGCACCCTCGCCTTCGCCTCGCACCCTCATGGCCCGCGCCCGACGCTGATCGGGGTGGCGCACCAGTGTCAGCAGGTCGAGCGCCTGCCGCATCAGCCCTGGGATGTGAATCTGGACATGATCGTCAGCGACCAAAAGGTGCTCAAACCCCGAACAGCCGATGTCGAGCCCTGATACGCATCGCCTCGATACCGACACAAAAAAAACGCATCCCTGTGGATGCGTTTTTTTATATCTCCCCGTGGCCCCGAAATCCTGTCCGACACCTTGCGGTGGGTGCTGCAGCGGCGACACCGATCACGACAGGATCAATACCCCATGACGCTCTGGGCATAGCCCGTGGCGACAACGCCAAAACCAAGAATGAGTACCAGGGTAAAGACCAGATCGGGTTTACGTCTCATTACTGCTCCGTCACAACAGAAAAACGTACGGGAAAGCGACACGAGAAGGCCGCAGCGGCGCCATCATAGTGGCACCGCCGAATCGGCACAATATCGCGACCCGCAACATTACACATCGTTGCATTCCGCCAGGCCACATCGTGTTACCAGACCGATCACGAGACAAAGAGGCGATAGGCGGGATTGTCGGTTTCGTGCCAGTAGCGATAGCCGATCTCGTCAAGGCGCTGCTCAAGCGTGGCGCAGTCGGCTTCCGGCACCTGCATGCCGATGAGCACCCGACCATAGGCGGCGCCATGGTTGCGGTAGTGGAACAGGGAAATGTTCCAGCCGCCGGGCAGATGATTGAGGAAGTTCATCAGCGCGCCCGGGCGCTCCGGAAATTCAAAGCGATAGAGCCGTTCACTGAAGGGCTCCTGCGGTCGACCGCCGCCGAGATGGCGAATATGGAGCTTGGCCAGCTCGTTGTCGGTGAGATCCTCGACGCTGTAGCCGGCCTCTTCGAGCTTTCGGGCCACATCCAGCCGGTCCTTGCCGCCGGGCTGCACCTGCACGCCCACAAAGATATGGGCCTTTTGTGCGTCGGCATAGCGATAGTTGAACTCGGTCACCATGCGCCGGCCCAGCGCCTTGCAAAACGCCTTGAAACTGCCGGGGCGCTCGGGAATGGTCACGGCAAAAATGGCCTCGCGCTGCTCGCCGAACTCGGTGCGTTCGGCAATATGCTGTAGCCGGTCAAAATTGAGATTGGCGCCCGAGTTGATGGCAATGAGCGTTTTGTCACGCACGCCGTCCCGCTGGGCATACTTTTTGAGCCCGGCCAGCGACAGCGCCCCGGAGGTCTCCGACACCGCGCGGGTATCCTCGAAGATGTCCTTGACCGCCGCGCACATCTCATCGGTGTTGACGGTGATCACTTCATCAACGTGATGACGCAGGATTTCAAACGGCGCCTCCCCGATCTGAGCCACGGCCACACCCTCGGCAAACAGCCCGACCTGATCAAGCGTCACCCGCTCTCCGGCCTCCAGCGCGGCCTTGAGACAGGCCGCGTCCTCCGGCTCCACGCCGATAACGCGAATGTCCGGGCGCAGATACTTGATATAGGCCGCCATGCCCGCCAGCAGACCGCCACCGCCGACAGGCACGAACACCGCATCGATCGGCCCCTGGTGCTGCCTCAGGATCTCCATGGCCACCGTCCCCTGACCGGCAATCACGTCCGGATGGTCAAAGGGCGGGATCCATGTCAAACCGTGCTCTTCCATCAGGGCCTGGGCGTGGGTGAGCGCGTCGTTGAAGGAGTCGCCCTTGAGCACCACCTTCGCCCCCCGGGCACGCGCGGCCGACACCTTGATCTCGGGCGTAATGCGCGGCATGACAATCGTTGCATGAATGCCCATGCGTTTGGCGGCCATCGACACGCCCTGGGCGTGGTTGCCCGCCGAGGCGGTAATCACGCCCTTGGCACGCTGGGCCTCATCCAGCTGCGCCATGCAGTTGTAGGCGCCGCGAATCTTGAAGGAGTAGACCGGCTGCAGATCCTCGCGCTTGAGAAGCACATGATTATCAAGGCGTGCGGACATCTGCGGCATATCGGAAAGGGGTGTTTCAACAGCCGCTTCATAGACGCGGGCCTGAAGGATTCTCTTGGCGTAGGCTTCCAGCATTGTCATATCCTGGGCTGTAACTTGAAAACGGCGCTGCAGGACACCGGGTTACATGCGGCGCACGCCGGATGTTTCACGTGAAACAGGCCGTCAAGGGGCGGGGCGCTACATGCAACGATCGACAGTGTCCATCGTGATATCCATGATACGCTTGATGGGCCGCTGTAGAACATCATCAGATTCGGAGACACCATGACATCCCAGGACCAGTCAGAGCTCAAAAGGGCGGTGGCGCAGGCAGCAGTCGAGGAAATACGCCCCGGACTTGCCCGCGATACCGTACTGGGGGTGGGGTCGGGCTCGACCGTCAACCTCTTTATCGAGGCGCTGGCGCCGCTGCGCGACGAGTTTGCCGGGGCCGTGGCAAGCTCCACCGAGACCGAGCGACGGCTCAGGGCCATCGGCATCGAGGTGATGGATCTCAACCAGGCCGGCACGTTGAGTGTCTGTGTCGATGGTGCCGACGAAATCGATGGCGACTTTGCCATGATCAAGGGCGGCGGCGCGGCCCTGACCCGGGAAAAGATCGTGGCGGCCTGCGCCCGGCAGTTCATCTGCATCGCCGACGGCTCCAAGCACGTCCGCCAGCTGGGCGGCTTTCCCCTGCCCGTCGAGGTCATTCCCATGGCGCGTTCGTATGTGGCCCGTCAGCTGGTCGCGCTGGGGTTCAGCCCCGTCTACCGTCAGGGTGTGGTGACCGACAACGGCAACCAGATCATCGACCTCTATGACCAGCTCATCGACAACGCCCGGGACATGGAAACGCGCATCAACCAGATCGCAGGCGTGGTCACCAACGGTCTGTTCGCGCATCGCGGCGCCGATCTTTTGCTGCTGGGTACCGGTGATGGCGTTCAGCGCCTGACGCCTTCGTCCTGAACCGACACGTCGACGCCGTTACATTGCCACCCTGCCCCGCCGTGAGTTACCGATGACTCACGGTTCGTTGCCATCAAATAACGCATGATCACACTTTAGCTGCAGAACATTACCCTCGTTTCTCACTATTATCCGACTGCCCGGGCAATGTTGTCCGAGTGCAGGGCGGTCAGGACGGCCGCTACCCCTGAAACGCGGACACCTCATTGATGCTGCGTGACATGGTCGAACGTCAAAAGGCCTCAAACGGCTCATTTCGTGTGGGTAATGGACAATCAGGGAGGATTGAGCATGCGACACGGCAGTGGCATTTCAGCGCGATCGCACGCGCCGGCAACCCTGCATCAGCTGCGACGTGCGCTGCTGGATGCCCATGACGCCCTGGGCATCGAAGGCGTGCGTGTCAGGGGTGCGGACCACTCCCTGTATTTCGAAATGGCCCGAAGCGAAACGATCCGACCGCTGATGAGCGTCTGGTTCAACATCGAGCGTCATCAGTACACCCTGATGTGTCGCACCACCATTCTCGCCCCCGGCCACCCCATGAGCGATACCCGCGCGCGCCTGGCCGAACATCTCAACCACTACGCCGGCCAGCATGGCTGGCGCCGGGCCGCACGGCACTAGCGTTCGCGGCCCGGCGCAGGATTATCCGCCAGCGGCCAGGGCTCGTGCAGCTCGCGGGCCCGAATCAATCGTCCCAGATAGTCCCGGGTATGCCCCAGCGCGCCGCGGTTGGCTTCCACCACTGCAAAGGCGTTGCGCCCCAGCGTGGCACGGCGCGTGTCATCAAGCATCAGTGAGACCAGCGTCTCGCCCAGCATGCCGGCGCTTTCCACCTCGACCCGGGCATGAGCCTCATCAAGCGTTGTGACCACATCCCCCAGACTCGACAGCGACGGCCCGCTGATTACCGGCAGGCCAAGGGCCGCCGGCTCCAGCAGATTGTGCCCGCCGATATCCACCAGTGACCCGCCCACAAAGGCGATATCGCCGGCGGCGTAGAGCATCGCCAGCTCACCCATGGTATCGCCCAGATAGACCTGCGTTGCCGCCTCGATGGCGGCGTCACTGCTGCGACGTAGTGTCGTCATGCCCTCACGGGCGCAGAGCTCGGCCACCTCATCAAAGCGCTGGGGATGGCGCGGCACCAGAATCAGCAAGGCGTCGGGAAAACGGGCCAGCACGCGCGCATGGGCGGTCAGAAGCTGCGTCTCCTCGCCCTCGTGGGTCGAGCCCGCCACCCAGACCGGACGATCGCCGATCACCTCGCGCAGCGCATCGGCGGCGTCGAACACGGCCTCATCGATGTGCTGGTCATACTTGAGCGCGCCGGTCACGTTGAGACGCCGGGCCGATACACCAAGCGTTCGAAAGCGCTTGGCGTCCTCGGCGGATTTGGCCCCCACCCAGGCCAGCCGACGAATCGCCTCGCCCATCAGCTTCGGAAACCGCTGATAGCGGGCAAAGCCGCGCTCGGTAATGCGCGCGTTGACGATGGTGACCGGAATGCCGGCCATCGCGCAGGCATGAATCAGATTCGGCCAGATTTCGGTTTCAACGATGATGGCAATTTCAGGGTCAAGACGGGCCACGAAGCGTCGGGTGGCGCCGGGAAAATCCAGCGCCACGAAATGATGAGTAACCAGATCCCCGAACAGCGTCTGCACTTGGCGCGCGCCGGTGGCGGTCATGGTGGTCACGATCACCCGATGGTCCGGGTAGTCATCGATCAGCGAGCGAATCAGCGGCCGGGCGGTGATCACCTCGCCCACGGAAGCCGCATGCACCCACAGCACACGCTCGTCGTGATAGTCCGGAATGCGTCCCAGACGCTCGCCGCGGGGATGGTCGTCAAGGCGCTCGCGGCGCAGGCGACGCCAGATCAGGGGAGCAAGCGCGTATAAAAGCGCGCAGTAGAGGCGTCGTCCCACGGGATGGTCTACTCCTGTTCGCTGCCACGCGCGGTGCGCGAGACGATCGCGCGGATGGTGCCGGTGGTGGACAGCCCTTCCTCAAAGCCCAGCACCCGCACCTCGCCGCCGTTGGCCATCACGGCCTCGCCGCCGGCGATCTCCTCGATACGATAGTCGCCGCCCTTGACCAGCACATCCGGCAGCACATTTTCGATCAGCGCCGCCGGCGTGTCCTCGCCAAAGGCCACCACCCAGTCCACGGCGCGCAGCCCCGCCAGCACCGCCATGCGATGCTCAAGCGGTGTGACCGGCCGCCCCTCGCCCTTGAGCCGGGTAACCGAGGCATCATTATTGACCGCCACAATCAATCGATCGCCCTGAGCGCGAGCCTGCTCCAGATAGCTGACGTGCCCGGCGTGGAGCAGATCGAAGCAGCCGTTGGTCATGACGATGCGCTCACCGTTCGCCTGAGCGGCGCGCACGGCGGCCGTCAGCGTGTCGACATCGATCACGCCGTGACCGGTGGCCACGCCGTGATCGGCACTCAGTGCCGCCTCGATCTCGGCAACCGACACCGTGGCGGTGCCGGGCTTGGCCACCACCAGACCGGCGGCCAGATTGGCCAGCGCCATGGCATCCGGCAGGCTCTGCCCGGCCGCCAGCGCCAGCCCCAGCACGCCGATGACCGTATCGCCGGCGCCGGTCACGTCAAAGACTTCCTGGGCCCGGGTGGGCAGATGCAGCGGCGGCTGGTGTTCGCGAATCAGCGTCATGCCGCGCTCGCTGCGGGTAATCAGCAGCGCCTCAAGGCCGAGTTCGGCGCGCAGCGCTTCCCCGCGCGAGGTCAGCGCCTCCTCGCTGTGGCAGCGCCCGACCACGGTCTCGAACTCGCTGAGATTGGGCGTGATGATGCTGGCGCCCCGGTAGCGGTAGAAATCGCTGCCCTTGGGATCGATCAATACCCGCTTGCCGGCCCGGCGGCCGGCCTCGATCAGCTTCTGGACCTGAGCCAGCGTGCCTTTGCCGTAGTCCGACAGGATCATCAGGTCGGTATCATCGAGTGCCTGGCTGACCTGATCCATCATGGCATCGGTGTTCACACCTTCCAGCGAGGATTCGAAATCCAGCCGGATCAGCTGCTGATTGCGGCTCATTACGCGCAGCTTGGTGATGGTGGGGATCTCGGCGCTGCGCTGAAAGCGTGAAGCGATGCCGGCCCGGGCCAGCAGATCGTCCAGAATGGCGGCGTTGTCATCGCAGCCGATCAGCCCGGACAGCGTCACCTGCGCCGCCAGTGCGGCAATGTTGAGCGCCACGTTGGCCGCCCCGCCCGGGCGGTCCTCGCTGTCATCGACACGCACCACCGGCACCGGCGCCTCGGGCGAGATGCGCGAGGTGGGCCCGTGCCAGTAGCGATCGAGCATGACATCGCCCACCACCGTGACCCGGGCGCCGGCGAGTATCGCGGGATCAAACATCATGGCGCGCACTCCCGGCTGCCTTGTCATGGTCGTCGGTCAGTGCCAGCAAAGCGTCGAGCCGGTTGATGACATCATCAAAGGTAATCAGTGACATCGCATCCTCATGGCGTACGCGGGTGCCCCAGACGATCTCGTCCGGTGACTTGTGCAGATAGGTGGCCACGGCATCGGGATAGCGGTTGACGACGTGTTCGCGCCAGCACCAGGGGGCGGCGCGCTCGGGATTGGTGGTGGCAAAAAGCCCCAGCACCGGCGTGTTCATGGCATTGGCCATGTGCACCGGCCCGGAATCGGGCGCGATCACCAGGCGCGCCTGATCGATCACGGCCAAAAGCCCCTTGAGTGAGGTGCGCCCCAGCAGATTGACCGGCTCGGCCTCGCTGACACCGGCGGCGATGCGCTCGCACATCTCGAGCTCCTGGGCACTGGTGCCGCCGGTCAGAAAGGTGGTCAGGCCGTGGCGACGCCAGGCGTGGTCGATCACGGCGGCGTAGCCCTCGGCCGACCAGTTGCGAAAATTGCGCAGCCTGGGGCTGGCGCACGGGCTGATCACCAGCGCCTGACGGCCGCCAAGAAACCCCCGGGCCTCCTCACGGGCCGCTTCCGGCAGCGGGATATCCCACTCGAGGCGATCATCGCTCACGTTCAGCTCGCGGGCAAAGTCCATGAACGACTCGAGCACGTGCGCCTTCGAATGGGGCGTGAGCTGGCGGTTGGTAAACCAGGTCTGCCAGTCCTTGGCGCGGGCGCGGTCATAGCCCATGCGCACGCCGGCCTTCAAACCCAGCGAGAGAAGACTGGCGCGAATGGATTGCTGCATGTGCAGCAGCACGTCAAAGCGGGTATCGCGCAGCTCGCGCCAGAGTCTGCGCATGCCGGCAAGCCCGGTGGCCTTGTCATAGACCATGAACTCGACCCCGGAGAGGCCGGCCAGTAAACTGTGCTCCGCCCGACCGATGATCCAGGTGATCCGGGCCTCGGGCCACTGGCGCTGCAACGCCCGAACGGTCGGCACGAGATTGCAGACATCGCCGAGTGCGGATAACCGCAATACACAGATATGCGCGGGTTGCGCGGGCAAAGGATGCTTCATGCGGATGATTACGTCCCGAAAAGCGAATGCGCACATTCTATATGATGCTCAAACGGCCCCACAAACCGGCCAGCCAACGCTTGCGCCCGAACACTTCACCGCCGAGTGGTGGCGCGCACGCGAGGCCATCGTCGGCCAGGCCCCCGGGCGCGGTGAAAGCCTGTTCGTACACGCCGGTGATCAGACGTGGGTGCTGCGTCACTATCGCCGCGGCGGTCTTGTTGCGCGCCTGAGCGCCGAGCATTATGTCTGGACAGGCGTGGAGCGCAACCGCGCCTTTCGCGAATGCCGTCTGCTGGCCACCCTGTTTGATCGCGGACTGGCGGTGCCCGAGCCGATCGGCGCCTGCGTCTGGCGGGCCGGCATGGTCTATCAGGCCGCGCTCATGACCCGACGCATCGACGGAGCACGGCCGCTGGCCTCGCTGGTTCAGGATCCCGACGCCGCCACCCGGCATGAGGCCCTTTTGACCGAGTGTGGCCGCATGATCCGCCGCTTTCATGACGAAGGTCTTGACCATGTCGATCTTAATGCCCGTAACCTTTTGATCGATGACCGGGACACCCCCTGGCTGATCGATCTGGATCGCTGCCGGCTGCGTGCCCCCGGGCGCTGGCAGGCCGACAATCTTGCACGTCTTGAACGTTCTCTGGAAAAGTTTGCCCCCGGTCAGGCCGCAACGCTTATGGCCTCCATCAACCACGGATATCAATCGAGTTAGATCATGCCTCGTTCAAGTGAAGATTCCCTGCGGTTTCGACTGCGCGCCACTGCCTTTTTTGCCCTGTTCAATCTGATATTTGCCTGGCTTTTGTCGCTGCGCTATCTGCCGATGATCGACATGCCGCCGGAGGCGCTCGGCATCGTCTGGCTGGTCTGCGCCTGGCTGGGGGCGCTTGGTACGCTGGCCGTGGCGATCTGGCTGCTGCCGGCGCTGCTGTCGCTGTTTTTAAAGCGGCGTCTGCTGATCTGGCCGTGCGCCGTGCTCGGTACGCTGGGACTGGGGGCGCTGTGGCTGGATACCCAGCTCTTTGCCGCCGTCGGCGCGCATCTGGTGGATTTGTCAGGCGATGACAAACCGGCGCTGTCTACCGTCCAGTGGGCCATCACCGGTGGCGGGACGGTATTGATCGCGCTGGTCGAGCTGTGGCTGTCCTGGCGCATCATGGCGCGCGCGCGGCGCATCACCTTCCCGGTCTGGAGTCTGGTGCTGTTGATGCCGGTGCTGTTGATGGCAAGCGTGGGCATCGATATCGCCACCGATACCGATCAGACCGCCGTGCTTCACTCGCAGGACGCTGACCGCCAGGCGCTGATGGGCGAGCCGGCAACGCCGGTCCCCGAGGCCCGTGAGGCCGCCACTCAGCGCGACCGCAATAACGGACCGGCCATCGATGACAGCGTTGACCCGACCGAGCGTGACACCACCGGCCTCCCCGACGATGACACCGAGGCGCGCCCATGAGCACAAGCGCTGCACGAGCGCCGATCACCGGTGTGGTGATCACGCTCAACGAAGCGGCGAACATCGAGGCCTGCCTGGTTTCGATGGCACGCGTGTGCGATGAGCTGATCGTGGTGGACTCGGGCTCGGCGGACGATACCTGCGAACGGGCCCGGGTCTTCGGCGCCCGGGTGATCGAGCAGCCTTATCTGGGCGACGGCCCGCAGAAGAACGTGGGGCCAAAGGCCGCCACCCACCGCTGGGTCCTGTCGCTGGACGCCGACGAGCGTCTCACCGACGAGGCGGTCGCTGCCATCAGCGCGCTGGCATTGTCTGACACGGCGCATGACGCTTTCGCCCTGCGCCGGCGCAACTTCATCGGCTCGCGCTGGGTCAAACGCTGCGGCTGGTATCCCGACTACTGCCTGCGACTTTTTGACCGCGAGCGCACGGGCTTTTCCGAGTCGCGCCAGCACGCAAGCGTTCAGGCCAAAACGCCCTGCGAGCTGAACGTCGATATCGAGCACTACTCCTTTGCCAATCTGGCCGAACTGTTCACCAAGGCGGGCGGGCGCTTTTCCACCCGCGCCGCCAAGATCATGTACCTGAAGGGCAAAAAGGTGAACGCCTGCTCTCCGCTGATCCACGGTGCCAACGCTTTTGTGCGCAAGTATCTGTTTCAGCGCGGCTTCATGGCGGGCCTGGACGGCCTGTCGGTATCGCTGTCGGCCGGCGTCAACGCCTATCTGAAATACGCCAAGCTGCTGGAATTTCAGCGCGACCCGCAGGTGCGCGAGCGCGAAGACTTCAATCGGGTCTGGTAGACCTGTCTGTGCGGCGTTGATGATTCCTCCCTGCCCTCGACGTCGCCCCGCCCTCATCACTGGCCCGGCGCCGTGTCATGCGTCACCCTTGGCCCATCGATTTCCTACAGGTGAATGATTCCTTGCATATCTGTCACGTCAACCTGGCGCGAGATTTCCGCGGCGGCGAGCGCCAGACCCAGCTTTTGATCGAGCAGCTGGCCGCCCATGACATCACCCAGACGCTGGTATGCCGCCAGGACTCCCCGCTGCGCCAGGCCCTGTCCGGCGTCAAAGGGCTAACGCTTGTGAGCGCCCATCAGATGTGGGTCGGCCACAAACATGTCCCCGAGGTCGATCTGGTGCACGCCCACGAGGCCCGCGCCGTTCACTGGGCCTGGTGGCACTCGAAGCTGCGTCGCACGCCCTATATCCTGACTCGCCGCGTGCCGCAGCCGATCAAGGACAAGTGGTTCAATCGCCGGACCTATGGCAGCGCGGCCACGGCGGTAGCGATCTCCTCACCCATCGAGGCCCATCTCGAGGCGCGCCACTGGTGCCCGGTGGCACGCATCCCCAGCGCGCTGTCGCACTTCACGCGTAACGCGACCGTGGTCGAGACGCTCAAAAACCGCTTTGAAGGACGCTATGTGATCGGCCATGCCGGTGCCCTGGTGGATCGCCACAAGGGACAGAGCCTGATCATCGAGGCGGCAAGGCGGCTGGCCGACACCCATCCCGACATCGTGTTTTTGATGCTGGGCAGCGGCGAGGACGAAGCGCGTCTCAAACGTGAAAGCGAGGGGCTCGATAACGTGGTCTGGGAAGGCTTTCAGTCCAACGTGGGGGATTATCTCGCCGCGATGGACCTGTTCGTTTTCCCCTCGCGCAACGAAGGGCTGGGCTCGACGCTTTTGGACGTCATGGACGCCGAAGTCCCGATCATTGCCAGCAACGTCGACGGCATTCCCGATATCGTCATCGACAATGACAGCGGCGTGCTGATCCCGCCCAACGACAGTGATGCCCTGCACGACGCGGTACTGGCGCTCAAGAGCGACCCCGACCGCGGCGCCCGCCTGACCCGCGGGGCGTGTCAGCGCCTGGAGGGATTCACTCCCGAGGCCATGGCCGGTCGCTACCGCACCCTTTACGCAGGGCTGCTCAAGACCGACGCCGACCAGGCGCGCTGAGCACGCACAGCGGCGCCTGAACGTGGCATCATGCGCGCACTGAGAACGCGTCCTATCGGAGGGGTCATGGAAAAAATCAGGGTTGGGGTCATCTTTGGCGGCAAATCGGCCGAGCATGAAGTGTCGCTGCAGTCCGCCCGCAATATTGTCGACGCCCTGGATCGCGAGCGTTTTGACGTCACGCTGATCGGTATCGACAAACAGGGGCAGTGGCACGTCAGTGACGCCGATCACTATCTGGTCAATGCCGATGACCCGTCCCGCATCGCGCTGCATCACTCCCAGCGTGATCTGGCCGTCATGCCCGGGCGCGAGCAGGCGCAGCTGATCGAGCCCGATCAGCAAAAGGCGCTGGAGCAGCTTGATGTGGTCTTCCCGATCGTGCACGGCACACTCGGCGAAGACGGCTCGCTGCAGGGTCTGTTGCGCATGGCCAATCTGCCCTTTGTCGGTAGCGGCGTACTGGGCTCGGCGGTGAGCATGGACAAGGACATCACCAAGCGACTGCTGCGCGATGCCGGCCTTACCGTGGCACCCTTTGTCACCTTCAACCGCCAGAGTGCCGCCAGCGCTGACTTTGAGTCGCTGCACGAGCAGCTGGGCACGCCGCTGTTCGTCAAGCCGGCCAACCAGGGCTCCTCGGTGGGGGTCAGCCGGGTCACCAGCGCGGTCGAGCTTGAAAAGGCGCTGGCGCTGGCGCTCTCCTTTGACCACAAGGTGCTGGTGGAATCGGCCATCAAGGGGCGCGAAATCGAGTGCGCGATTCTCGGCAACGATGACCCCGAGGCCAGCCCGTGCGGCGAGGTCGTGTTAAACGACGACGGTTTCTACTCCTACGACACCAAATACATCAGCGAGGCCGGCGCCGCCGTGGCCGTACCCGCCGACATCGATGATACCGCCAGCGACGAGATTCGTCGTATCGCACTGGAGGCCTTCAAAACGCTGGAGTGCGCGGGGCTGGCGCGGGTGGATGTCTTTCTGACGTCGGATAACCGGGTGATCATCAACGAGGTCAATACGCTCCCCGGTTTCACCCGCATCAGCATGTACCCCAAGCTCTGGCAGGCCGGCGGCATGAGCTACCCCGCGCTGGTGACGCGCCTGATCGAGCTGGCGCTCGAGCGCCATGAGCAGGACCGGGCGCTGGACAGCAACCGCCACGACTAGGGCGCAACCCCACGCAGTGCGCCCCCGCAGCGGCGCCATCAAGGACAACGGCCATGGATATCACCTATTGGGGGCTTTTCCTGAGTGCGGCGCTGATGATCAATCTGACGCCGGGCCCGGACATGCTCTATCTCATGGCCAAAAGTGCCAGCGGCGGCCGGCGTGAGGGTCTGGCGGCCGGCGCCGGGCTCTGGTGCGGTGCGATGGGCCATGTACTGGCCGCCGCACTGGGGCTGTCGGCCATCGTGATGGCCTCCGCCTCGGCGTTTACCGCGATCAAGCTGGCAGGCGCACTCTATCTGTTCTATCTCGGCGTGCAGGCGCTCCGCGGTGCCGGCAGCCAGTTTCAACCGGTCGAGACCGGCGCTCGCTCGACCGGCGCCTGGGGCGCCTTTCGTCAGGGCGTGCTGGTGGATCTGTTAAATCCCAAGACGGCGCTTTTTTTCATGGCCTTTCTGCCGCAGTTCGTGCGCCCCGAGGCCGGTCCGGTCGCCACGCAGCTGCTGGTGCTGGGCCTTGTAACGCTGGCCGTGGCCATTCCCATCGAGGTCGCCGTCATTGTGGGCAGCGCGCGATTGTCCAACTGGCTGCGCCGGCGCCAGCGCCTGGCGCAGTGGATGGATCGCCTCATGGGCACGGTCTTCATCGGTCTGGGGCTGCGGCTTTTGACCACCTCGCGCTGACCCGGCCTCTGATACCCGGCCCGGATCAGTCGATGGCCAGCGCCTCGATCACCTGTTCGGGGGCGAGATCGTTGAGACAGCGCGTGTGCCCCAGCGGGCAGGTGCGCTCGAAACACGGCGAGCAGGACAGATTGAGCCAGTGGATATCCCGCGCGCCGGTCAGCGGCGGGGTGTAGTTGGGCGAAGAGGAGCCGTAGATCGCCTGCACATGCGTGCCGACCGCCGCGGCCACATGCATCAGCCCCGAGTCGTTGCTCACCGCCTGCTCGCAGGCGCCCAGCAGATCGACGGCGTCCGTCAGCGTGGTCTCGCCACACAGGTTGATGACCCCTTCAAGCCCCTGGCTGATCTCCTCCCCGGCGTCCCGGTCCTTCGGCCCGCCCAGCACGATCACCTGATGGCCACGCCGGGTGACCGCCTCGGCCACCCGGCGAAAATACGCCAGCGGCCACTGCTTGGCCGGGCCGTACTCGGCGCCGGGCATCATCGCGACCAGGGGCCGGTCCAGGCCGTGCTGCACTCTGAGCGAGCGCTGGCGCGCGTCGTCTACCTGCAGGTGCGGCTCGGGGATGGCATCCGAGGTGCCCTCGAGTGGCAATCCCAGCGCGACGAAGCGCTTGACGGTCTGATCCAGCACCGCCTTGTCGAGTCGCCGGCGCTCGGTGAGCACCACGTAGCGCTGCTCGCCGGTAAAGCCGACCCGTTTGGGGGTGCCGGCAAAAAACGGCACCAGCGCCGATTTGAGCGAGCGCGGCAGCACGATCGAGCGGTCGTATTCTCCTTTCAGCGAGCGCCCCAGGTGCCAGCGCGTGCGCAGGCCGGTCTCGCCGTGACCGGTTTCCAGCACGATGGCGCGACGCACCTGCGGCATGCGCTCAAGCATCGGTGCGGACCACTTCGGCCCCATGACATCGATCACACACTCTGGATCATGGACCTTGAGCGCGATAAAAAGACTCTGCGCCATGACCATGTCGCCGACCCAAGACGGGCCGACGACCAGAATGCGCTCACCGACGGTACTGCGATGGGTCACATCACTCACGACCCCTGCTTCCCCGTCACGCCCAGCGCATGCATGTAGTCCTGAACGCCCCGGGCCAGGCCACGAAACTCACGGTCATAGCCCGCCTCGCGCAGCCGCGAAATGTCGGCACAGGTGTAGCTCTGATAGCGCCCCTTGAGGTGCTCGGGGAAATCGATGAACTCGATCTCGCCGCGCCCGGTCATTTCGATCACCGTCTCGGCAATGGTCTTGAAGGGCTCGGCGCGCCCGGTGCCCAGATTGAAGATGCCAGAGCGCTCCGGATTGTCGAGAAACCACAGGTTTACATCCACCACGTCATCGACATGGATGAAGTCGCGGCTCTGCATGCCGGCGTCATAGCCGTCATACGCGCCAAACAGCTTCGGGTTCTCGCCGTTCATGACCTGGGTATAGTGGTGCCAGGCCACGCTTGCCATCGAGCCCTTGTGCTGCTCGCGCGGGCCGTAGACGTTGAAGTAGCGAAAGCCCACCACCTGGGTGGTCAGCTGGTCCCAGCGGGCGCGCACGTACTGATCAAAGAGCAGCTTGGAGTAGCCGTACACGTTGAGCGGCTTTTCGTGCTCGCGCGCCTCGACAAAGACCTCGCTGCCGCCGTAGGTGGCCGCCGACGAGGCGTAGAGAAACGGAATCTGATGGGTCTGGCAGTACTCCAGTAACACCTTCGAATACTCGAAGTTGTTCTCCAGCATGTACTTGCCGTCCCACTCGGTGGTCGCCGAGCAGGCTCCCTCGTGAAAGATCGCCTCGATGCGCGGCAGCCGGGCATCGCGCTTGATCCGATCGAGAAAATCGTCCTTGTCGAGATAGTCCTGAATCTGGCAGTCGGCCAGGTTGCGAAACTTCGTGCCGTCGGTCATGTCGTCAACGACAACGATATCCTCGCGGCCACGTGCATTGAGGGCCTTGACCAGATTGGCGCCAATAAAGCCGGCGCCGCCGGTAACGACGATCATGAAGCGTACTCCTGCAATGAGTTCGTGAGGCGACGACTTCGGAGCGCTGTCCCGAAGGCCGCTGGCGTCACAGGACAGACAGCCCTATAACCCGCATGGCGCTGATTGTATACTTGTGGGCTATTGAATTCATGGGCCAACGGTGGTTCCCCGATGACGGTTTCATCCACGAGCGCGTCAACGCCAGACGTGAAAACCTTTCAGGGCCTGATTCTGGCTCTGCAGCAGTACTGGGCGCAGCAGGGCTGCGTGATCATGCAGCCGCTGGACATGGAGGTCGGTGCCGGCACCTTCCACCCGGCGACCTTTCTGCGCGCCATCGGCCCGGAGTCCTGGAATTCGGCCTACGTTCAGCCCTCGCGACGCCCGACCGACGGCCGCTACGGCGAAAACCCCAACCGCTTGCAGCACTACTACCAGTTTCAGGTGGTCATGAAGCCGTCACCGGAGAACTTCCAGGATCTCTATCTGGGCTCGCTGGCCCATCTCGGTCTGGATCCGCTGATTCATGACATCCGCTTTGTCGAGGACAACTGGGAATCGCCCACTCTCGGCGCCTGGGGGCTGGGCTGGGAGATCTGGCTCAACGGCATGGAAGTCACCCAGTTCACCTATTTCCAGCAGGCCGGCGGCATCGAGTGCTACCCGGTCATGGGCGAGCTGACCTACGGGCTCGAGCGCATCGCCATGTATCTGCAGGACGTCGACAGCGTCTATGACCTGATCTGGACCCGCGCGCCCGACGGCTCGACGATCACCTACGGCGACGTCTATCTGCAAAACGAGCGCGAGCAGTCGACCTATAACTTCGAACACGCCGACGTGGCGACGCTGTTTGCCGACTTTGATCATCATGAGCGCGACTGCCGGGCGCTGCTGGAGGCCAATCTGCCGCTGCCGGCGTATGAAAAGACGCTCAAGGCCTCGCACACCTTCAACCTGCTCGATGCCCGTCACGCCATCTCGGTGACCGAGCGTCAGCGCTATATCCTGCGCGTGCGCACCCTGGCCCGCGACGTGGCCCACGCCTACTACGCCTCACGCGAGGCAGCCGGCTTCCCACTGGCCTCGCCGGCAGTGCGCGCTGAAATTCTCGGTCAGAAGGAAGCGAACTGATGGCTTTTGACAACACCACGGTCACCGACACTCCGGCAGCCACCCGCACGCTTCTGATCGAGCTGGGCTGTGAAGAGCTGCCGCCCGGCGCGCTGGCCGAGCTGGTCGACGCGCTGGCACTGGGCGTCAAAAACGGTCTGCGTGATGCCGGTGTCCAGTACGGCGAAGTACTGCCGCTGGCCACCCCGCGCCGTCTGGCGGTCAGTATCACCCGGCTGGCCGAATATCAGCCCGACCAGCAAATCGAGCGCCTCGGCCCGGCCGTGGCCGCCGCCTTTGACAAGGAAGGCAACCCCACAAAGGCTGCAAAGGGCTTTGCCGGTTCGCTCGGTCTTGAAGTGGGCGAGCTCTCGCGTCTGGACACCGACAAGGGCGAGCGCCTGGGCCATCGCTACACCCAGCCGGGCGAGGCCACCACGGCCCTTCTACCCGAGATCGTGCGCCGCGCCGTCGATGCTCTGCCGGTACCCAAGCGCATGCGCTGGGGCGCCTCGCGCGTAGAATTCTCTCGCCCGGTGCACTGGCTGGTCATGCTCTTTGGTGACGAGGTGGTGCCCTGTGAACTGCTGGGGCTTGAATCCGGTCGCACCACCCGCGGTCACCGCTTTCACTACAACCAGCCCATCGAGCTGTCTCATGCCGATGAATATGTCGCAAAGCTTGAAACCCCGGGTTACGTCATCGTCGATATGGTCAAACGGCGCAGCCTGATCGTTGAGCAGGTGCGCGAACAGGCCAGGGCCCTTGATGCCACGGCGGTCATCGAAGACACCCTGCTGGACGAGGTAACCGGGCTGGTGGAATGGCCGGTGGCCCTGACCGGGCGCTTTGACGAGCGCTTTCTGGAAGTGCCGGCGGAGTGTCTGATCTCGTCGATGAAGGCCAATCAGAAGTACTTCCACCTGCTCGATGCCCAGGACAACCTGATCCCGGCGTTTATCACCGTCAGCAACATCGAAAGCCGCGACCCGCGTCAGGTGATCGAGGGCAACGAGCGCGTGATTCGTCCCCGCCTGGCCGATGCGGCGTTTTTCTTTGAAACCGATCGCAAACAGCCGCTGGCCGCGCGCATCGAACAGCTTGAAAGCGTGGTCTTTCAAAAGCAGCTGGGCACGCTGGCCGACAAGAGTGGCCGGGTCGAAGTACTGGCCCGCGCCATCGCCGAAAAGCTCGGCGGCAGCAGCGAGCAGGCCGGGCGAGCCGCCGCGCTTGCCAAGTGTGATCTGGTCACCGAGATGGTGCTCGAGTTCCCCGAGCTTCAGGGCATCATGGGCGCCTACTACGCCCGCTTCGACGGTGAAGACGAGGCCGTGGTCAGCGCCGTCTACCAGCAGTACCTGCCGCGCTTTGCCAATGATGACATCCCCTCGAATCCGACCGGCCAGGCGCTCGCCATTGCCGACCGGCTCGACACCCTGACCGGCATCTTCGGCATCGGCCAGCGCCCCACCGGCACGCGCGACCCGTTCGCACTGCGCCGCGCCGCGATCGGGGTGCTCAGCATCATGGTGGGCGCCGAGCTTGATCTTGATCTGCGCGAACTTTTGACCATCGCCGCCGGCCAGCATGGCAGCGTCTCTGATGTGACAGCGCTCGTTGATGAGGTGCAGGACTACATGCTGGACCGCTTCCGCGCCTGGGCGCTGGAAGCCGGCATGAGTGCCGAGACCTATCTGGCCGTGCGCGCCCGCCCCGTTACGCACCCGTTCGATTTCGAGCGGCGTCTGCGCGCAGTGCACGCCTTTACCCATCGCGAGGAAGCCCAGGCACTGGCGGCGGCCAACAAGCGCGTGGCCAATATTCTGGCCAAACAGTCCGGTGAGATCCCGGCCGACGTCGACCCCGCCCATCTGGCCGAGCCGGCCGAGAAGGCACTTCATGAGGCCATCACGGCCAAACGCGAGGCAACTGCCCCGCTGATCAAAGCGCGCGACTACGCCCGCACCCTGGACGCGCTGGCCGAGCTCAGGGCACCGGTCGATGCCTTTTTCGATCAGGTCATGGTCATGAGCGACGACGAGGCGCTCAGACGCAATCGTCTGGCCCTGCTGGCCGGCCTTCAGGGGCTTTTCCTGGCGGTGGCCGACATTGCCCTGCTGGGGCAGTCATGAGCCGCACCATCCGGTTTCGCCTCGCCACATCCACGGATGTGGCGGCGCTGGTGGGTCTGGTGACCTCGGCCTACCGGGGCGAGGCCAGCCGCAGCGGCTGGACCACGGAGGCCGACCTGCTTGAAGGCGAGCGTATCTCCCCTGACGTACTGCGCACCGATATCGAGCGCCCCAAAAGTTACGTCATCGTGGCTGAACGCCCCGGGGACAGCACCCATGAGCTGGTGGCCTGTGCCCACGTGGCCGAGCAGGACGGCGCCGGCTATTTCGGCATGTTTGCCGTGCGGCCCTGGCTGCAGGGCCACGGCATCGGTCAGGCAGTGCTGGCAGAAGCCGAGCGTGTGGTGCTTGAGGAGATGGCGCTGGAACGGCTGCGCATGACGGTCATCGACGTGCGCCTGGAGTTGATCGACTGGTATGAACGCCGCGGCTATCACCGCACCGGCGAATACCAGCCCTTCCCCTACGGCGACGAGCGTTTTGGCATTCCCAAACGCGATAATCTGCGCTTTGCCGTGCTGGAAAAGACCCTGGGTTGATATCGCCTGACCGGCGCGGGTGTTTCACGTGAAACGCCCGCGTCTCTTGTCTTTTGAACCCTTCCGGCGTCAGTCCTGCGCCTTTGAGCGCTTTGCCTTCAAATGGTTGATCACCCCGCCCGCCCTTAAAATATCGCGCTGACGTGCACTCAGCTGATGCTCGAGCCGCACGGTGGTGCCATCGCGCAACCGCGCCTCAACAACGGCCCCACGCTCGATCTGCTCGCCGGGGGCGTCGATGATCACACTGTCACTGTCGACCAGCCGCGGGTAATCACTGTCATCACTCAGCGTGAGCGGCAGCACGCCAAAGCTGACCAGATTCTGCCAGTGAAGGCGCGCAAAGCTTTTGGCGATCACCGCCTCCAGCCCCAGATAGCGCGGCACCAGCGCGGCGTTTTCACGACTCGACCCCTGGCCGTAGTTGTGGCCCGCCACGATGATGTGCCCCGATGGGCTCGCCTTCGTCCGCTCGACATAGCCGTCGTCCACGGCCTCGAAAGTGAAGGCGGCCGAGGCTGGCACATCACTCCACAGCGGCAGCACGCGGCTGCCGGCCGGCATGATGTCGTCGGTGGAAATGTTATCCCCCACGACCAGCGCCACCGGCGCTTCGATCCGGTCGGACAGCGGCGCCAGCTCGGGCAGTGCCGGGGTGTGGGTGGTGGCCAGCATGGCCGGGCGTGAGCCACTGGCGTCGGGCGGCGTGACGAACATCCGCGCATCGACCACCATTGCGTCGGGCTCGTCGATGCGCGGTGCCGGTCGATTCAGCGTGCGCGGGTCGGTGATGACACCGGCCAGCGCCGAGGCCGCGGCGGTTTCGGCGCTGCACAAAAAGACGCTGTCCTCCCGCGTGCCGGAGCGCCCGGGGAAATTGCGCGGCACGGTGCGCAGGCTGTTGCGCCCCGCTGCCGGGGCCTGCCCCATGCCGATACAGCCGTTGCACCCGGCCTGATGCAGCCGCGCGCCGGCCTGGATCAGATCGCCCAGATAGCCGTCACGGGTCAGGGTGGCCAGCACCTGGCGACTCGACGGATTGATGTCCAGCGACACGCCCGGGGCGACCATCTGCCCGCGCACGATCTCGGCGGTAATGGCAAAGTCGCGATAGCCCGGACAGCCCGAGGAGCCGATATAGGCCTGATACAGCGGCTCGCCGGCGGCCTCACTGACCGGCACCACGTTGTCCGGGCTCGAGGGCCGGGCGATCAGCGGCTCAAGACGCGACAGATCGATACGCTCGTGACGGTCATACACACAGCCCTCATCGGCCTTGAGTTCGCGAAAATCCGCCTCCCGCCCCCGCGCCTTCAAAAAGGTGCGCACGGCGTCATCGCTGGGAAAGACGCTTGTGGTGGCGCCCATCTCGGTGCCCATGTTGGCGATGACGTGGCGGTCCATCGCCGAAAGATCGGCAAGCCCCGGGCCGTAATATTCGAGGATGCAGTTTTTCGCCCCGGCCACGCCGTGGCGGCGCAGCAGCTCCAGTACCACATCGCGGACGCTGACCCAGTCGGGCAGCGTGCCCTCGAGATACACGCCCATGACGTCCGGCATGGTGATATAGAGCGGCTCACCGGCCATCGCCTGGGCGATTTCGATGCCGCCGGCACCGAGTGCCAGCATGCCCAGCGCCCCGGCGGCCGTGGTATGGCTGTCACAGCCGGCCAGGGTCTCGCCCGGCCGGCCGAAGTACTCCATGTGGACCGGATGGCTGATGCCGTTGCCCGGACCGCTGTAGATCACGCCCAGGCGCTGGCAGGCGCGCTCCAGAAACAGATGCGCCTCGGCGTTGATGCCATCGGCCTGCACCAGGGCGTGGTCGATGTACTGCACGCTGGGGGCGGTCACCACCCGCTCGACGCCCATCGCCTCCAGCTCCAGCATGACCAGGCTGCCCAGCACGTCCTGCAACAGCGCCTGGTCGATGCGCAGGGCAATCTCCTCGCCCGGCTGTGCGTGCCCCGAGATCAGATGCGCATCGATCAGCTTTCGAGTCAGTGTGCGTGTCATGGCTTTGTCCTCCTTCAGCGCCTGCAGGCGATGCCGTCATGGGCGGTTCGTCGACGACTCAGTATTCAAAGCCGATCACCTTGCGCGCATGCTCGCGCTCGGCCCTGTCGGCTCCGGACAGCAGCGTGCCGACCACGCAGATACCGGTGTTGAGTACCAGCCCCCACAGTCCGCTGTAGATGCCCAGCGGCCGATAGCCCATCAGGGTGAACACGCCGGCCATGACGGCGCCGGCCAGCATGCCGGCAAAGACGGCGCGGGCGTTCAGACGCGTCCAGTACAGCCCCAGAATCAGCGCCGGGCCGACCTGGATGAGCACCTCGAACTTGAGCACGAAGATCTGATAGAGCGTGGCCGGCGGATACCAGGCGATCACGATCAAAATGGCGACCGCCACCAGCCCCACCAGCTTGCCGGCGAGCACCTTCTGATACTCGCTGGCATCAGGCTTGATATAGCGCCCGTACAGGTCGTTGGAGATGATCGAGGAAAAGGTCAAAAGCACCGAGTCGGCGGTCGAGACGATCGCCGCGATTACGCCACCAAAGAGCAGCACCATTGCCCAGTAGAAAAACGTGTTCTGGTTGGCCAGCGCGTTGGCCATCATGCCCACCAGCTGCTCGGACTCGGCCGTGGACAGCCCCGGAAAGGCAGCGATGCCGATGATGCCGACCATGAACACCACGCCGGCGGTCAGAAACGGCATGTAGGCCATGCGGATGAACGAGCGCTTGAGCGTCGCCTCGCTTTTCGCCGAGAAGATGCGCTGCACGGCATGCGGGTAGATCGCCGCGCCGATACCGACCAGCACCAGCAGGCTGAACCAGCGCGTCAGTCCGGCCCCGTCCGGCGGATTGAGCTTTTCGGGCGCGTTGAGCTGCATGTTGGCCGCCGCCGAGGGCAGACCGCCAAAGTAATACAGCGAGCCGATCAACAGCGTGAACACCCCGAACAGCAGCGCGATCCCCTGGATGGTGTCGGTATAGGCCACCGAGCGCATGCCGCCCAGCCAGCTGTAGGCCACCATGATGATGATGAAAAAGATCACACCGACCTGATAGGGAATGGTGCCGCCGGTCAGCCCCGACACGCCCTGCCCGATCGCCACGAACTGCTCGAGCAGATAGTTGGCCAGGCCATAGAGCATCAAAATGGCCGCCAGAATCGACACTTTTTTCGAGCGAAAGCGCAGCTCGATCCAGTCCACCGGCGTCAACAGCGAGAAACGCCGCCCCAGCGCATAAAGACGCGGCGCGAAGAAGAGATACACCATGATGATCATGATGAAAAACGGCACCGACACCAGATACTGATAGCCCATGCGATAGGCGGTGGGCGGGTAGCCGATGACGGTGTTGCCGCTGTACTGGGTGGCAAAGAAGGTGAAAAAGAGCACCATGACGCCCAGACCGCGCCCGCCCAGATAGTACTCATCAAGGCTTTCACGCATGCCGCGATTGCGCAGAAAGGCAAAGAGGCCCACACCCAGCATCAACGCGCCGTAAAGCGCGAGTACGAAGATGCCCGACCAGCCGCTGAACGCCAGTTCGACTTCCATGATCAGCCCTCCTCATCACGGCGGGTGGCGCCGCGGTGGTCATCTCCGCCATCGCCGCTCTCTTTTCCACAGCCATAGCGCTCATCGCTGTCGGTCTGCCACTGGGTCTTGATCGTCCAGGTAATGAAAACCGACAAAAGCAGTGACGCCCCGAGGATGGTCAGCGCCCACAGCGGGATGCCCATCACCAGGGTCGAGCCGGCATCACTGGCGAAGTACCAGGGGTTGATGAGCACAAACAGCACGATAAAGCCTATCCAGACGCGGCGCTTGCGAACGGGCTCGGACATTGCGGGTTTCATGAGACGCTCTCCCGGGCAGAAATACCGCCGCGGGCGCGGCGGACAAAAGACCATGTCGGACTCTAGCGAGCCCTCACGGCAGATGGATATTGGTCATTCAACAAGCGCGACTTCGTCACGGGCGAAGCGCCACGACCTTGGTCGCAGACCCGGCCTATCGCGTCATCGCCTCATCAGCGGGGCCATCGCGCGCGCCGCAGCGCAGCAGGTGATCCACCAACTGCCGGGCGGGTACGGCCAGAGCGTGGTAGTCGCGCATCACCAGATGCAGCTCGCGCAGCGCCCAGCTGTCCGTCAGCGCCACCGTGGCCAGACGCAGGCCGAGGCGCTCGGCATTGACCGCCCGACAGGGCAGCACGCCGATGCCCATGCCGCGATCGATCATGCGACAGATGCCTTCAAAGCTTCGCACCTGAATGCGCATGCGCAGGGGCCGATCAAAGCGGCGCGCGCCGTCCTGCAGCAGCGCCTGCAGCGAGGCGTCCTGCTCAAGGCCGATAAAGTCGTTGTCGAGCGCCTGCTCGAGCGCCACCGCGCCCTCGCCGGCCAGCGCATGATCCTGCGGCACCACCAGCACCAGCCGATCACGCCGCCATAGCCGGGCATCCAGCCCGTCGGCCGGCACGTGCCCGGCGTACAGGCCGATATCGGCCAGCCCGTCGCGCACGGCGGTGACGATTTCATGGCTCAGCCGCTCTTTCATGTCGATGCGAATCTGCGGGAAGCGATCCATGAAATCGCCCAGATCGTCCGGCAGAAACTCGATGACCGATGACGTGTTGGCGTGCAATCGGACATGACCCTTGATGCCGACGCTGTATTCGCTCATGTCGGCATCAAGGCGCGACAGGCTCTCGAGCATCAGCCGGGCGTGGTGCAAAAAGGCGTGCCCGGCCGGGGTCAGCTCAATCCCCCGCGGGCGGCGATAGAGCAGCGAAATGCCGATCTGGTCCTCCAGATCGCTGATGCGCTTGCTGACCGCGGCCAGCGCCAGATGCTCGCGCGCAGCAGCCCGCGTCAGGCTGCGCTCGTCGGCGATCGCTGCAAAAAGACGCAGGGTGACAAAATCAAGACGCTTCATGGGCTCTCCGATCAGACAGGCCGTCAGTCTGACACTGTCTTCGCCGGCTGCGAACGCTGCCTTGGTCAAACCCCAATTGTGACGCCGGCTGCGGCTCGGCCATGCTCACGATCATCATTACGCCCGGGAGCCCCCATGACAGCTCATGACACCACTTCTGCCACGGACGCACCGACACCGGCGCTGGCCGGTCTGAAGGTACTGGAGCTGGGCCAGCTGATCGCCGGTCCCTTTGCCACCAAGCTGCTTGGCGAGTTCGGCGCCGATGTCATCAAGATCGAGCCACCCCATACCGGCGACCCGCTACGCCGCTGGCGCATCGTCGAGGACGGCACCTCGCTGTGGTGGCACGTGCAGACCCGCAACAAGCGCTCGCTGTCGCTGGATCTGCGAAGCGAGGAGGGTCAGGCCATCGTGCGTCGGCTGGCCGAGGAAGCCGATATCGTGGTGGAAAACTTTCGCCCCGGCACGCTGGAGAAGTGGGGGCTGGGCTGGGAAGCACTGAGTGCGGCCAACCCGGGCCTGATCATGGTGCGCATCTCCGGCTACGGCCAGACCGGCCCCTATCGCGACCGCCCGGGCTTTGGCGTGATCGGGGAAGCGATGGGCGGGCTGCGCTATCTGACCGGCCATCCCGGCGAGCGCTCGGTGCGCGTTGGCGTGAGTCTGGGCGATTCGCTCTCGGCGCTTTATGGCGTGATCGGCGCGCTGCTGGCGCTGCAGGAGCGTCACCGAAGCGGTCAGGGTCAGTACATCGACGTGGCCCTTTATGAATCGGTGTTTGCCATGATGGAGAGTCTGATTCCCGAATACGACGGGGCCGATGTGATCCGCGAGCCCAGCGGCAGCGCCCTGACCGGCATCACGCCGTCCAATGCCTATCCGTGCCGCGACGGCGAGCATGTGCTGATCGCCGGCAACGGCGACAGCATCTATCAGCGTCTGATGCAGGCCATCGAGCGGCCCGATCTGGCCGAGGACCCGGCGCTGGCCCACAACGACGGCCGCGCCCGTCAGGCCGAGCGCATCGATGAGGCGATCGGCGCCTGGACCGCCAAGCACACCCGCGAGCACGTGCTCAACGTGCTGGAGGCCGCCCACGTGCCCTCGGGCTATCCCTATACCGCGCGCGATATCGTCAGCGACCCGCACTATCAGGCCCGCGAGATGATCCAGACCATCATTACTGCCGAAGGGCGCCAGCTGAAGGTGCCCGGCGTGATGCCCAAACTCAGCCGCACGCCGGGTCACATCGAGGGCGGCGGCCCGCGACTGGGCCAGCATACGCAAGGCGTGCTCGACGAACTGGGCATCGATGCCGAGACCCAGCGCTCGCTTTTCGAGCGTGGCGTGCTCTATGACATCGACCGACCGGCCCCGCCGCACCGGGAAGGAGGCGAGTAAAATGAGCCAGCGCGTTTACATTCAGGAGGTCGCGCCGCGCGACGGCCTGCAGATCGAAGAGCGCTTCGTGCCCACGGCCGACAAGATCGCCCTGATCGATGCCCTCTCGGGTACCGGCGTGACGAAAATCGAGGCCACCTCGTTTACCTCCCCCAAAGCGATTCCCAATCTGGCGGATGCCGGGGAGGTGATGGCCGGCATTGCCCGCCATGACAACGTGGACTACGTGGCGCTGGTGCCCAACGAACGCGGCGTCGAGCGGGCGCTGGCGGCCGGTGCCGATGAGCTCAATCTGGTGATGTCGGCAAGCGACAGCCACGGCCTGGCCAATCTGCGCATGACGCCTTGGCAGTCGCTGGCGCGCTTTCCCGCGATGATTGAGCAGGCCCGCGGGCGGGACGTGTTCATCAACGCCTCGATCTCGACGGCCTTTGGCTGCCCGTTTGACGGCGAGGTGCCCACCGAGCGCGTCATCGACATCATCGAACGGCTGACAGTGCTAGGCATCAGTGGCGTCTCGCTTTGCGACACCACCGGCATGGCCAACCCCGCGCAGGTCAAAACGCTTTGTGAGAACGTGCTCACCCGCTGGCCCGAGCTCTCTATCACGCTGCACGTGCACAACACCCGCGGTATGGGCCTTGCCAACGTGCTCGCGGCCTGGCAGGCCGGGGTAACGCGCTTTGATGCCGCACTCGGCGGGCTGGGCGGCTGTCCGTTCGCGCCCGGCGCCAGCGGCAATGTCTGCACCGAGGATATGGTCCACATGTTTGAAGAGATGGGCATCGATACCGGCGTGGATCTCGACGCGCTGCTGGCAGTGTCTGCCACCCTGCCGGCGCTGGTCGGCCATGACGTGCCGGGGCAGGTGGTCAAGGCCGGGCGCTCGAGCCGGCGCTATCCGCTGCCCGAGCACGTGCGCCAGTCCTGATGGTTTTGCGCCCGGCCGTAAAGCGGCTCACACTGCGCCTCTCCTGTTAAGCTTCAAGCCAGAGAGGCGCTCACCGTGACATCCCGGGATACGACAACAAAGGCCCTGCCGACGCCCCTGCTGCTTTTGATGGCCGTCGCCACCGGCATTTCGGTGGCGAGCAATTACTACGCCCAGCCGCTTTTACATACCATCGCCGACCAGCTGGCGCTGACCACCTCGGGCGCCGGCATTATCGTCACCACCGCGCAGCTCGGCTACGCCGCCGGATTGCTGCTGCTGGTCCCGCTGGGCGACATGATCGAGCGTCGCCGGCTGGTGGTCATCATGATGCTGCTGGCCACCGCAGGACTTGTGGTCAGTGCGCTGTCCACCAATCTGGCCGTTTTGCTGCTGGGCACCGCCATTACCGGCGTGTTCTCGGTGGTCGCTCAGGTGCTGGTGCCGTTTGCGGCCACGCTTGCCGCGCCCGAGCAGCGCGGTCGCGCCGTGGGCACCGTCATGAGCGGGCTTTTGATCGGCATCCTGCTGGCGCGCACCTTTGCCGGCACCCTGTCCACGCTGGGCAACTGGCGGCTGGTCTACATGGTGGCCGCGGTGTTGATGCTGATCACCACGGCACTGCTGTGGCGCGCCCTGCCCCGGCTCACCACCCACGCCGGGCTTGGCTATACGGCGCTGATTCGCTCGGTGGGCA
This sequence comes from Kushneria sp. EE4, assembly GCF_977968315.1. The sequence continues at coordinate 2,889,261 of NZ_OZ386212.1, forward strand.
CCCTTCTGGCAACGCACCCGGCGCTGCGCCTGCGTGCGGCGCTGGGCGCACTGACCTTCGCGCTGTTTGCCGCCTTCTGGACCCCGGTGGCCTTTTTGCTATCCAATCATCCCTGGCAGTTCAGCGATGCCACCATCGGCCTTTTGGGGCTTCTGGGCGCGGCGGGGGCGCTGGTCGCGCCCTGGACCGGGCGCCAGGTGGATCGCGGCCGGGCGCGAGTGACCACCACGGCCGGGCTTGTCCTGCTGCTGCTGGGCTGGCTGCCGCTGCTGGGCGCCGAGCACTCGCTGACAGCGATTCTGATTGGCGTGCTGGTGCTCGATATTGCCGTGCAGCTGGTGCACATCACCAACCTCAACATGGTCTATCGCATCGACCCCGATGCCCGGAACCGGCTCAATGCCGCCTACATGGTGAGCTATTTTCTGGGCGGGGCGGCCGGCTCGCTGGTCTCGGCCTGGCTGTATGGCCATCTGGGCTGGACGGGCGTGACGGCGTTTGGCATTGCCACCAGCCTTGTGGGGCTGGCGCTGTGGTGGCGCGGTCGTCATCACGAGTCCGCCCTGTCGGCGTGATTGCAGCCTCCTTCAAGGCAGACCTTCAGAACCTGCCTTTGAGACCGACCTTCGAGACCGACGCTCGACACAGGCCCTCGATACGCCACTGCATGAAAACGCCATGAAAAAAGCCGGCCCGCCAAATGGCGGGCCGGCTTTTGATCGTCTTCACCCCTGCGGCCTGTGCCGCACGGGCGCCGACATTACTGCGACGGCTGCTGCTGCGCCTGAGACTGCATGGACTGAAGCTGCTGGTAGAGCTCCGGGTCCATGTCGATCAGACGCTGTTCCAGTGCCTTGTCGCGCGAGGCGTCGGTACCGATCTGCTGATACTGCTGAACAGACAGGTCGTGCTCCTGCAGGGACTCTTCTGTCTTGCTCTGGAAGTCCTGCATCAGCGACTGGGCCTGCTGCTGGTCTTCCACGTTCTGGCTGGACAGATTCTGGATGACCGGAATCATGTCGCGATTGACGTCCAGAAACGAGCGCAGCTCGTCATCGTTGTACTGCTGGGACAATGTGCCAGACTCAACGGGCTGAGGCTGCTGCATCTGTGCAGGGGCCTGCTGCTGGCCCTGCGGGGCGCCCTGGCTGCCGGCCATGGCCATGGGGGCGGCCAGCATACCGGCCGTGATCAGGGCCGCGCCGAGCATCGAAACGGGCTTTTTCATGGTGAACTCCGAAAAAAGAATTTGATTCAATGTAATGTAGTCAACGCATGGCGTCCAGAAACCAGGGGCCGGCCGGCATCCGCAATACCGGCGACACCCTGAAACGCGACCCGATTTCGGGAACCACCGAAGAGAGTGTTCACATGAATGCAGGACTGATCATCCTCGACCGGGATGGCGTGATCAACGAGGATTCCATCGAATTCATCAAAAGCCCGGAGCAGTGGCTGGCCTTTCCCCAGGCGCTGGAAGCCATCGCCCGCCTGCATCAGGCCGGCTGGCTCATTGCCGTGGCGACCAATCAGTCCGGCATCGCCCGCGGCTACTTCGATGAGGCAACGCTTGAGGCCATGCACGATCGAATGCGTCGCGAAGTCGAGGCGGCCGGCGGGCGGATCGACCATGTGGTGTATTCACCCCACGGCCCGGAAGATGAGAGCGAGACCCGCAAGCCCAAACCGGGGCTTTTGTACCAGATTCGTGATCTGTGCCAGCTCGAGCATCTCGATGAGGCCTGGATGGTGGGCGACAGCCTGCGCGATCTGCAGGCCGGTCAGAGCGCGGGCTGTAAAACAGCGCTGGTGCTGACCGGCAAGGGCGAGATTACCCGGGGCGATCTGGATCAGCTCGAGCGCCCCGATGAGGTCGTCATTACCGACTCCCTGCTTGATTTTGCCAATCGACTGCTCTCCGACGACCCGACCATGACGGTCTGAGAGCTTCCAGGGCCGCGACACCGGCAAGCGCGACATTATGTCGGCCACGCCGGCAGGACAGGCGTCGTTTATACTGGAAAATTCCCCTCACACGGCATTGTTTACACGGGTGGCGCAACCATGACAGACACCAGCACGATCAAATCCGACATCGTCATTGTCGGCGGCGGCATTGCGGGACTGGCCATGGCCGCCCGACTGGCAGACCGCACTGCTTTTACCATCACGGTGCTCGACAGCGACCGCGCGCCCGAAGCGCCCGATGAGGCGCTGCAGCTTCGTACCACCTCGCTCAACAGTGCCGCGCTGGCGCTTCTGGAAGAGGCCGGCGTCATGGCGCATCTGCCGGCACGCTTTCTGACCGATTTCGACCGGCTTGAAGCCGGCAGCCGCGACGCCCCGGACGCGCTGAGCTTCAGCGCCGAGGACATCGATCTGACGCGCTTTGGCGTTTTCGTTGAAAACGAGCGCCTGCGCCATGCGCTCTGGCAGACGCTCGAGGCGAAGCCGCAGGTCACGCTGATCAGCGAATCGCGCCTGTCGTCGCTTCAGCGCCATGACGACCACGTTGACGGCCTGCTCGACGACGGCCGTGCGCTGGACGCTCGTCTTGTCATCGGCGCCGACGGCGCCCGCTCCCAGGTGCGGCACCTGGCCGGCATCAGTAGCCAGCAGCGCGACTACGCTCAGGAGGCCATGATCATCAACGTGCGCCTGACCGAGTCGCCGGGTCATACCACCTGGCAGATCTTTACCCCGAGCGGGCCGGTGGCGCTGCTGCCGCTGCATGATCGACAGGCCTCGCTGATCTGGTACGACACGCCGGGGCAGATCCAGAAACGCATGGGCATGGACGATGACGCTCTACGCCGTGCCATTGTCGAGGCCTTCCCGGCGCGTCTTGGCGGGATTGAAACCATCATCGAACGTGGGCGCTTCCCGATCCGCCGGCTCCACGCCCAGCGCTATGCGGGCAAGCGCGTGGCGCTGATCGGCGATGCCGCCCATGTCATTCATCCCATGGCCGGTCAGGGCATCAACCTGGGGCTGGCCGATGTGGTCGCACTGGCGCAGGCGCTTGAGCAGGAAAGTGATCCGGGGGCCAGCAGTGCGCTGAGCTGCTATCAGCGCCGCCAGTGGCCACGCAACGCTGCCATGCTGACCGGCGTCGAACAGCTTCACCATCTCTTTACCCTGCCCTTCGCACCGCTGCGCTCGCTGGCAGAAAGGGGCCTGAAAAGCGCCGATCGCATGGCGCCGGTCAAGCGATTCATGATGTCGCTGGCCACCGGCCAGCCGCTGACGACCGGCAAGGACCAGCGTGACACGCGAAAGTGACGTCGATGACGTCCTGACGTTCTGGTTCGAGACGCTCTCGCCCGGACAGTGGTTTCGCCGCGATGACGCGCTGGATGCCACCATCACCACACGCTTTGGCGCGCTGCTGGCGGCAGCGCGTCAGGGCGAGCTGGCCCACTGGCGCGACAGCAGCAGTGGAAGCGGCAACGACGACGGCAACCACCATCAGAGTGACCGTGGCCGTCTGGCCGAAATCATCGTCATCGATCAGTTTTCGCGCAACGTCTACCGCAATGAGGCGCGCGCCTTCTCCCATGACCCACAGGCGCTGGTACTGGCGCAGGAAGCCGTGCGCCTGGGCTGTGATGAGCGGCTGGTACTGAAAGAGCGCCCCTTTCTCTACATGCCCTGGATGCACAGCGAATCCCTCATCGTTCACCGGGACGCCGTACGCCTTTTCGGCCAGCCCGGACTCGAGCGCCATCTTGACGTCGAGCATCGCCACCTGGCCATTCTCGAGCGCTTTGGCCGCTACCCGCATCGCAATGACGCCCTGGGCCGTCACAGCACCCCCGAGGAGCTGGCCTTTCTGACCACGCCCGGCTCGTCGTTCTAGTGTGTTGTGACAAGTCCTGCGCGTTTCACGTGAAACACTCCCGCTCAGGGCAGGATCACCAGACCCGAATGCTGATTGGGCAGCTTCGGACGTTGATCGCCCTCGGGGTGTGTCAGCGTATGACGGCGATGGCTCTGGAATCGGTAGGCGTCCGGGTCCGGGCCGTCGACCGGCCCCGTTGAACCATCGACCAGCGTGGTGATGGTGCACTGATCAAGATGCGCGATCTCGCCCACGCCGGCGGCCTCAAGCTTGTGACAGGCAATGACCCCCAGCGCCAGATGGCGGGGCCGGGGCGATATGAGCGCCTCCGGCAGATCGAGTGCTGTCCTGAACCGCTCGACCAGCGCCTCGCTGACCTCATACGCCCTGCCGGCGGCGGCCGGGCCGACGACCGCGACCCATTCGGACAGATCACCCCACACAAGTGCCGCAATCCGCCCGAGCATGGCCTCGACGATGCCATCCAGCAGGCCACGCCAGCCGGCATGCAGCGCGCCGATATATCGCCCGCTTCGATGGGCCAGCAGAATCGGCAGACAGTCGGCCGTCACGATCGAGACGGGAACCCCCGGCCGGTCGGTCACGAATCCGTCGGCCTCCCCGCAGGCCTGCCCCGGCGTCCTGACCGTCACAATGCGCGTGCCGTGCACCTGCTGCTTTCGCGGGCGTGCCGATTCGAAATCGGCCAGCACCTCGGGGGTAAGCATATGGCGATGACCGAAGCCGTGCGCAATCGAGGGCACACCGGACAGTAAAGGGGACGAAAGCATGCGTGACGCTCCAGTGAGGCGAAGGCTCTATTGTAGCTTTCAGATAATCTGCTCTGGCGTCATCGGACACGATGGGCAAAAAAAAGCCTGCCAGGGGATGGCAGGCGACAAGAATATTTCTTGCAAGGGATCATTCAAGGGAACACTGACTTTGAGTCGCCCTGCGAGGAAGAGTTCCGAAACCGAGTAAAAAATTTTCGATGAGCGTCATCCATTTTAATAGCGTGCTAACAAAACCCGTCTGTGCCAGACTTTTGCCCATCAGCTCGACCCCATCGTTCACGGAGTACTGCCATGCCCTCCCCTCGCCTTTTCGAACCCCTGACGCTGGGCAGCCTTGCGCTGCCCAACCGCATCGTGATCGCACCGATGTGTCAGTACTCGGCCCGCGATGGCAATGCCACCGACTGGCATACCATCCACCTCGGCCATCTGGCGCTTTCGGGTGCCGGCCTGCTGATTCTGGAGGCCACGGCGGTGTCGCCGGAAGGCCGTATCAGCCCTGACGACCTGGGGCTCTGGAACGACGACAACGAACAGGCCCTGAAGCAGACCCTGGACGCCGTACGCCGGAACTCGGACATGGCGCTGGGCATTCAGCTCGGCCATGCCGGGCGCAAGGCTTCGACCCATGTGCCCTGGGAAGGCGGCGCGCAGATCGCGCCCGACGCACCGCGCGGCTGGCAGACCGTCGCCCCCTCGAGCATTGCCCACGGCGATGAGGAAAACGCCCCGCAGGCGCTGTCCATCGACGAGATTCAAAAAATACGCGAGCAGTTCAGGGCGGCTGCCGAGCGCTCGGCGCACCTGGGCATCGAGGCGATCGAGATTCACGCAGCCCACGGCTATCTGCTGCACCAGTTTCTGTCACCGCTATCCAACCAGCGCAGCGATCAGTACGGCGGCAGTCTGGAAAATCGCATGCGTCTGACGCTTGAAGTCTTTGATGCCGTCAGGGAAGTCTTTCCGCAGGAACGACCGGTCGGCGTGCGCATCTCCGCCACAGACTGGGCGGACGGTGGCTGGCACGTCGAGGAGAGTCAGACACTGGCTCGCGAGCTCGACGCACGGGGCTGCAGCTTCATCCACGTTTCCAGCGGCGGGCTGACGCCGGCCCAGCAGATTCCGGTCGGCCCGAGCTATCAGGTACCGCTGGCGCGCGCCATTGGTAAGGTTGTTGATATGCCGACCATTGCCGTGGGCATGATTACCGAGCCGGAACAGGCCGAGGCCATTGTGGCGACCGGTGACGCCGATGCGATCGCCCTGGCCAGAACCATGCTCTACAACCCGCGTTGGCCCTGGCATGCCGCTGCCGCCCTGGGCGCGCAGGTGACAGCGCCAAACCAGTATCTGCGCTCACAGCCGCATCAGTACAGGGATCTGTTCCTGAATCAGTAGGACAATGATGGGTAGCCGGATGGCGTGTTCAAATGTCCTGCCATCCGGCCATCACTGCAGTGCTTTCATCGTGATCAGCAGGGTTTGTGCTGAAACTCTCGGCAATATATTCGTACAGCTCGCGCATATCCGGGCGCAGCTGTCCGACCGCCTCTTGCCAGTCACTATGGTAGATGGCTCTTTTACCGTTAAAGTCCAGATAGTGACTGACTTTTGAAAACCGAAACCCCGAGTAGGACAAAAGCCTCGCCAGAGAAGGCTCCATCATGGCGAAACCATATCGACGCCCGGATATTTTGCCCAGTGCAAGTACTGACAGGAAAAGACCGGCTTTCAAAAGCGCTGCTGTTCTGATCGCCTGAGTGGCGTTCCGGGTCAGGGCCGTGGCACTGTTTACCTTTCTGACATGGCTCAGGATGGCCACTCGGGATATTTCGCAGATACTTTCTCTTTCAAAGAGATCCGGATGTTTATCGCTGTCTTCAAGCAAAGAGGCGAACTTGATCTCAAGTGGCATTCTGTGAAAGAAGGAATGCCTGTCGCTTGATGGCAGTACAAGCCTTGCGCATCCAACGGCCTGTTGGTCTTCCTTCCTTTCGATCAAGCAGTGCAGTGATCTTTCGTCGAAGGGGTCTCTTTCAACGCCTTCTTTTGTATTAATGGGCTCAAAGCCAAGCTCTTCACAATAGACACTGTGTCTTAACGCATAAACTCTTTTTTTTTGCTCTTCACTTGCCGCAAAGATAACGTTGTAATCTCTGGCAAAAAGTTCCCTGCTCATGTATTGCTACCCTATCAACATATTAAATGCTTCTTCCGGCCTAATGGGCACACCCACATAATATCCCTGCGCGTAGTCGACGTTTAATTCTTTCAGCGCTTCCAGAATCAACGGATCACTCACAAACTCTGCAATCACCTTTTTTCCAAAACCCTTGGCCACATCGGCGATAGCCTTGACCACCAGCCTGTTTTCCTGCGACTTGAGCATCTCACTCACGAAAGAGCCATCGATCTTGATATAGTCGCTGGGCATCTGCCCCAGGTAATGAAAGCTGCTGAACCCGACGCCGAAGTCATCCAGTGCAATCTTGCAACCCAGCGCCTGAACGCCTTTCAACAGGTTGTTTGCTGTTGAAAAATCGGTGACGGCAGCCGTTTCGGTAACCTCCAGTATCAAGCGTGCAGGATCAAGCCCCCTTTTGTTCAAGGCCTTTTCTACAAAGTCCCTGAAGCTTTCATCCTGCAATGTTGTTCCAGAGATGTTCACAGCAAGATGAATGGGCTGGTCGCGCAGCTTTGCCAGCAAATCAAGGCTTTCGTTTAAAACCCATCGATCTATTTCAACAATCAGGCCGCTTCTTTCCGCGGCAGGAATAAACAGGCCCGGCATGGCGAGATTGCCGTTTTCGTCACGCATGCGAAGCAAAACTTCGTAGTGCTGGATGGTGCCCTTTTCGACACAGGCAATAGGCTGTACAGCAAGCTCAAACCGCCGCTCGCTCAATGCCCGACGTATTTCATCCAGCCAGTAAACGCGCTCCTGAAGTTCATGACTTGTGTCATATTTTTCGGGGATCAGGTACCACTTGTTGCCACTCATCTCTTTTGCCTTGTACATGGCAAAATCGGCATTGGCCATCAGCTTGATATGATCTTCACCGTGTACCGGATACAACGCTATCCCGATACTTGCCATGGCACGATGACGGCGACCGTTTTCATAAAAAACGATTTCTTCAAGCTGGTGAAACACTCTCGATGCCATGTGACAGGCATCTTCTGCTGTAGCGTTTTCAAGCAGGATCGAGAATTCATCGCCCCCCTGACGGGCCACGGTGGCTCTCCCGGCCACCTCTTCAGTCAACGCCTGTGCTACCCGCTTCAATAACTGATCGCCCGAGTGGTGGCCTCCCAGCTCGTTCACGTTTTTGAACTGATCAAGATCCAGATAGAGTACTGCCCCCTTGTTACTGTCATCCTGCATGACGCTTTTTAGCTTGTTTTCAAAAAAGCGCCGGTTATAAAGCTCTGTCAGGGGGTCGCGATGGGCGAGCCACGCAAGTCGCTTTTCAGCCTGCTTGCGTGCAGTAATATCAAGGCCTACCGAAATATGGATTGCGTCTTCAGAAGCGGGGTCCAAGGGTGCATGAACCCAGGTGACAATAATCTCTTCACCGGTGTGTATTCTTATCGAACTTTCCTGCTGTCTGGTGCCATTCGATAATCGCGTGGCCGAACGCATTCGAAGATTAAATATCTTTTCAAAGGAGCCACCGATCAGAGAGTGGCTTTCTCCCATCATTTCCTGAGCATGTCGATTGATCAGCGTTATTTCGCCCTGCTTGTCATGCGTCAGAATCAATACGTGCGCGTTGTCCAGCAGCCCACCAATGAAGTCTCTTTCCTTTGCGAGCTCTTTTAAACGTGCTGATAACTCCAGATCCCGTATGGATACCTTGTCTTCAAGCTGCTCAAGCTGATCGGCAAGATCAAAGGCCGCCTTGTCGAGAATATCTATTTCGTCTTTCCATCGTTTGTCTCTTGGCTGCGTTTTTTGCCTGACGCGCTCGAAACCACCGTGGGCAAGAGAGGGCAAGGCACTGGAAAGACGCCGGAGTCTGGCCATGGGTCTCCACAGGATCATGAAAAGAAAGATTTCGGCGACCAGCCAGCCCAGCACGGCGATGATAAAAGTATTTCTGGTGTTTTCCACAATCCCCTTCACCTGGGGTGTGATGTCCGATATTAAAAGGAGATGACTGACATCACTGCTTCCCTGGAAATTTTCCAGCGGCATGGCAAATATCTCATAGCTGCCATGCCCATGATTCATGCGAATCGCCTTTTGAGCCATCGACGCCAGAGAATATGAGCGCGCAGCATCTTTTATGACAGGTAACTCTTTTTCTTCGTTGGTCAGCGCAATAATGGAGGCCTGCCAGGAGGGCAGATAATGTGCATGACTTGTGGAAGTTTCTCCCTGAATCAAGAGCGCCACATCGCCCCCCGAACTCTTGTTTGTATAGAGAATAACGTCGATCAGGGAACTGGTAATAACGACAACTCCGACGCTTTCGCCATTTTCCAGAACCGGTACAGCAATATATTGACGGCATACTTCCGTACAAATCAGCGTCTCGGCGGGCATCTCATCAAGAATGACGCTTTGCTCCCAGGCGTTCATCAGATGTTCGGGCACATCTTCCTGCAGACGGCCAAAGGTGGATACATTGGTCCCGGCCATGTTCAAAACAGAAAGGCTTTCAATCCCTACCTCGATCTGCAGGGTTGGCCATTGAGACTGGAGTGTTTGGTCAATAAAGGCATAGTCATTGTTTTCCAGTGCCTTACCGAGACTGTTTGACGAGGCGACAATGCTGGCAATCTGTCGCAAATCATTAAATGACCGCTCCAGAGACATATTGATGTCTTCAATACGACTACTGTAGCTGGCCTTTTGAGACGCCTTGAACTGCTCTGAAAGATTTTGATAGCTGGCCAGTGTAAAGGTGCTTGCCAGCCCCACCATTACCAGGCTGGTTAATATAATAGCGCGCCATTTCAGGCTAAAGTTCATGCCGTTCTCCCGGAATGCCTATGGCAGATACATGCGTCTCCATATATGACGGGCTCAAAAACGCCATGAAGCCTGGAAAAGAAACATCCCCCAATACTGATCCGATACATCCTGATCTCTGGGCAACCAGCCTGTACCGTTTATATGATGATACTCCGTTGAAAGCAGCAGGTCGGAAGTTGCATTCCACTGCAGGCCCAGCGTCCAGTCTCTGGCGAATTGAGAATGGCTGGCACCTCTTCCGTCAGCCTCAAACCTGCTCCCGTTTCGATCGTCGCGATTATTGACAAGCGAGTCATACCGCAAAAGCCACTGCCAGTCTTCAAGAAAACGTTGCGTATACTGGAGATACCAACTTTCCCCGGTAATGCTTTGATCAAAGTCTCCACCGGTAAATGATTGGCGCCTGAGCGCGTATTCACCCGTCACACTCCAATACCCATGATTATATTGAAGTGACATTATTATCGGTCTGAAGGAGTAACGATCAGGTGCATCACGCGGGCCGTCAATGTCTATATTGGCATCGGCAATCGTTAAAGCTGCAACAATATCGCCCGGACCATGCTCGTAAACGACCTGCCCGATCGAAGACAATGCCCCGTCGATGGAAGCCGGTACCCTTGAGCCCCAAATAGTGTTTTTTACGTTACTGTCAGTATTGGCCTTGCCCACACCTGCCTGGAAATAGAGGATGCCGGAAGGTAAATGCTCCTCTTCATAAATGGAGATACCTTCGGAAGAAAGCGCTGGAGCTCGGGTGCGATCAAAATATATCGACTGCGGCAAAAGTATGCTGGGCCGTGTAAACGCCACATCGCGTGTTTGGTTATAAATACCAAAAGGCTGTTTAAGCTTCCCGATCTGCACGCCTGCGACACGACTGTTCGCTGTAATGAACTGATAATCCAGCAGCCCGTAATCAAGACGGGGCTCGTAGCTGCTGTTGTCGTCACCGGCACGACGGCTCAGCACCTGAGCGGACACCAGCAGGTTGTTGCTTGGGCGCATGGAAACATTGGCCCCGACTTCCGTGTACTCAAGGCTGCCAGCATCCCGACTGCTGGGGCCGAAGAAGTCGTTATGCCGACTGATGATCAGCGCCTGACTCAAAAAGCCGTGTGCCTGCACGGTGTCGAACATGTCGGCACGCGCGGGCGAAGCGCTGCCGGCCATTGCGATAACCGCCAGCGCTGCGGCATGTCGAGAACGGCGAAACGGGTTACTCCACCGTAAAAACGCTGACGCTATCATCCACGGCTCCTTTTTCCAGATAGCCCAGCCCGCCTGGCGTACTGGCCACACGTTGTCGCATTTCTTCAACCGAACCGACTTCATTGGGCGCCTGTCCCGTACCGGAAAATACCAACCGGTCCCAGGAAAGGCGCAGCTGATGGGGGTAAACGCCAAGAATTTCCTTGGTAAAACGTTCATGCAGCGGGTGCTTGTCCGGCAGCACAAAAACATGCGCCGCCTCGCCATCGGGCAGCGTGCGCTGTCGCATGGCAAAAATGGCGCGCACGGTTTCCCGGGTCATGTTGCCAGGCGTTGCCGACGGATTGGCGATCAGCACCATCGGCTCATGGGCGTACGCCGTCGGGCCGCAGAAAAGCAGCAACGTGACTATCGATACAAGTACCATCATGCCTTTCGGCATTTTCCAGGCTCCCTGCCCCTGCCAGAAAAAAAGCCACTTCCAGCTACCTCCGGCAGCATGAATGGGCACGCCCCGTCAGCGGTGGCCTGACAGGAGGCGGCTATCATGCCTGCACATTGGCAGCATCAAATGCCCAAGAAGCAGCGATTCATCCGTGCATATCGTCATCAACCAGGCGTTTTGTAGACCAGCCTGTGTCAAAAGGCAGACCAGAGACTGTCATGACCGACCCGTATCGATGTCTTTTCATTATTCTTTTACAGGATAATAACGCTTACATTAGAAAGATGTATGTGCAGATTGGATGATGTGGGTCACACCTTTCACCTAATTATCGAAAACCTCATTATTATTAGCCTTCTGGTATTTTCACCAATCTTTCTTGAGCTTTTAACATGGGTTAATTCGATTAATAAAGTATCAGCCAGAGGTCGAAGAAAAACGTCGTATTGCACAACGTTCAGGAATAAAAAAATCGCCCCGGGATGGGGCGATTTTTAGACAGGGCAGGCGCGGTGAACCGGCATCGGTGGCACCATTCAGCGGCGGCGGGCGTAATGGTTTTCCTGTTGCTCCTGTCGCTGCTTGGCCTCGATGGTCAGCGTCGCGGTCGGACGCAGCAGCAGGCGCTTGAGGCCGATGGGTTCGCCGGTCTCCTCACAGAAACCGTAATCCCCCTCTTCGATACGATCGAGCGTGGCATTGATCTTGCGCCACAGACGCGTCTCACGATCGGCCTGACGCAGGGTATAGCGCAGTTCTTCTTCACTGGCTGCGCGGTCGCTGTCATCACCGCTGCTTTCTGCCATGCCGATACTGCCGCGCATCTCCTCAAGGGTCGTTTCGACTTCCTTGCGCTCCTTGAGCAGCAGCTGGCGAAAATATTCCAGCTGCGCATCGTTCATGTAGTCCTCAGCCGGCATGGCAAGAAGCTCTTGTTCGTTGGCAGGGATATTGACTGTCATGATGCGTCGCCTCACTGAGTCCATTCAAAAAAGCGTTCTAACATAGCAGAAAACCGACGTGACAGGGCAAGTATGGTCGCTGGTTCAAATTCATCCCAGTCTCTTGTGATCGGATATTGTGCCCGGCGCACCCCTTCACCACGAAAAAACGTGAACAGGAAAGCACATGACCACCATGGATGATTCAAGCACTGCCTTTGATAACCGTCAGTACAGCCCGGCGGCGCAGCGCAATCGCGGCCCGCTGCTGGACGTGCTGAAGGCGCATCTGGCGACGGGTTCGCGTGTACTGGAAATTGCCAGCGGCAGCGGCGAACACATCACTTACTTCGCTCACAACATGCCCGAACACGAGTTCACCCCCAGCGATGCCCAGCCTGCAGCGCTGGCCTCGATCAGTGCCTGGCGAAAGAGACTGTATCAAGCGGTCCCTGACGCTCGGCTGCAGCCGCCGCTGGCGCTGGATGTCGGGGAACATCCGTGGCCGCTGGCAGCCTCGAGTGTCGATGCCATGCTGTGTTTCAACATGATCCACATTGCACCGTGGCAGGCCACGCTGGATCTGTTCGACGGCGCCGCGCGGCATCTGACGCCGCAGGGCTGGCTGCTGCTATACGGCCCGTTCAGCCGCAACGGCGTGCTGAAAGCTGAAAGCAATGCTGCCTTTCATCAAAGCCTTCAGGCGAGCGATTGTCGCTGGGGCGTGCGGGATCTGGAACAGGAAGTGCTGCCGGCCGCTCAAGAAGCGGGGCTGGTAGCAGCCGACATCATCGACATGCCGGCCAACAACCTCTGCGTCCGGCTTGTCCGTGCGAGCTGAGCAAAGGCGCTACTGGGACTCACGCACGCGCTCCAGGGCGTCGCTCGAGATATAGCCGTGTTCATGGGCATGCTCGGCCATGGTCAGGCTGTCCGAGGCCAGTACCAGCGTGCAGTCGTTGTTCTGCTCCTTGTCGATCTGATCCGACAGGGTCTCGATGGCCTGCTGACGGTCGGCATCGTTGCTGACATCGCGGATATAGACCGTGCGGATGCGGCCGGGATAGTCACGCACGATGTCGGTATAGACCTCGGGGTCGTGCTGGCCGCTGTCGCCGATCAACACAAAGGGCAGCGGATCATACAGCTCAAGCATGGTCTCGATCAGTGCACGCTTGTGGTCTTCGGCCTTGCGCGGCAGCGGGTGTTGCAGCGTCAGCCCCCATTCGCGCAGAAACAGAATCGGCCCGACCGGAATCCGATTGAGTCGAAAAAACGCCTCCAGCATCTCATAGATGCTCCACGGCGCCCGCGAGACGTACAAAAGCGGTCGCTGGCAGTGCTGATCCCCATCGCCCACATGAAATCCGCGATAGAGCGCCGCCACGCCGGGAAAAGCCATGCGCTGCTCGGCGCGGGCAATGAAGAGGTGATACATCATCTTCAGCTTGTTGGCCACGCCGGTGTACATCACCGTATCGTCGATATCGCTGATCACGGCAAAGTCGATATCGGCCGGCGGAATATAGATATCCGCTACGGCATCGCCGCCGGCACCGCTATTGGCTCGAGAGCTCTTGTGATCCTTGCTCGGCGATATGATGCGCAGATGTGCCTCGTGCCAGATCCGATCCCCCGGCAGCGGCGTTTCAAGCTGAATGTGGGCGTTGAAATAGCCATCCCGGTCGGTGGTCACCGTGACCGTCTGATCGCTCAGCTGAATCTGGACATCGATGTGCTTGATGCCCCAGCGCACGGTACGGCGCACGATATCGGCCAGGTCACGCCGCCATGACCCGTCGGGCAGGTCCAGATTGAAGCCGGGCTGGCGAAAGACCCGACCCATCAAAAACACTTCCCGATGGGTGCCGTAGCCGCGGTAGGTATGAATCAGCCTGCCGCCGTGGACCTTTTCCGACTTGGCCGGACGCGCCACAACGTGAAGCAGCTTCTTGAGTCCCTTGATCAGGGCAGCGATGGAGCGACGTGGCATTGAGCTTGACCCGGTAAAAGACATCGTTTCCCACAAATGGCGAGATGAAAAAGCCGTTTTGTTGCGTAATGCTTAAGAGTAGTCGCACCGCCTGCCCCTGTCGCCCGCGCCATGACCGTGACGTGACAGCCACCGACCCGCCGCCGGCCCTGTGTGTCATCCTTCCCGGTCAGCGCGGTGGCGCTGGATGCTCATCACGCCCAGCGCCGACAGCCCACAGCCACAGGCCAGATAGACCGCCACCGGCAGCCAGCTGCCGCCGGCCATGCTCACAAGGGCGGCGGCAATAAACGGCGTAAACCCGCCGCCCACAACGCTTGCCACCTGATAGCCCACGCCGGCACCGCTGTAGCGGTAGGCCGTGCCGAAAAGCTCGGCAAACATGGGCTGCTGAACGCTGACCACCATGTCATGGGCGATGTTGGCCAGCATGACGGCAAAAAAGACGATCCAGACAGTCGAGCGCGCCTCCAGGGCCATGAAAAAGGGAAAGGCACACAGTACGCCGACCAGCGCGCCCACCACGTACACGCGACGACGGCCGAAGCGGTCGGCCAGAAGCGCAAACAGCGGAATGGTCACGCAGCTGATGGCGCCGACCAGCAATCCGATATTGAGAAAAAGCTCGCGGGACAGGCCCAGATGACTGGTGGAGTAGCTCAGCGCAAAGGTGGTCACGATATACATCGTGAAAAGCTCGGCCAGGCGCAGCGCAATGATTTGTAAAAACGCTTTTGGATGCCGGCTCAATGCCTCGAGCACCGGCGGCCGGGCGGGTGTCTGCGCCCTGTCCTCGACGGCTGCCTTGAATTCGGGCGACTCCTCAAGCCCCGCGCGCACCCAAAAGGCAATCGCCACCAGTACAACGGAAAAGACAAACGGCAACCGCCAGCCCCAGCTCTGAAAGGCGGCATCATCAAGATAGTGGCTTAAAAGCGAGATACTGCCGGTGGCCAGAATCAGCCCTACCCCGTAACCTACCTGCACACCGCTACTGTAAAACGCCCGTCGATGACGCGGCGCACTCTCGACCGCCATCAGCGCCGCACCGCCCCACTCGCCGCCCACGGCAAAACCCTGCAGCGCGCGCAGCGTCACCAGCAGGACCGGAGCCCAGACGCCGATGGTGGCATAGGTTGGCAGCAGCCCGATCAGTGCCGTGGAGACCCCCATCAGCATCACGGTCAGCACCAGCATGCGCTTGCGCCCCAGCCGATCCCCGAAATGACCAAACACGATGCCCCCGAGCGGGCGGAACAGAAAGCCCACGCCAAAGGTCGCCAGCGCCGCCAGCGTGCCGGCGGCCGGACTCACGTTGGGGAAGAACTGAGAATTGAACACCAGCGCCGCCACGATCCCGTAAAGCAGAAAGTCATACCAGTCGACCACCGCCCCGACAAAACTGCCCAGCGCCGCGCGACGCGCCTGCTGCTCATGGGTCAGTCCCTTTGAATGCCTTGCTGCACGCATGCTCGCACGCCTCTTTTGCTCATCGCTCAGTGAAGGCCAGCGACCATGCCACTGCCCGCTGCAGGCGTCTACCGGAAAGCGGGCATAAAAAAACCGCCTGCCGAAGCAGACGGTTTTGAGATCATCACACAGGATGCAGCATGCGATCAGCGGTTGCCGCTGTTGTCCGCCGAGCCCGAGCTGCTGCGCCGACGGCGACGCGCCGGGCGTGCCTGCTCGTTGCTGCCAGTGCTGCCGGTACTGCCACCGCCACCGCTGCGCGAGCGATTGTTTGATCCACTGCGGCCGTTGCCGCCGCCGTTGCGAGCGCCACCGCCATTGTTGCGCGCCTGGCCACTGCCCTGACGACGCTGGCCGCCGCCCGGGCGCTGTTCGCGCTCATCCGGCGTTTCCGGCACGGCCCGCGTAAAGTCAAAGCCCTCGGCGCGCGCCTCGGGAATGTTGCGCCCAATCAGCTTCTCGATCTGCTTGAGCTGACCGCGCTCGTCGGGCATGACCAGCGACACCGCCTGACCGGTGGCGCCGGCACGGCCGGTACGACCGATGCGGTGGACATAGTCGGACGGCGTCTTGGGCAGCTCGAAGTTGACCACGTTGGGCAGCTCGGAGATATCGATGCCGCGCGCGGCCACGTCGGTGGCCACCATCACCTGTACTTCACCGCTTTTGAAACCGGACAGCGCCGCGGTGCGGGCGTTCTGGCTCTTGTTGCCATGAATGGCCGCCGCCGTGATACCGGCCTTTTGCAGATGCTGGGTGACGCGGTTGGCCATGTGCTTGGTGGCCGTAAAGACCAGCGCCTGGGACCACTGATGATGGGTAATCAGATGGGTCAAAAGCGCCATGCGCTGGGGCTTGTCGACCATGTAGACCGACTGATCAACGCTTTCGGCCGCCGTGTTGCGCGGTGCCACGTCAATGCTGACCGGATTGTCCAGCAGCGTGCCGGCAAGTTCCCTGATCTCTTTTGAAAAGGTCGCGGAGAACAGCAGGTTCTGACGCTGCTTGGGCACCAGACGCAGAATTTTCTTGATGTCGTGAATAAAGCCCATGTCCAGCATGCGGTCGGCTTCATCCAGCACCAGGGTCTCGACCTGATCCAGACGCACGGCCTTTTGGCCGACCAGATCCAGCAGGCGGCCCGGGCAGGCGACAAGAATATCCACGCCGTCACGCAGCCGCGCGATCTGCGGATTGACCTTGACGCCACCATAGACCACATCGCTTTTTAGACGCGGGTTGAGGTGAACGCCGTATTTTTCGACCGACTCGCCGATCTGAGCGGCCAGTTCACGGGTCGGGGTCAGGATCAGGGCGCGTACCGGACGCTTGTGGCCCTGCGGCTGGCGCGACAGTCGCTCCAGGATCGGCAGGGTAAAGCCTGCGGTCTTGCCGGTACCGGTCTGGGCGGCTGCCAGTACGTCGCGGCCTTCAAGACAGGCCGGAATCGCCTTGGACTGAATGGGGGAAGGTGTCTGGTAGCCAGCATCTTCAAGAGCACGCAAAAGCTCGGGCGACAGCCCAAGTTGGGAAAATGACATCGACAGGTTGTCTCATGGCGCTATCGGATACTGGCGTCTTCTTCGCGAGAGCGACAGCGCCGTGACAGCGCAGGGGGAATTTCAATGACGGAGGCAGACCGACGGCCTGCCCGTGCGAAGAGGAGCGCCAACATAGGGGATTTGCGCCCCGATTGCCAGCGTTATCGTGTTGTCGCCCTGCGCATCAGCGTGTGGGCGTGGCCTCATCAACCGTCTCGTCCTCCTCGAAATGCAGCCCCCAGCCGGTGGCCGCGGCAAACAGCATGATCAAAAGCAAAAACCAGCCGTGGAAGACAAACGGGAAGACCTCGGTAGGCGCCACGACCGGCAGCCACGCATACTGGCCCTGCATGGCCGTGATCGTTGCCCAGCCCAGCAGTACCGGCGCCCCCCAGGGGAAGATATAGCCCAGCGCCGACGTGACGGCGTCGAGCATATTGGCGCGGCGATAGCGATGAATGCGGTACTTTTTGCCCAGCTCGCGTACGAAGGGGGCGGCAGCAATTTCGGCGGCCGTATTGATGGTGATCGCCGAGTTCAAAAGCGCCACGATCCCCCAGATGGCAAGCTCCGCGCGGCGCACGGAATCGCCGATCCAGCGCATCAACCCTTTTGTGACGGCGCTCATGGTGCCGCCCAGTTTGAGCAGATGCGCGGTCGCGACAATCAACAGGATCAAAATTGCCATGTTGACGTAGCCGCTGACGCCATCCACCAGCGCCCCGGTCACCACGGTGTCGCTGTCCGGATCAAAGGCCATGATCTCGCCCGGGGCGGCAAGCCCCGCCGCCACGATCATGATGGATGCCGCAACGATCCCCCAGGTCAGTGAGGTGATCAGATGGTGACCGCGCAGGGCCAGCAGCAACACCAGCGCAAAGGGGATGAGCATCAAAAGCCCCATCGGGTCGGTCTGCGCCATCATCGCGTTCAGGGCTTCCTGATTGCCGCCCGCGTCGCTGCTGGCGTTGCCCAGCAGCACAAACAGCACCAGCGACGGCACGGCCGCCATGATCGAGTACTTGAAGCGGCTTTTCACCACGCCCGGCACGTCGGCCTCCTGGGTGGTGGCCGAAACGATGGTGGTGTCCGACACCGGTGCCAGGTTATCGCCAAAGATCGCGCCGGCCAGAATCGCGCCAAACAGCACCACCGGGTCACAGCCCAGCGCCACCCCGGCCGGGTACATCAGCGTACTAAAGGCCACCGTGGTGCCGTAGCCGGTGCCGACTGCAGTAGAAAAAACGGCTGCCAGTACAAAGGTCAGGCCCACAAAGGCGCCGCCGCTGGCCCCCGAAATGCCGCCCAGCCAGACCAGGCCTTCCACCAGCCCGCCGGTCTGCAGCACCTGCGCCAGCATGCCGGCATAGAACCAGGCCACCACGGCGACCACGCCAATAGGCTGGGCCATGCCGCTGAAAAGCCCCTGGGCATACGCCTCCCAGCGGCTCTTGCAAAACAAAAGGCCCAGCGTCAAACCAAACAGACAGCCCATGACCAGACCGATTTCGGAGGACAGCCCCAGTACACTGGTGATAATCGCCCAGCCGACAAAAAAGATCAGCGGTATGGCAGCACCCAGCGCGCCAAGGCGAAAATCAAGGCCGGGTTCTTCCAGAGAGGAGGTCGTTGTGTGGTTATCCGGTATGTCGGTCATGCCGTCTCTCTATCGTCGTCTGAAAACGCAGGGGCGCAGAGTGTTTATCGCCTCCAGACGCCGGGTGCCCGGCAACAGATTGAGAGGAGCATCCGGCTTCAAAAGGCGACGCTGAATTGTAATGACCGAAAGTGTGACCGGATCAAACAGGCGGAACAACCGCCCTGGACCAATGGGTGGAGGATGCACGCACAGGCGCGCGCTGCGCTAAGCTCTCGCCAGATCATTTCACAAGGGAGCGCCTTCGATTGACCCCGCCACACCACAACCGACGCCGCATCGCCACGCTCTGCCTGATCGGCGCGCTGATGTTATACGTCGTCAGCACCTGGTATCAGGCCCGCTTCCCGGCGCTTGAGTACGTCTCGGCCTTTGCAGAGGCGGCCATGATCGGCGGCATCGCCGACTGGTTTGCCGTCACCGCACTCTTTCGCCATCCGCTGGGGCTGAAAATCCCCCATACGGCGATCATTCCGCGCAACCGGGCGCGGCTGGGCAAGAGTCTTTCCGGGTTTATCCGCGAGAATTTTCTGTCAGAGACCTACGTGCGCGACAGCGTGCGCCGCTTTGACGTGGCCGGCGCGCTGGTGGGCTGGCTGTCACGACCCGACCGGCGCGTCATGGTGGCCGAGCGTTTGACCCAAATGATGAGCACCTCATTATCGGCGGTGCGCCAGAGTGCGGCGCGGGATTTTCTCACCCGCACTTTGCGCCACCATCTGGGCCGCATCAATACGGCCCGGCTGATGGGAAGCGCGCTGAACGTGCTGGCCGCCGAGGGGCGCCATCAGGCGCTGCTGGATGATTCGCTGGCCAGGCTCTCACGCTGGCTCGAGGTCGAGGACAATCAGGAGCGGGTCAAACACTTCATTACCGGGACCGTCTTCAAGCTTTTCAACCCACGCGTCATGGGACGCGAAGTCAGCATGCACCGGCTGGCCGGCTGGCTGATCAACGAGCGCATCGTCGAGCAGAGCGCGCGGTTGATCAGCGAGGTCAGCGACGACCCGGACCACCCGCTGCGTCAGCATCTGGATCATCAGTTTGCCGAGTTCATCGAGCGCATGCGCCACGACCCGGCCCTTGCCCGGCGGCTGGACCGGCTGCGCGATGACCTGCTCGATAACGATCGTCTCAGCGACTATATCGCCGGCGTCTGGGAGGAGCTGATGGACTGGCTGGCCCGTGATCTTGACGCTGCTGATTCGCAGTCACGGGCCTGGATCGAGCAGTTCATCGAGTATTACGCACGCACCCTTGAACAGGATGCGCCGGCGCGCGAATGGCTCAACGAGCAGGCCGTCGCGCTGCTGCCGGCGCTGGTCGAACGCAACGGGCCGCGCATCGATGCCTACATCCAGCGCTATCTGGACAGCCTCGACAGCGATGAAATCGTCGCCCAGATCGAGAAAAACGTCGGCAACGACCTGCAGTTCATCCGTATCAACGGCACGCTGGTCGGCGGTCTGATCGGGCTGGTCATTCACGCCCTGACCCAGCTGGTGCTGACACTTCAGGTCGGGGCGTAAAACGCCGCGCGAACTATTCGAGCGTGACAAATACCGAGCGGCGCGGCTGGCCGTCAACTGCCCGGCTCACGTGGCCGCGCCCGGTGGTGTCCTCGCACAGCAGGATATCACCGGTGTTCAAACGTCTTGTCTCGCCGCTGCCCACCGTAATGTCCACGCTGCCGTCGAGCATCAGGATGTACTGGCGCTGCGGCGCGTTGTGCCAGCTGTAGTCATAGTCCGGGGCAGTTTCACGAAACACGAGGCCGGTGGCCGGGATCGGCGCTGACAGCCTGCCGATCTCGGCATCACCGCCGACCTCGATCTCCAGGTCCTCGAAATGGGACTCGCCGTCGTCACCGGAATACAGTCTCGTTACGTGCATCAGTCACACCTGCCGTCATGGAAAAGGGCCATGTTGCCCTGTTGCATCCCACGAACCTGTGCCGTTCATGCCCGACGTCGCCTCGTGGTCACCAGGCTTCAGCTCCGGCGCGGTTTTGACCCGTCGACCAGCTGCCATGTTTCACGTGAAACACCGTGCGACAGCGGCGTTTCCCGGAGCGTCATAGTCCTGGCCTCCGCGCCACGATAGGACTAATCCATGAAGGTACCGTGGTACCTTTCGCATTCGGGGCCGCTCGTGACCGGCTCCTGATACGACCCGGACAGGATGTCAATAAAGAGGAGAAAGGCATGTCGGATAGAGACAACGAATTGACCAATCGACAGGGTCATCCTGTCAGCAACAATCAGTCCCAGCGCACGGTCGGCAGCCGCGGCCCGGCGACGCTCGAAAACTATCAGTTTCTCGAAAAGATCAGTCATTTCGACCGCGAGCGCATTCCCGAGCGCGTGGTCCATGCCCGCGGCTTTCTGGCCTACGGTGAATTTGAAGCCACCGGCATGATCGGTGATGAGCCCGCGTCCAAATACACGCGCGCCAGACTTTTCCAGGACGCCGGCAAGAAAACCGACCTGGCGCTGCGCTTTTCCACCGTCATCGGTGGCCGTGACTCCTCGGAAGCCGCTCGCGACCCGCGTGGCTTTGCCGTGAAGTTCTATACCGAAGACGGCAACTGGGACCTGGTCGGCAACAATCTGCCGGTGTTCTTTATCCGTGATGCGATCAAGTTCCCGGACGTGATCCACTCGCTCAAGCCGGACCCGGTCACCTTCCGTCAGGAACCCAACCGCATCTTCGACTTCATGAGCCAGACGCCTGAAGCGATGCACATGCTGACGCACCTGTTCAGCCCGCGCGGTATTCCGGCCTCCTATCGTCATCAGGAAGGCTTCGGGGTCAACACCTACAAGATGGTCAACGCCCGGGGCGAGACCTGCCTGGTCAAGTACCACTTCCACCCGCAGTGCGGCGTGGCCAGCCTGACCGCGGCCGAAGCCGCGAAGGTGCAGGGTCAGGATCTGGGCTCGGCATCGAAGGATCTTTATGATGCCATCGAGCGCGGCGACTATCCGAAATGGGATGTGTTTGTCCAGCTGATGGAAGATCACGATCATCCCGAGCTCGACTGGGACCCGCTGGACGACACCAAGATCTGGCCGGAAGATCAGTTCCCGCTGCGCAAAATCGGCGTCATGACGCTCAACCGCAACGTCGAGAACTTCTTTGCCGAAAACGATCAGATCGCCATGGGTACCGGCGTGCTGGTCGACGGCCTGGATTTCTCCGATGACAAGATGCTGGTCGGTCGTACGTTCTCCTACTCCGATACCCAGCGCTATCGTATCGGGCCCAACTACCTGCAGCTGCCGGTCAATCAGCCGAAAAATGCGAAGGTTGCCACCAACCAGCGCGACGGTCAGATGGCCTATGACCAGAGCATGGCGCCCGGGCAGAACCCGCACATCAACTTCGAGCCGTCGATCCACAACGGTCTGCAGGAATCCAGCCGCGACGAGCCCAACCACCCGCCCGAAGTCCGCGGGCCGCTCACGCGCAGCGTGCTGGAGCGTCGTAATGACTACGTCCAGGCGCGCGGTCGCTACAACACCATGCAGGACTGGGAGCGCGACGACCTGACCGGCAACATGGTCGAACTGCTGGGTCTTTGCGAGCGCGACGTGCAGGAACGCATGCTGTGGCACTTCTGGATGGTGCATGACGACTACGGCAACCGCGTGGCCGACAAGCTCGGCCTGAGTGTGGGTGATGTGAAGCAACTCCAGCCGCTGGCCAGACAGGTTCTCACCGACGACGACAAAAAGCGTCTCGAGCACCTGGGCGACAACGGTGACAACGTGAGCGCCGAAGGCTGGGGTCAGTGGACCAGCTCGGTCGACAACCGTCAGGTTACGGCTGAAGAAGTCCTCGAAGGCAGGCTCTGATCGATACCATCACGCCGGGCGCGTCCCGGCGTTGAGATCTGCCAGCAAAAAAAACCGGCGCCCCTGGGCGCCGGTTTTTTATGGGGTGTCGGTGGTTTCTGACCGGTTTTTGTCTGAACGGTCGCCGAGCAGAGACGGGACAGCGCCTAGCCGCCGTGGCACTTCTTGAACTTCTTCTGGCTACCGCAGGGGCACGGGTCGTTGCGTCCGACATCCTTCATGGCATTGCGGGCGGGCTTTTGAACGCCGTGGCTGCAATTCGGGCCATGGACGTGGCCATGCTCATGATGATGGTCGTGGTCGTGCTGGCAGTGCGGGCCGTGGACGTGGGGCTGGTTCATGTCGTGTCTCCGTGATCGTGATGACGTGGTCGCAATAGCGTGATTATCAACGCTGCGCGCCAAAAGAGAAGCCCCGATACGGCGATTTCAAGACCTGCCCCCTGCCCTGCGGCCCCGCCGGCATATTTCGCGCGCCGGACTGTCGCGCCATGCACCGGACGGTTTATCCCCCGGAGGTTGCCTGACGCTCCCAGGCGGCCAGCACGACCCGCTCGGACTGCGCCAGGTACTGCTCCAGAAGGGCCACGGCCGCTTTGTTGTCGCCGGCGTCAAAGGTATCCAGCACCTGCTGATTCATCTCGACATACGGGCCGTGCAACCACTCCTTGTCGGCCATCAGAGCGAAGGCGAGACGCAGCTCGGCCAGGATCTGGCTGAAAAAGGCGTCAAGGCGCGGACTGTCCGCCAGTGCCACGATGGCACCGTGAAAGGCCATGTTGGCCGTGCCTACCGCCAGCCAGTCCCTGCGCTCGCGGCACTCGCGGCCGTTTTCGACCGCCGCGCGCATCTTCTTTACCGCCGGGTGGCTGGGCCAGGCGTCATCGAGGGCGCGGCACTCGATCAATCGCCGCAGCCGGTAGATCTCGACAATGGAGGCCGGGTCGGGGCGGGTCACGAACACGCCGCGGTGGGGCTGATGCGTCACCAGCCCCTCATGGGCGAGCGTGCGAAAGGCCTCTCTCAGCGTATTACGCGAGACCCCCAGACGTTCACACAGGGCGATTTCCGAGAGCCGCTGCCCCGGCGCAAAGGCCCCTTCTACCAGCAGCCGTCGAATGCCGGCCGTCACGGTTTCTCCCAGCGATCTGCTCCCGTCTTCCAGGGCCTGCTTTTTCATTGAAGCGCCGTTTTGGTCATGACTTGTCAGGAAACGCCCAGTGTTCCCGATAAGGGCGCCTGCCGACAAGCCTTGTGCGTGCACCGAAACGGCGCGCGGCAACATTTTGATGCACCGGCATGAAACACAAGTCGAATACCGCCCCGCCGGCATGGTCCGTATTGTTGAACAATCAAAGTGGATAAACCTACAAAATGCGGACGCTCTGCCGATTGTGGCACGCCGATTGCTGGCAGAGCCTGTCACCATTTCTCCTCGGAGCCCTTGATATGGCAGCTACTCCTGACGTCGGGTCCGCCCGCTCCCGACGCGCCTCCCTGATCGGTGCCGTCTTTTTGATGGCCACCTCGGCGGTGGGCCCCGGCTTTATTACCCAGACGGCGACCTTCACCGCCACGATGGGCGCCGCCTTTGCCTTTGGCATTCTGGCCTCGATCCTCATTGACCTGGTGGTGCAGCTCAACATCTGGCGGGTGGTCACCGTGACCGGCATGCGCGCCCCCGAAGTCGCCAACGCCGCCCTGCCCGGCAGCGGCTATCTGCTGGCGATCCTGATTATCGTGGGTGGACTGACCTTCAACGTCGGCAACATTGCCGGCGCCGGTCTCGGTCTCAACGCGCTGATGGGGCTGGACACCACCTGGGGCGGGCTGATCAGCGCCGTCATTGCCGCAGGCATCTTTTTATCAAAGCGGGCCGGCGTTGCCATCGACCGGATCATCATCGTGCTGGGGATGGTGATGCTGGCGATGACCGTGTTCGTGGCGTTTGCCTCCAGCCCGCCCGTGGGCGAGGCGCTGCGCCAGACCGTCATGCCCGATACCATCAACTTTGCCACCATCACCACCATCGTGGGCGGCACCGTCGGCGGCTACATCACCTATGCCGGCGCCCACCGTCTGCTGGACCGGGGCCTGGGCGGCGTCGAGAATGTCGAAACCGTCTCGAAGGCCGCCCTGCGCGGCATTCTGGTCACCGGCGTCATGCGCTATATCCTGTTTCTTGCCATTCTTGGCGTAGTGGCCAGCGGCGTGGTCATCGACACCGCCAGCCAGAGCGCCAACCCGGCCGCTCAGGCCTTCCAGGCCGCTGCCGGCGAGATGGGCCTGCGCGCCTTCGGCCTGATTCTCTGGGCCGCCGGCATCACCAGCATCATCGGTGCGGCCTACACTTCAATGACCTTTTTAAGCGCCTTTCGCCCCGGCATCAGCGAAGGCGTGCGCAACCGCGCCACACTGGTATTCATTCTTGTTTCACTGGCGGCCTTTTTGTCGATCGGCACACCGCCGGCAGCGCTTCTGGTCTTCGTTGGCGGCTTTAACGGTCTGATCCTGCCGGTGGGACTCACGCTTTTCATTTATGTCGCCTGGCGCCGGCGTGATCTGATGCACGGCCATCGCTACCCGCGCTGGCTTTTGATCTCGGGTGCGGTGGTCTGCGCGCTGACCTGGTATATGGGCTTTAACGCCATCGGCCCGATCTTTGCCTTTCTGACACCCTCTGTATGAACCGGGAGCCCTGCATGTCTTCTATCGATTTAAACAGCGATCTGGGTGAAAGCTTTGGGGCGTGGCACATGGGCGATGACGCCACCATGCTCGGCATCGTCACCAGCGCCAACGTCGCCTGCGGCTTTCACGCCGGCGACCCGAGCGGCATCCTGCGCACCCTGACCGCTGCCGCCGAGCACGGCGTGAGTGTCGGGGCACACGTCAGCTATCCGGACCTGGTCGGCTTTGGCCGGCGCAACATGGACATCGCAAGCGATGAACTCACAAGCGATGTGATCTATCAGATCGGCGCGCTCCAGGGCCTGGCCCGCGCCGCCGGCACGCAGGTGCGCTACGTCAAGCCGCACGGCGCGCTC